>CAZOGW010000037.1:0-24703 GCA_964579415.1 uncultured Acidimicrobiaceae bacterium | reverse complement strand
CGAGACGGTGATGGTCAACTGCAACCCGGAGACGGTGTCCACCGACTACGACACCTCGGACCGCCTCTACTTCGAGCCGCTCACACCCGAGGACGTAATGGCGGTCATCGACAAGGAGAAGCCGGTGGCGGTGATCGTCCAGCTCGGCGGCCAGACCCCGCTGGGCCTGGCCCCGACCCTGGAGGCCGCAGGCGTCCCCGTCGCCGGCACCACCCCCGACTCCATCGCCCTCGCCGAGGACCGCGACCGCTTCTCGACGCTGTGCCACCGCATCGGCGTGCCCCAGCCCGAATCGGGCACCGCCATGTCCGCCCCCGAGGCCACCGCGGTGGCCGAGCGCATCGGGTTCCCGGTGCTGGTGCGGCCCTCCTTCGTGCTCGGCGGCCGCGCCATGCGCATCGTGTGGTCCGCCGCCGAGATGCAGGACTACCTAGACGACTTCTACGGCGCCGGCGGCGCCGACCTGGCGGTGGCGCCGCTGCTGGTCGACCGGTTCCTCGAGTCGGCCATCGAGGTGGACGTCGACGCGGTGTACGACGGCACCGACCTGTACGTCGGTGGCGTGATGGAACACGTCGAACAGGCCGGTATCCACTCCGGCGACTCCGCCTGCGTCGTCCCGCCGCCGACCCTGAGCGCTGAGGTCGTGGACCGTATCGTCGACCTCACCGGACGCCTCGCCGCCGGGCTCGAGGTACGAGGGCTGGTCAACATCCAGTACGCCGTCCGCGGCGACGAGGTAGTGGTGCTGGAAGCCAACCCGCGGGCGTCGCGGACCGTCCCCTTCATCTCCAAGGCCACCGGGGTGCCGCTGGCCAAGGTGGCCACCCGGGTGATGATGGGGGAGTCCCTGGAGGCTCTGCGGTCCGAGGGCCTGGTACCCGAAGGCCACCTGCCCACGCTGCCGGGGCGCGTCGCCATCAAGGAGGCGGTGCTGCCCTGGAAGAGGTTCCCCGCCGAGGACCGGGTGCTCGGGCCGGAGATGCGGGCCACCGGCGAGGTGATGGGCATCGCCGGCACCATCGGGGTCGCCTACGCCAAGGCGCTGCGCGGCGCCGGCCACGTCATCCCCACCGGCGGCACCGTCTTCCTCTCCCTGGCCGATGGCGACAAGGCCGACGGCACCGGGATCGCCTCCTCCCTCGTCGACCTCGGGTTCCGCATTCTCGCCACCCACGGCACCGCCGGACACCTCACCCGCCACGGCATCAGGGTCACCCACGTCGACAAGGTGGGGGAGGGGCCCTACGACCCGGTGCGGCTCATCGAGGAAGGCCGCATCGACCTGGTCATCAACACCCCGGAGAGCTCCCGGGCACGTGGCGACGGCGCGGTGATCCGCCGCGCCGCAACCCGCCACGACGTGCCCTGCGTCACCACCATCCGCGGCGGGCAGCTCCTGGTGGAAAGCCTCGGCTACGCCCGTGAACCCCGTGTCGTCTCCTCCCTGCAGGAACATCACCGGGCCGCGGTGTGGGGAAAGCCGTCATGATCGACCTGGCCACCCGGCTCGGCGATCACTTCCTGGGCAGCCCTCTCGTCGCCGCCAGCGGCACCGTGGGCTCCGTGGTCGACTTCGCCGGCACCGTCGACTTCTCGCTCTACGGCGCTGCTGTCGCCAAGTCGGTGAGCCCGGATCCATGGACTGGCCGGGAGCCCCCCCGCATCGCCCCGGCCGGCGAGGGCATGCTCAACGGCCTCGGCATCCCCAACCCCGGCATCGATCGCTGGGTCGAGGAGGTGGGACCGGGCCTGAGCTCGCTGGATGTGGAGGTGTGGGGGTCTGCGGTGGGTCACCATGTCGGCGATTTCGTCACCGTGGCGCGCCGGATGGCGGTCGCCGGGGTGGCCGCCATCGAGGTGAACCTGTCATGCCCCAACCTCGACGGCGGCGTCATGTGGGCCCTTGATCCGCAGCTTGCCGCAACCGTGGTGGCGGCGGTACATGATGCCGTCGGCCTTCCTGTCGGCGCCAAACTCTCCCCCAACGCCGCCGACATCGTGGCGGTGGCCGGCGCCGTCGCCGAGGCGGGCGCCGACTGGGTGGTGCTCACCAACACCGTGTGGGGAACCGCCATCGACCTGGAGACACGCCGCCCGGTGCTTTCGGGCAACGTGGGCGGCTACTCCGGGACGCCACTCAAACCGATCGCACTGCGTTGCGTGTGGGAGGTGGCTCAGGCGCTTCCTTCGGTCCCCATCGTCGGCTGCGGCGGGGTCCGCTCCGGCTGGGACGTCGCCGAGTACCTGATGGCCGGCGCCTCGGCGGTTGCGGTGGGGACGGCGCACTTCGCCACGCCCCGCATCGCCACCGTCATCCTCGACGAGTTGGCCGACTTCTGCCGCACCGAGGACGTGGCCGCGGTGAGCGAGTTGATCGGAGCGGCCCGGCCATGGTGAACCACACTCCCGTGCTGGTGGCCCTCGACCTGCCCTCCGCCGAGGAGGCGGTGCGCATGGCCAAGGCGCTGACCCCCCACGTCGGTGGTTTCAAGGTGGGCCTCGGGCTCCTCTTCGGGCCGGGGCCCGGCACCGTCGCCACCGTGGCCGCGCTCGGCCTCCCTGTCTTCGCCGACGCCAAGCTGCACGACATCCCCACCCAGGTGGAGGCGGCGGCGCGGCGCCTCGGCGACGTCGGCGCCCGCTGGGTCACCGCCCACGTCTCCGGCGGCGAGGAGATGCTGGCTGCCGCCGTGTCCGGGCTTTCCTCCGCTGCGGGAGGCACCGCCGGCATCCTCGGGGTATCGGTGCTCACCAGCCTCGACGAGAATTCCCTGGCGGCCACCGGGATCACCGTCTCGCCGGGCCGGCTCGTCTCCAGGATGGCTCGCCTCGCCGCCGCCGCCGGCTGCGAGGGCCTGGTGTGCTCGCCGCACGAGATCAACGTGGTCCGTGAGGTCGCCCCCGACCTGGTGCGGGTGACCCCCGGTATCCGCCCCGCCGAGGCCGACGACGACCAGCGCCGGGTGGCCACTCCCGCCGAGGCGCTGCGCAAGGGCGCCGACTGGCTCGTCATCGGCCGCCCCATAACCGCCGCCCCCGACCCGGTAGCCGCCGCCGCCGCCATCGCCCAGTCTCTCGCAGCGCCCGAGCCCGACTGAGTGGCCTGTTTTCATCCTCCCCCGCCGCTTCGTAGGGCTGTTCCTCATCCTCCCCCGCCGCTTCGTAGGGCTGTTTTTCATCCTCCCCCGCCGCTTCGGTGGGGGAGGTGGTCGATCGGCCCGCCTGGCGGCACAAGACCTGATCGCGTGCACAGGCTCGCGGTGGGCCGATCGATCGGAGGGGGTCTTCCTCTCAGATGCCCGTTGAGCTTGCCGCGAAGGCTGTACAGGGAGCGCGACGAAGACCCCCCCTCCCCCCTGCCTCCGCAAAGCCTCCGGCAGGGGTACTCCCCCCGTCAAAGCCCGGGGGGAGATGAAGAAGGCGCTCTCGACCCGCCCTCCGCAAAGCCGGGGGGAGATGAAGAATTCAAAGTAGAGTCCTCGCGTTGCGGGGAGGAAGGAGGGCTCGTGCTGCCCGAAGTCACACCTGAACAGAGGGCACAGGCCCTGGAGAAGGCGGCCGCCGCCCGGCGGGAGCGGGCCGAGCTCAAGGAGTTGCTGCGCACCGGGAGCCTGACCCTGGGCGAAGTCTTCGCCCGCGCCGAGAACGACGACATCGTGGCCGGGACCAAGGTCACCGCCATCCTCCAGGCGATGCCCGGCCTGGGCAAGGTCGGGACCGGGAAGCTGCTGGAGGCACTGGATATCGCCGACAACCGCCGCGTCCGCGGGCTCGGCGCCCGGCAGCGGGCGGCGCTGCTGGCACACTTCGGCGAGACGGCGTAGCCGGCGGGATGATCGTCAGCCTCTCCGGGCGACCGGGCTCGGGTAAGTCGGCCGTCGGCTGGCGCCTCGCCGAGAGACTCGGATTGCTCCACGTATCGGCGGGTGACTTCATGCGAGCGATGGCGGCCGAGAGGGGCATGACGATCCTCGAGCTGTCGAGATTTGCCGAGGATGGCGACGGGATCGACCGGGAGATCGATGCCCGCACCCGACATCTCGGCGACACCGTCGACGGCTTCGTCATCGACGCCCGTCTTGGCTGGTGGGTGCTCCCCGAGTCGTTCAAAGTCTTCCTCGACGTAGCCACCGAAGAGGCTGCCCGCCGGGTCTACGGCGCCGGCCGGGGCACCGAGAGCGAGAACGTCGATCTTGTTGCCACGGAGGAGGCCATCCGGCGGCGGACGATGTCAGAGTCGGACCGCTACTTGCGCTACTACGGCGTCGACTACCTCGATCCATCCCACTACGACCTGGTCGTCGACACCACCGCTCTCGGCGTCGAGGAAGTGGTCGACCTGATCGTCGCTGCGATCGAGGCCGGTTGAAGGGGCACGGCTTCGCGCCGGAGAGCGTCTATCATGGGTCGTTCCCGCACTCCCATCGGACTGGAGCCCGTCTCTGATGATCGAACCGCCCATCGGCCTCGTGCTGGAGAAGACCAACTCCCGCTTCGGGCTGGTCGTGCTGGCCGCCCGCCGCGCCCGGCAGATCAACTCCTACTTCAACCAGCTCGGCGAGGGTCTCGGCTCGTACGTACCGCCACAGGTCCACTCGCTGTCCCGCAAGCCTCTGTCGATCGCCCTCGAGGAGATCGCCGAGGACAAGGTGACGCTCGACGCCGACGGTGGCCCGCAGACCTTCGACGAGTAGCGACACCGCGATGTCACTCGCCGGCCGGAACGTCATCCTGTGCGTGACCGGCGGTGTCGCCGCCTACAAGGCCGCCTACCTGGCGCGCCGACTCGTCGAGCAGGAGGCGGCCGTTCGGGTCGTGATGACGGAAGCGGCAAGACGGTTCGTCGGCCCGCAGACCTTCGCCGCCATCACCGGCACCCAGCCCATCGCCGGTGTGTTCGGCGGCGACGACCCCAGCCCGCACACCAACCTGGCCCGGTGGGCCGATGCCGTGGTGGTGGCACCGGCCACCGCCGCCACCATCGGCCGTATCACCAACGGCATCTCCGACGACCCGGTCAGCCTCACCGTGATCGCCTGCTGGGGCAAGCCGCTGGTGGTGGCGCCGGCGATGCACACCGAAATGTGGGAGCACCCTGCCACCCGCCGCAACATCGGCACGCTGACCTCCGACGGTGCCGTCATCGCCGGTCCGGCCACCGGCGCTCTCGCCGGCGGTGATTCCGGCGCCGGTCGCATGGTCGAACCGGAGGACATCGTCGCCGCCCTCGTCGCCACCCTCGGGGCCGGGGACCTGGAAGGCTGGAACGTGCTCGTCTCCTCCGGGGGCACCCGGGAGGCTATCGACCCGGTCCGCTTCGTGGGCAACCGATCCTCGGGGAAGATGGGCAACGCCATCGCCGCCGCCGCCTCCCGCCGCGGCGCCAGGGTGACGCTGGTGACCTCGGCGCCCCCACCAACCGGGAATGCGGCGCGCATCATCGCCGTCGAGACCGCCGAGGAGATGGCTCAGGCGGTGTGGGAGGCGGCCGCCGGCGCCGACGTCGCCGTGCTCGCCGCCGCAGTGGCCGATTTCCGCCCCGCGGGGACCGCCGCGGTCAAGATCCGCCGCGCCGACGGGCTCCCCACCATCGAGCTGGAACCCACACCCGATATCCTCGCCGGGGTGGCCGCCATGAGCCCGCGCCCCTACCTGGTGGGGTTCGCCGCCGAGACCGGCTCGCTCGACGAGGCCGTCTCCAAGGCACAGCGCAAGGGTGTCGACCTGCTGGTGGCCAACGACGTGGCCAAGGAAGGCTCGGGTTTCGGCAGTGACACCAACGAGGTGACCATCATCACTCCCGACGGCGCCACCGAGTCCTGGAGCCTCATGGACAAGGCTGCCGTCGCCGAGCGCCTCTGGGACCGCATCGCCGAATCGGCCGCGCCCAGGTCGGGCAACGGGGAGCTGCGCTGACCCGCCTCGCCCAGGTGGTCCCCAACCTGGCCACGTTCGCCGTCGACGACGGGTTCACCTACCGCATCCCCGACTCGCTGAGCGGCGTCGAGACCGGGTCCCTGGTGAGGGTTCCCCTCGGTGGGCGCAAGGTGCGCGGCGTCGTAACCGGCGTCCGGGAAGCGACGGGGAGAGAGCAGCGACTGCGTGACATCCTCGCCGTGGTCGGCGACCTCCCGGTGGTGACATCCCGGCTGCTGGAGACTTTGCGCTGGGCGGCGGTGCACTACGTAGCCCCTCAGGCGGTGCTGCTCGCCAAGGCGGCTCCGTCCAACGTTCCGCGGCGGGTGGCGCCGAAGCCTGCGGATGCCGCCGACCTGGGCTCGCCTTTCCCCGACATCACATCCGCCATTGTCGACGGGAGGCCGGGACGGCCCCGCTACCTGGTCTCCGGAGGGCCGTGGGCGGAGCCTCTGGCCGGGCTGGCTGCCGGGGTGCTCGGCGCGGGGCGCAACGTCGCCGTCATCGCCCCCACCGTGGCAGAGGCGCGGGCTCTCGCTTCCGGGATGGAAGCGGCACTGGGCCGGCAGCCGCTGTTCGTCACCTCGTCGGAACCGGCAGCCACCACCACCCGTGCCTGGGGCCAGCTCGTCGCCGGGGAGGGTCGCCTCGTCGTCGCCACCCGGGAGATCGGGCTGTGGCCGATGGGCGACCTGGGGTTGGTCGTGGTGCTCGAGGAGGGACGGCCGGCCATGCGGGAGCCGCAGACACCGACCCTCTCGGTGAGGGAGGTGATGCGCCGCCGCAGTACCGCCGAACGGTTCGGCCTGGTGTTCGCCGGGCCCACGCCCACGGTCGACTCGCTGGCCGCCGGGGTGGAGCTGATCACTCCACGGCGGGTCTGGCCGCTGGTCGAGATCATCGACCGGGCCGAGGAGCCCCCCGGCAGCGGAGTGGTGATGCAGGCGACGATCCGGGCGGTCCAAGGTGTGGTGCACGGTGGGGGAGAGGTGTTCGTCTTCGTCACCCGACACGGCGACGCTGCCGCCTTTCGTTGCGTCGCCTGCGGCACCATCCGCACCTGCCCCGAGTGCGGGGCGGGTGTGAGCCGCACCGATGCCTGCCAGCGCTGCGGGAGTGTCCTGGGACCGTGCACCGCCTGCGGGGGTGGCCGGTTCCAGCCTCTCGGCGCCGGGGTGGGGAGGGTGGTGGCCGAGCTGCGCCGCTCCCTCGGCGACAAGGTGGGCGTCATCGGCGGTCCCGGCCCGGTGACGGTCGGTACCGAGCGCGACCTTCCCGCGGTTACCCCGGTGGCGCTGGCGGTGGTGATCGACGCCGACAGCATGCTGCTCGCCCCCCACTACCGCGCCGAAGAGGAGGCCCTCGGCATCCTGGCCCGGGTGGCCCTCAGCGTGGAGCGGGGAAGGGGCCGTCGCTGCCTCGTTCAGACCACCCAGGCGAGCCACCGGGTGTTGAAGGCTCTCCGCAGCGGTCGGCCCACTCCGCTGCTGCACGAGTTGCTGGCGGAACGGGAGCGGGAGGGCTTCCCGCCGATGACAGACCTGCTCGCCCTGGAGGTCACAGGCGATCCGGCCCCGATCGACGCCGAGCTCCGCCTCGCCGCTGCGGAGGTGACCCTGCTCGGACCGGCCCAGACCGGGGACACCTGGCGTTGGCTCCTCACCGCCCCCGACCTGCGTCCCACCAAGATCCGCCTCCGCAGCCAGATCCAGGCCTGGCGTGATGCCGGGCGTCGTGTCCGTGTCGACGTCGACCCGGTGAGGTTGTAGACCCGCCAAGACCCCGTGACCCGGCCGGCGTGTGATGTTCCACCCATCCGGGCCGGAGTCGTCGAGCCGGTACGGCGGTGGGCTGCACCGGTGCGTGTCCGGGCGTCCTACGTGAACCGAAGATGCCTGGCGGCGAATCTATGCTGCCGTCCACAGATGGCCCTCTATCCCATTCGCACCTTCGGTGACCCGGTGCTGCGCACGCCGGCGGCCCGCGTGTCCGACATCTCCAGCGCATACGAGCGTCTCATCGACGACATGTTCGAGACCATGTACGACGCTCCCGGCGTCGGGCTGGCGGCGCCGCAGATCGGGATCTCCAAGCGCATCTTCGTCGCCGACATCGGGGACGGTCCCTTCGCCATGTTCAACCCGGAGCTCGTCGACCTGGACGGCGAGGAGTGGGTCTACGACGAAGGCTGCCTCTCCGTCCCCGGCCGCTACTGGCCGATAGAGCGGCCCGGTTTCGCCCGCGCCGAGGGATTCGGCATCGACGGCAACCCGGTGGTGTTCGAGGGTGACGATCTCATGGGACGCGTCCTCCAGCACGAGATCGATCATCTGGGCGGCATGCTGCTGCTGGAACGCCTCCCCAAACGCACCCGCAAGGCAGCGCTGCGTGACCTGCGCCGCGAGGCACTCGCCGAAGGTGACGGAACCCGGGTGTGAGATCCGCCTTCCTCGGTACTCCTTCGGCGGCGGTCCCTGCACTGGCGGCACTGGTCGACGTCTCGGACGCAGCACTGGTGGTGACCCGTCCCGACCGACCGGCCGGCCGTCGCAGTGTCCCGGTGGCACCCCCGGTGAAGGTGGCGGCGAGTCAGTGGGGCATCCCGGTGGCGCAGCCGGCCAACCGGCGAGAGCTACACGCGGTGCTCGAAGAGGCGGCGGTCGACATCGCGGTGGTGGTCGCCTTCGGCATGCTGATCCCGGTCCCGACGCTGGCTATCACCCGCTTCGGGTTCGTCAACGTCCATTTCTCCCTACTGCCACGCTGGCGCGGCGCGGCCCCGGTGGAGCGCGCCATCCTCGCCGGGGATACCACCACCGGTGTCAGCCTCATGCACCTCGACGAGGGGCTCGACACCGGACCGGTGATCTCCGTCGCCGAGACCACCATCGACCCTGACGACACCGGCGGCTCGCTCACCGCCCGCCTCTCGCACCTGGGTGCCGAACTCCTCGCCGAGAACCTGGAGCCCTTTGCCGCCGGCGGGTTGGTGCCGGCCCCGCAGATGCACGCCGCCGCCACCCAGGCCCCCCGCCTGGAACCCATCGAAGGCCTCCTCGACCCCACCGAGGACGCCGAGTCCTTGCTGCGCCGCATAAGGGCGTTCCATCCCCGTCCCGGTGCCTACGTTGTCGTCGAGGGCAGGCGCCTCGCCGTCCGGCGCGCCTGGTACACCGAGCCGGCACCCGAGCAGGGAGTCATCGCCCCGGATGCCGACGGTGTCCCCGTCCTCGGCACCGCAGCCGGGGGAGTCGCCCTCATCCAGGTCCGCCCCGAAGGCCGCGACGACCGGCCCGGCAAGGCCTGGATGAACGGCCGCAGAGGCGCTCCCGCCCACGTCGACACGTAGTACGTAGTACGCTTCTAGTTGATCACGATGCCGTCGAGGTCCTTGTGCGGCTCGGGGAACTTCAGGTCCATCGCCTCCAGGGCTGCGATCAGCACTCTGGCGATGACGATGTTGCGGTACCACTTCTTGTTGGCCGGGACCACGTACCAAGGCGCCGTTTCGGTTGACGTCTCGGCGATGGCGTCCTCGAAGGCGTCCATGTACACCGCCCAGTCCTTGCGGGCCTTGAGGTCATCCGGATTGAACTTCCATCGCTTGGTGGGGTCGTCGAGCCGCTCCTGCAGTCGCTCCGCCTGCTCCTCCCGCGAGATGTGGAGGTAGAACTTGACGACGGTGGTGCCTTCGTCGACGAGGAGACGCTCGAAGTCCCTGATGTGGGCATAGCGGCGGCGCCAGCGCTCCTCGGGTACCAGTTCGCCTACCCGCACCGCCAGGACGTCTTCGTAGTGGCTGCGGTTGAACACTGCGATGTCGCCGTTCGACGGGACATGCTCGTGGATACGCCACAGGTAGTCGCGGGCCAGTTCCTCCTCGGATGGCTTCTTGAAGCTGACGACGTGGACGCCCTGCGGATTGACCCCTTTGAAGACCTTGCGGATGGTGCCGTCCTTGCCGCCGGCGTCCATCGCCTGGAGGACGACGAGGAGTCGGTGCGAGTCGTCGGCGTAGAGGGTGTACTGGAGGTCGGCCAACTTCTTGCGGAGGTGCTTCAGTTCCTCGACGCCGTCCTTCTTGCCGCCATCGAACTGAGACGTGTCGTCGGGATCGAAAGCGGAGAGGTCCACCTCGGCTCCCTCGGCGATGCGGTATCGGTCCACGATGTCCTCCTGGCTTCCGGTGACCACGGGAATCTACAGGAAGCGGGCGTGGGCTCTCGGGACGCCGGCGACCGCTCTCGGCAGGGGACACCGGCGCCCCCCGCCGGCGCGGCCTCTATTGTGACCTGATGGCCAATCCGGTGCGCATCGCTCCCTCGATCCTGGCTGCCGACTTCGGCCACCTGGCCGATGACATAGGTCGGGTGGCGGACCATGCCGACTGGTTCCATATCGACATCATGGACGGCCACTTCGTCCCCAACGTCTCGCTGGGGATCCCGGTGATCGCTTCGGTCCGCAAGGTGACCGGGCGGCCCTTCGACTGCCACCTGATGATGACCAACGCCCACGCCTATCTGGAACCGCTCGCCGAAGTGGGAGCCGACATCGTCACGGTCCACATCGAGGCCTATCCCGATCCCGAGCCTGTCGCCGCCGAGGCCCGCCGCCTCGGGCTGCGTTTCGGGCTGGTCCTCAACCCTCTCACGCCCTTCCGCGCCGTGGACCCGCACCTCGAGCTGTGCGACCTGGTGCTGGTGATGTCGGTCGAACCGGGCTTCGGCGGCCAGGCCTTCCGCGAGGAAGTGCTGGAGAAGGTCGCCACCGCCCGGAAATCCATTGACCAGAGGGGCCTTCCCGCCGATATACAGATCGATGGCGGCATCTCGCCGTCGACGATCGGGCGGGCGCGCCAGGCTGGTGCGGACGTCTTCGTCGCAGGCTCGTCCGTGTTCGGCTCCGCCGACCCGGTGGCCGCCATCGCCGAACTGCGGAGCTGCGCCGAGCGCGGATGAGGTTGGTGCCGGGGATGCGTGCCCCGACACGGGAGAGCGATGACACAGCGCATCCTGGTGGTCGACGACGACGTCGATGTCGTCGACTACCTGCGCCGCCACCTACAGGCAGCCGGCTTCGCCATCTCGGTCGCCGCCGAAGCCGACGAGGCCCACCGGATCCTGGCGTCCGAGGACGTCGACCTCATCGTGCTCGACGTGATGATGCCCAACGAGGACGGCTTCCAGGTGCTGATGGAGCTGCTGGCGGGACCGGTGACGGCAACGGTGCCGGTGATCGTCCTCACCGCCGCCTCCCGCATCGACGACCGCATCCGTGCCCTCGAGCTGGGCGCCGACGACTATGTGGTCAAGCCGTTCGACATGGGTGAGCTGGGCGCTCGGGTGCAGACCGTGCTGCGCCGCGCCGTCCAGCTCAAGGACCTCAGCCCGCTCACCGGACTACCGGGGAACACCGGGATCACCCGCGAGATGGAGAGGCGCATCGCCGGTGGCGGGTCGCTGGCGCTGGCCCACGTCGACATCGGTCACTTCAAGTCGTTCAACGACGTGTACGGGTTCCTGCGAGGCGACGCCGTCATCATGTTCGCCGCCCGCCTGCTGCGGGCGGCGGTGGCCGAGCAGGCTCCTGACGGCTTCGTCGGCCACATCGGTGGCGATGACTTCGTCGTCCTCGCCTCCGACGACCGCATCGTTCCCGTCGTCGAGCAGGTGATCGCCGCCTGGGACGCCGGCATCGCCGACTTCTACGACGCTCCCGATGCCGCCCGCGGCTACGTCACCATCGAGGACCGTCGCGGTGAAGACCAGGATTTCCCGCTGGTGACATTGTCGGTCGGCATCGCCACCAACCGGCGCAACCCCTTTCCCTCCGTCTGGGCCGCCTCCGCCATAGCCGCCGAGATGAAGGAACACGCCAAGAGGCAGCAGGGCTCGAACTATCAGGTGGACCGAAGGCATTGAACAGGTACTTGTCGCAGCGACGAAGCCTCTAGCGCTCTCCGCTATCCTGCTGCCCAGACATATCCCTCTTCAGGGCAGGGTGCAATTCCCGACCGGCGGTGAAAGCCCGCGACCCCCTAACGGGGTGGACCCGGTGGAACTCCGGGACCGACAGTGAGAGTCTGGATGGGAGAAGGGGCTTCGACCGTGGCGTGCATACGCGACCACAACCGAGAGGCGTCACCTGACGCCGTCACCGCCATGGCGCATGCCATGGACCTGGCTCGTGCCACCCACCCGCACCCCAACCCCCGTGTCGGCGCCGTAGTGATCGACGCCGGCGGGAGTGTCGCCGGTTGCGGGGCCCACGAGAGGGCGGGGGAGCCCCACGCAGAGGTCATCGCCCTGGCGGAAGCCGGTGGCCGGGCCGCCGGTAGCACCCTCTTCGTCACCCTGGAACCTTGTAGCCACCACGGCCACACCCCTCCGTGCACGGATGCCGTGATCGCCTCCGGCGTAGCCCGTGTCGTCGTCGGAGCCGTCGACCCCGACACCCGCGTCTCGGGTCGGGGCATCGAGCGGCTGCGCGCCGCCGGGATCGCCGTCGACGTGGTCCCCGACCCGTCCGTGGTGGAGGAGGTCGACCCGGGCTACTTCCACCACCGCCGCACCGGGCGCCCCCTGACCACGGTGAAGCTGGCCGCCACTCTGGACGGCCAGGCCGCCGCAGCCGACGGCACCTCGCAGTGGATCACCGGAATCGAGGCGCGCCGCGACGCCCACCGGCTGCGGGCCGGGTCCGATGCGGTGATCGTGGGCGCCGGCACCCTGCGCGCCGACGACCCCCGCCTCGACGTCCGCCTCGAAGGCTTCGACGGTCCCCAGCCCCGCCCCGTGGTGATAGCCGGTGGGGGAGAGCTACCCGCCTCGGCGCGCCTGTGGAGCCGGGATGCGCTGGTCTACACCGGCACCCACCGGGAGCTTCCCCCCGTCGACTCGGTGGTGATCGGGGGCGGTGATCGGCTCGACCTGAATGCCGTGCTCGAGGACCTGGGAAGCCGTGGCGTGCTCACCGTGCTGGTGGAGGGTGGGCCCACCCTGGCCTCGGCCTTCGTCGCCGCCGGACTCGCCGACCGCTTCGTCCTCTACTACGGGGCGCTCCTCGGCGGCGGGATGGGCCGGCCCGCCCTCGGCGGCAGCTTCGCCACCCTGGCTGACGGCCTCCCCGTCGTCATCGAGGACCTGACCATGGTCGGCCCCGACGTCCGCCTGGTGGCCCGTCCGGCGCGGCAGGTGGCGTGATGTTCACCGGGATCGTCACCGAACTGGGCACCGTGGTCTCGTCCACACCCACACCCACCGGAAGGCGCCTCACCATCGAGGCGCCCACCACGTCGGCGGACATGGCGATCGGAGACTCGCTGGCTGTCAACGGCGCCTGCCTCACCGCAGTCGCCATCGACGCCTCCTCCGTGACCGTCGACGTTGTGCAGGAATCGCTCGACCGGACCAACCTGGGTGAGCTCACCGTGGGGGACTCCGTCGACCTGGAACGCCCCCTGGCGGGCCACGGCCGCTTCGACGGCCACATCGTCCAGGGCCACGTCGACGCCACCGGCACCGTCCTTTCCATCTCTCCCGAAGGCGCCGCCCGCCGGGTCCGGGTAGGAGTTCCTGCCGGTCTGGTGCCCTACCTGGTGGAGAAGGGCTCGGTCACGCTGGACGGCGCCAGCCTCACCGTCACCGCCGTCTCGCCGGCAGGCACCGGTGAGGCCTGGTGCGAGGTGGTGCTCATCCCGCACACCCTCGCCGTAACGGTCCTCGGCGCCCGGAGCGAGGGTGACACGGTCAACGTCGAGACCGACGTGCTCGCCAAGTATGTGGCCCGCTACCTGGAGAGCGTGGCCGCAGGGGAGGGACGATGACAGCCGAGGCCATATCGCGCGCGCTCGATGCGCTGACGGCGGGAGAGTTCGTCCTGGTGGTGGACGACGAGCACCGCGAGAACGAAGGCGATCTCGTCCTCGCCGCCGGAATGGCCACGCCGGAGCGCATCGCCTTCATGGTGCGCCACACCAGCGGCCTGCTCTGCGTTCCCATGCACGGCGGACGCCTCGACGAGTTGGGCCTGCCCCTCATGGTGCAGCAGAACAGCGAGTCGTTCCGCACCGCCTTCACCATCTCGGTGGACCTGGTGCACGGAACCACCACGGGAATCTCCGCCCCCGACCGCAGCGCCACTATCCGGGCACTGGCCGACGGCCGCTACGGACCGCCCGACTTCGCCCGCCCCGGCCACGTGTTCCCGCTGCGCTACACGCCCGGCGGCGTGCTGGTTCGACCCGGCCACACCGAGGCCACCGTCGACCTGCTGCACATGGCCGGCCTCACCGAGGTGGGCGTGCTCTGTGAGTTGGTGGAGGACGATGGCACCATGATGAGGGGACGCCGCCTTGTCGAGTTCGCCGCCGAGCACGACATCCCGGTGCTCTCCATCGCCGAGATCGTCGACCACCGCTGGGCCAACGAGTCGTTGGTGCGCAAGGAGGCCGACGCCCATCTACCGACCGAGTTCGGTGACTTCCGCGCCGTCGGATTCCGGTCGACCATCGACGGTTCCGACCACGTCGCGGTGGTGATGGGTGACGTGGCCGGCGTCGACGATGTCCTCACCCGGGTGCACTCGGCGTGCTTCACCGGCGACGTGCTGGGATCGCTGCGCTGCGACTGCCGGGCCCAACTCCACGCCGCCCTGCAGCGGATCGCCACCGAGGGGCGGGGCATCCTGGTGTACAACCCGGCGCACGAGGGGCGTGGGATCGGGCTGATGAACAAACTGTCCGCCTACCGGCTCCAGGATGACGGGCACGACACCGTCGAGGCGAACCGGGCCCTCGGTTTCGAACCCGATCTGCGATCGTTTGCCGTCGATGCCCAGGTATTGGCCGCTCTCAAGGTGTCCAGCGTCCGGCTGATGACCAACAACCCGGAGAAGGAGCACCAGTTGCGTCGCTTCGGCATCACCGTCTCCGAACGGGTTCCCCTCGTCGCCGGCATCGGCCCCGACAACGCCTCCTACCTGGCGACCAAGCGCTCCAAGCTGGGCCACCTCTTCGGGGAGATGGAATGAGGATCGACACCCCGGGCGGGGAAGGGTTCCCCGACGCCGCCGGCCTGACGGTGGCCGTGGTCCACGCCACCTTCAACGAGGAGGTCACCGGTGGTCTCCTCGCCGGTGCACTCGCCTGGCTGGCTGCCGCCGGGGTTGCCGACCCCACCGTGGTTCCCGCCCCGGGATCCTTCGAGCTGCCGCTCCTGGCCCGGGCGCTGGCCCGCCGTCACGATGCCGTGGTGGCGCTGGGCGCGGTGATCGAGGGGGACACCGACCACTACGAACACGTCGCCCACCGCACCTCGGAGGGCCTGATGCAGGTCATGCTGGAGACCGGCAAGCCGGTCGCCTTCGGTGTGCTCACGGTGAGGGACCCCGACCACGCCCGCGCTCGCAGCACCCTCGGCCCCCACAACAAGGGCGCCGAGGCAGCGGAGGCGGCGGTGAGGACCGCGCTCACCCTCCGCGAGATCGGGAACTGAAGAAGGTACTAAGTACTACGTACTAGGTACTATGTATCGCGTACTACCAAGTACCGAGTACCTTGCCGCTCCGAGCTACCTCTCAGCCCCGGCGAAAGCTATACTCACCCACTACAACCGACACCCAAGAGGGGGCGCTGCCTCCCACCCGGCCACCGTTCCAGGTGCGCCGCGGTCGAGTACCCGAGTGGCAGCACCTTGTGTGCTGCCCTCTTTTGCATCCCGGTCCGGGATGTGACGGGACCCGTCGCCGGTGTCGGCACGAGCCACGAACGTACCCGGGAGGTACCGACATTTCGAGAGAACCACGGGTCAACGAGCGCATCCGAGCCAGGGAAGTGAGGCTGGTCGACCCCGATGGCGGTCAGATCGGTCTCAAGTCCATCGAAGAGGCACGGTGGCTCGCCGACCAACTGGGGCTCGACCTCGTCGAGGTCGCGCCCGACGCTCGTCCCCCCGTCGTCCGCATGATGGATTACGGGAAGTACAAGTACGAGCAGTCCATCCGGGCACGCGAAGCCCGGAAGAACCAGGTCCGGACCGTCATCAAAGAGGTGCAGTTCCGCCCCAAGATCTCGCAGAACGACTTCGACGTGAAGCGTAAGCGGGTGGAGCGGTTCCTCGGCGAGGGCGACAAGGTGAAGGTGACCATGAGGTTCCGTGGCCGTGAGGTCACCCATCCCGAGATCGGGAAGGAGATCCTGGACCGGCTCGCAGAGATCGTCGGCGAACTCGCCGTCATCGAGGCGGCGCCACGGATGGACAATCGTCAGATGACGATGGTTCTCGCACCGAGCAAGAAGGTCACCCGGGACCGCAGGAACAGAGACAACGACGACACAGCCGGTGAACCGGCAGATGACACAGCCGGTGAAGCGGTAGGCGACACAGCCGTCGAGCCGGTCGGGGAATCCACCGTACCCGCGGAGGACTCCACCGATCAGGCTGTGGAGGAACCGGCGACGGCCGGCCAGCTGCCCGACACCGACGAGTAGCCACCCGCCCGGTCACCGGGTGGAGTGACCGGGGCCGGGCGAGGTCGTCATACAGGAGCGTGACAACGTGCCGAAACAGAAGACGCACAAGGGTGCGGCCAAGCGTATGCGGGTGACGGGATCCGGCAAGATCTCGCACGACAGGGCATGGCGCGGCCACAACCGCCACAAGAAGAGCGCCAAGCGGTGGCGCAGGGTGAACGGCAGCGCCGTCCTCAGCGGCGGCACCGCCAGGCGGGCCGCACGCCTGCTGGGAAGGTAGGAGGACACTCATGGCGAGAGTCAAACGCAGCGTGAACGCGCGCAAGAAGCGCAGGAAGGTCCTCGATCGGGCCTCCGGTTATACAGGGGCACGTAGCCGCCGCTATCGCACTGCTCGTGAGCAGACGATGCACTCGATGCAGTACGCCTATCGCGATCGGCGCGCCCGCAAGGGTGACTTCCGTCGCCTGTGGATCACCCGCATCAATGCTGCCGCCCGCCTCAACGGGAGTACCTACTCCCAGATGATGGCCGGTCTCAAGGCGGCCGGTGTGGAGATCGACCGCAAGATGCTCGCCGAGATGGCCGTCAACGACGCCGAGGCATTCGCCGCCCTCGTCGTGGTCGCCACCGAGGCGGCCAGCGAGACCGCCGCCAACTGATGCCCGGCCCGTCCCGGGTCGTCACATCCGTCCGCAACCCCGGGGTCGTGGAGGCGCGCCGCCTTCACGATGCCCGGCGGCGGCGTGACTCGGGTCGCACCCTCGTCGAAGGGCCACACCAGCTCGCCGACGCCGCGGCCGCCGGCGCCATCGTCCACGAGATCTACGCCCGCCCCGGAGACCCGGAGGCAGGACGCGTCGCCGCATCCTGCGGCAGGGAGCCGATCTGGGTCAACGAAGCGGTGCTCGGCGCCCTCTCGGGTACGCGCACACCGCGTGGCCCCATCGGCGTGGTGAAGATCCCGGATCCGGTACCTCTCACCGGAACCGACACGGTGGTGCTGTGGGAAGTCTCCGAACCGGGCAACGCCGGTGCCGTCGTCCGCAGCGCAGCCGCCTTCGGTTTCGCCGTCGCCACCGTGGGAGGGGCAGACATCTGGGCGCCCGGCGTCATCCGGGCCGCGGCGGCCACGCAGTTCGGCGTTCCCGTCACCCGCCTCGGTGCCGACGCCGTTGGGGCGCTTGGCGACGCCGGGCTCACCCCGCTGGCCCTCGTCGCCGGCGGGGGAGAAGATCTCGCCCACGTCGCGGCCGATGCGGGCCTGGTCGCGCTCCTCGTGGGCAACGAGGCCCACGGCCTCCCCGCCGATGTGGGCCGGGCGGCGACGCCCGTCACCATCCCCATGCCGGGCGCTGTGGAGAGCCTCAACGCCGCCGTCGCTGCCGGCATCGCCCTCTACGTCCTCTCGTCACGCCACCACCCACCGTCCGGAACCCAGGGTTCAAGACGACGCTGAGCGTCCTGTGGAACCCTGGGTTCACAATGCCGCTCGAAGTTCGGGCTGTGGACGACGCTGAGCGTCCTGTGGAACCCTGGGTTCGCCGACCTTCGACAGCGGGTGGTGGGTGCGTTACACTCGCCGGCCATGAGGCGACGAGTGCTCTACGGCTTTACCCCACCGGCATCGCCCCGGCGGGTCTCGCGCGACTGAGTCCACCCCGCCCGCCCGACGATGCCCGAGGCCCCGGCTTCGGGCTTTCTGTTGTAAGAGAGAGACTGTGCAAGCGGTATCCAGTATCCAGTATCCGGTAGCCGGTACCAACCACACGGCGCATGGAGATGAGCCGTGGCAGTAACGGACGGGGCGTCTCTCGCCGAGATCCTCGAGGAGGCTCGGGTGACGGGGCTGGCTGCGGTGGCCGGGGCGGGGTCGCTTGACGAGATTGGCGCAGCAGAGGCGGCGGCCATCGGGCGCGAGTCACAGGTGGCGGCGGCGCGCCGCTCCCTGGGTGCTCTCCCTCCCCAAGACCGCCGCGACGCCGGTCGGGCCATCAACGAGGTCGCCGCGGCGCTGGAGGAGGCCATCACCGCCCGCCGGACCGAACTGGCCGCCGAGGAACGGCAACGGCGCATCCTCGCCGAGGCGATCGACGTCACCCTCGACTACGAGACGATTCCCGCAGGGTCACTGCACCTCATCCAGCAGGTCATCGACGAGGTGTGCGACATCTTCGTCGGGTTGGGCTACCAGGTCGCCGACGGACCGGAAGCCGAGCTGTCCTGGTACAACTTCGACGCCCTCAACACACCGCCCGACCATCCCGGCCGCCTCGAGTCGGACACCATGTACCTCGACTACGGGCCTCCCGAGGACGGGATGCTGCTGCGGGTGCACACGTCGCCGATCCAGGCCCGCCACATGGAGAAGCACCAGCCGCCGGTTTACATCGTCGCCCCGGGACGGACGTACCGCAACGACACCATCGACGCCACCCACCTCCCGGTGTTCCACCAGGTGGAAGGGCTGGCCGTCGACGACGGCCTCACCTTCCCCCACCTCAAGGGCACCCTTGCCGAGTTCGCCCGCCAGTTCTTCGGCCCGAGCACCAAGGTGCGCATGCGGCCCCATTACTTCCCGTTCACCGAGCCGTCCGCCGAGCTCGACGTGTCCTGCTTCGCCTGCGACGGCGGCGATCTCGCCTGCCGGGTGTGCCGTGGCGCCGGATGGCTGGAGATGCTCGGCTGCGGCATGGTGGACCCGAACGTGCTCACCGCCGTCGGCTACGACCCGGAAACCGTGACCGGCTTCGCCTTCGGCGTCGGCGTGGAACGCCTCGCCATGGTGCGCCACGGCATCGGTTCCATCCGGGCATTCATCGAGAACGACCTCCGCTTCCTCCAGCAGTTCCCAGGGGTGACACGATGAAGGTCCCCCTCCGCTGGCTGGCCGAGTACATCGACCTCCCCACCGACGATCCCGCCGCCATCGCACACGCCCTCGACATGCTCGGCCACGGCGTCGAGTCCGTCGAGACCATCGACGCCGGCTGGAGTGACGTGGTCATCGGCCGGGTGGAGAGAATCGATGCCCACCCCGACGCGGATCAGGTCCGCGTCACCCATGTCGAGCTGGGCGGCGGCGAGTTGCAGCAGATCATCTGCGGAGCCTGGAACTTCGACGAGGGGGCGGTGGTCCCCGTCGCCGTGCCCGGCGCGGTGCTGCCGGGCGACTTCACCATCGGGCGGCGAACCATTCGCGGCATCGTGTCCAACGGGATGATCTGCTCCGAGAGGGAGCTGGGCCTTGGCGAGGACCAGGACGGGATCATGGTCCTCGACCCGTCGGCGCCGGTGGGGGAACCGTTCGCCTCGTTGCTCGACCTGCCCGACGTCGTCATCGATCTCGACATCACCAACAACCGTCCCGACGTCATGTCCATGGTCGGCGTCGCCCGGGAACTGGCGGCGTGGTTCGGCGTGCCCTACCGGGCGCCGCAGGTCACCCTCCCCACCGTTCCCGGAGTCCCTTCCACCGAGATCACCATCTGGGCACCCGACGGGTGTAACCGGTTCACCGCCCGCGAGGTGCGCGGCGCCACCGTGGGGCGGTCGCCGCTGTGGATGCGGGAGCGGCTGCGCCGCGCCGGTGTCCGCTCCATCTCCACCGTCGTGGACGTCACCAACTACGTCATGCTGGAGCTGGGCCATCCGCTGCACGCCTTCGACGCCGACACCATCTCCGGCGACCGCCTCGACATTCGCTGGGCCGCGGCGGGGGAGAGCCTCACCACGCTCGACGGTGTCGACCGGGAGTTGTCGCCGGACGACCTGGTCATCTCCGACTCCGAAGGGCCCACGTCGATGGCGGCGGTGATGGGTGGTCTCCGCTCCGAGGTCACCGCCACCACCACCCGGGTGCTCATGGAGGCCGCCTCGTGGCACCCGGCCACCGTGATGTATGCCTCCCGCCGTCACGACCTGCGCTCGGAGGCGTCGGCCCGCTTCGAGCGGGGCGTGGACCCGGCGTTGGCGCCATTGGCCAACGACCGCGCCTGCGGCCTCCTCGTCGAGATCGCCGGTGGCGAAGTGCTCGATGCCATGACCGATGTCGTCGCCAACGTGGCGCGCCCGTCGACCATCACCTTTCCGCTGCGCGAGGTCCACCGCCTCCTCGGCGACCGCTTCACTCTCGACGACGTGGCCGCCAAGCTGCGTAGCCTCGAACTGGAGACGGAGGAGGACGGCGGAGAGGTCCTCCGAGTGGTGGTTCCGACGCGTCGGCCCGACCTCACCCGCCCCGCCGACCTGGTGGAGGAGATCGCCCGGCTCGCCGACTACGACACCTTCCCCGAGCTGCTGCCCACCGGTCCCGCCGGGCGTCTCAGCGTCGAGCAGGCGAGGTTGCGCCGCCTCCACGACGCCCTGCGCGGCCTGGGGCTCTCCCAAGCCGTCAACCTGCCGTTCGTCCCCGCCGAGAACCTGGCCGTGTTCGCCCCTGAGGACGCCGGCGATGTCGTCGCCGTGCGCAATCCGCTGCGTGACGACCAGTCGAAGCTACGCCAGACACTGATACCCGGTCTCCTCGACAACGTGCGGGACAACCTCAACCGGGGCGCCGGGTCCGTGGCCATGTTCGAGACAGGCAGGGTGTTCTTCGACCGCCCCTGGCCCGACGATCCCCGCGTCCCGGATCAGCCGATACGTCTCGGGATCGCGCTCGCCGGGCCGACCGGGGTGCGCCGGCTGGGCACCGCTCCGGCGGGGGCGGACGCCGCCACCGTGTACGCCATACTCACCACCATGTCCTCCGCGCTCGGTCTGCGGATGGCGCGCCTCCCGGCGGCGCCACCGGGCCTGCACCCGACTCGCTCCGCCACACTCTCGATCGCCGGTGAGCAGGTGGGTGTCGCCGGGGAACTCCATCCCGACGTGGCCGCCGCCTTCGGTATCGACCTGCGGGTGGCCGTCGCCGAGCTCGACCTGGCCTCGCTGACGGCCGCCCGACCCCACCGCCAGGTGGAGACGCCATCGACCTTCCCCCATGTGGACTTCGATCTCTCCTTCGAGCTACCCGACGGCACCCGCGCCGCCGACCTGGTCGCCGCCACCGCCGGCGCCGCCCAGTGGGTGGAGCGGTCGGACGTGTTCGACGAGTACATCGGGGACGGGCGGCGGTCGGTTGCGGTCCGCTACCGGCTGCGAGCACCGAACCGCACCCTCGACGCCGACGACATCGCCACCCAACGCACTGCCATGATCGCCGCCGCCGCAGGTCTGGGGGCCGTGCTGCGCGGCGCCGGATGACGGCCCGCCGGGGCGGGCCCGGACTGGAGAAAATGCTGTCGGGGCCGGTCCTCGAGGTGGCCCCGGCGCTGCTGGGCATGCGGCTGCGTACCGAGATCGGGGGCGAGGCCACCGAGGTCGTCCTCGACGAGGTGGAGGCGTATGCCGGCGCCGACGATCCCGCCAGCCACGCCTACCGGGGTCTCACCCGCCGCAACGCCTCGATGTTCGGACCGCCGGGGACCCTCTACGTCTACCGGTCCTACGGCATCCACTGGTGCGCCAACATCGTGGTCGGCCCCGAGGGGCTGCCACACGCGGTGTTGCTACGGGGCGGCCACCCGGTCGAGGGAATCGTGACGATGGCCCGTCGGCGGGGGAGGGAGGCCCCGCTCGCCGACGGCCCCGGGAAGCTGACCCAGGCCCTCGGCATCCATGGCGGCCACGATGGGACCTCGGTGATCGACGGGCCGGTGCGGCTGCTCCCCGCCATCTCTCCGCCGAGCCACGTCACCGCCACCGTCCGCATCGGCATCACCAAGGCGGTGGACCGACCTTGGCGTTTCGTCGCCAGGTGAGGTCACCCTGACGCGGATCTGCCTCCCGCTCTCGCGGGAGGCAGATCACAGCGTCGGCTGATTTGCTGGTCGTCTACGGTGTCCGGATGGGTCCGCAGGCCTCGAACGGCACGCCGCCGGACAACTCGCCGTGCAGGCAGGCGACGGTGTCACCCTGGCGGATACCCGATGTGGCGATAGCGAACCGGACCTCCAGGTCCAGGATCCCGTCGTGGTTGACGTCGCTGAGCCTGGTGGGCAACACCGGGTTGCAGTTGCGTGACCGGGGCCGGGTGGCGTCGCCGAAGCACAATGTGCTGATGTCGGCGGTCGGTCCCGCCGGCCCGAGGACGGCGACGGTCTCGATCGCCTGTCCCGAGCTGATGGTATTACCGCGGCTCTCCGGAGCCACGATGATGGAAACCGACTGTGCCCCGGCGAACCCGATAGGCAGCATTGCCCACAACATACCCGTGCACAAGGCCACCACTGTCAAACGAAGGTGCCTCATCGCATCCCCTCCCTTTTGCGAAGCCCCCCTCTGGAGCTTGCGTGATGGTACCTGACCACCGCGGCCGGCACAACAACATCTGCCAGTTGTTGTTGTGGGCACATCGACAAGGGAGCGAGGACCGCAACCGGCAGGCACTAGGCTCGCCGGCACGATGAGACCGGTCGACGAACAACTCGATCACCTGCTTCAGGGCGTCGACACCGTGATGCCCGAGGACGGTCTGCGCCGGCTCCTGGAACAGGACCGCCCTTTGCGGGTGAAGTTCGGGGTCGATCCGACCGCACCCGACGTCACCCTGGGCTGGGCGGTGGTGTTCCGCCTGCTGCGCCGCTTCCAGGAACTGGGCCACACCGCGGTTCTCATCGTCGGCGACTTCACGGCGCAGGTGGGCGACCCCAGCGGCAAGAGCGAGACCCGCAAGCGCCTCGACGCCGACACCGTCACCGGGTACGCCTCGAAGGTACTCGACGTCATCACCCGGGACCTACTCCTCCCCGAACCGCTGGAGATCCGGCCCAACTCGGAATGGCTGGCCACGATGGGCATGAACCAGGTCCTCGAGCTGTCGTCGGCGCTGACCGTGGCGCAGATGCTGGAGCGCTCCGATTTTCGTGACCGCTACACCGAGGGGCGGCCCATCTCCATGATCGAGTTCATGTACCCGCTGCTGCAGGGATACGACTCGGTGGCGGTCAATGCCGACGTGGAACTGGGTGGCGCCGACCAGTTGTGGAACCTCGTCATTGCCCGCTCCATCCAGACGAGATTCGGGCAGCCGCCGCAGACGGCGGTGACGGTACCCCTGCTGGTCGGCACCGACGGGGTGAACAAGATGTCGCAGTCCCTGGGCAACTACATCTCGGTGCGGGACTCCGCTGACGACATGTTCGGCAGGACGATGAGTATCCCCGACGAGGTCATGGGGGAGTGGCTGGTACTGGCTGCCGGAATGCGGGAGGACACCGCCTCCGCCATCATGGACGGGGTGGCCGCCGGGACCCGCCACCCCGGCGAGACCAAACGCCTCCTCGCCCGCGGTGTGGCGTCCCTGTATCACGGCGAGGCGGCCGCCTTCGAGGCGGAAGCCGCCTTCGACCGGCTCTTCCGCGACAAGGCGGTACCTGACGAGGTGCCGGTCGTCCCCCTGCCGCCCGACGACGAGCGGGGTGTGTCCCTGGTCGAGCTCATCACCGGCGCCGGGCTCGCCACCTCCCGGAGCGAAGCCCGCCGCCTCATCGCCCAGGGCGCGGTACGGGTCGACGGGAGCAAGGTCGACGGCGAGTTCGTCCCGACCGAGTCGGTGCTGGGACAGGTGGTCCAGGTGGGGAAGCGCCGCTTCGTCCGCGTCGAGGCTGCAGGATGAACCGGGCACGCTCCCTGGCGGCGAACGTGCTGGTGATCGTCGCCGTGATCGTCGTCCTGTGGGCGGTGCTCCGCGGAATTCTCGGCACCGTCCGCTGGTTGGTCAACATCGCAGTCCTGGTAACGATCGTTGGCGGTCTGTTGTACCTCTCCGGCCGGGTCCGCAAGGGCTGAGGAGCTGCCGGCGTCCGCCTGGAGGCCCCGACTTGCATAGCGATCCGGGTTGTGTATCATCACGAATCCAACGGCCGGCCGCCCGCGGTTCGGCCGTTCTTGCCCGCTCTGAACGAGTGGGCTACCATATGAGGCCCCCCGGCGCTTAGCGCGCTTCGTGGACCCGGGCTCCTTGACAACTGAACAGCGTGCCAAAAGCCAGCATGCGTCATCGCGACCCGCTTCGTGCGGGCAACGGGATGGCGCAAGCAACAATCAACAGGCACATCCCCGGTTGTGGGCACTCACGATGCCCGCCTCCTGTACAGGAGGACTCGACCTGGAGAAGGGACCCCGTCCCCGATGTGACCTACCTTTGAAGAAAATGACTCCATGTCGGCTGCTTCGGTAGCCGAAGGAGCTCAGGTTCTCAAACTTTCGATGGAGAGTTTGATCCTGGCTCAGGACGAACGCTGGCGGCGTGCCTAATGCATGCAA
>CAZOGW010000036.1:1923-25018 GCA_964579415.1 uncultured Acidimicrobiaceae bacterium | reverse complement strand
GGTCGGCTGGGGCGTCGGCGGCATCGAGGCCGAAGCCGCCATGGTGGGCCAGCCGATCTACATGCTCCTCCCCGAGGTGGTCGGATTCCGCCTCACCGGGGCGCTCGCCGAGGGCGCCACCGCCACCGACCTGGTGCTGCGGGTGACCCAGATGCTGCGCGAGCACGGCGTGGTGGGCAAGTTCGTCGAGTTCCACGGCCCCGGCCTGGCCACCATGCCTCTCGCCAACCGGGCCACCATCGCAAACATGGCACCCGAGTACGGCGCCACTATCGGCTTCTTCCCCGTCGACGACCAGACCACCAAATACATGCGCCTCACCGGTCGCTCCGAGGAACTGGTGGCCACCGTCGAGCAGTACTACAAGCTGCAGGGCATGTGGCGCGACGACGACCGACCCATCGTCTACAGCGCCGAGCTGGAGCTGGACATGTCGACCGTGGAACCGGCGTTGGCGGGCCCCAAGCGTCCCCAGGACCGCATCGCCCTCTCCGGGATGCAGAGCCAGTGGCTCCAGGACCTGGTCAACGAGTACGGCAAGGCTGCCCGCACCGGGCCGGGAACCGTCTCCAAGATGGTCTCCGAGGGCGGCGGGGTGTTCACCGACGGCCCCGGCGACGGCAACGGCGCCGGCATCGAGGTCTCCTACGACGGCGAGGCCTTCAACCTCGACCACGGCGCCGTCGTCATCGCCGCCATCACGTCGTGCACCAACACCTCCAACCCCGATGTCATGGTCGCCGCCGGCCTGGTGGCGAAGAAGGCGGGGGAGTTGGGACTCACCCGCAAGCCGTGGGTGAAGACATCACTGGCGCCGGGCTCGAAGGTCGTCACCGAGTACCTCACCGATTCCGGTCTCATGGAGCACCTGGAAGCCGCCGGCTTCTACCTGGTGGGCTACGGGTGCACCACCTGCATCGGGAACTCGGGTCCGCTCCCCGACGAGATCAAGGCGGCGGTCCATTCCCGCGACCTGGTGGTGGCCTCGGTGCTGTCGGGCAACCGCAACTTCGAGGGCCGCATCTCGCCCGACGTCAAGGCCAACTACCTGGCGTCCCCACCGCTGGTGGTCGCCTACGCCCTGGCCGGCACCGTCGACATCGACCTCACCACCGACCCCATCGGCACCGGTACCGACGGCAAACCGGTCTTCCTGGCCGACATCTGGCCCACCCAGGCCGAGATCGACCAGATCGTGGGCGTCTCGGTGCGCACCGATCAGTTCGTCACCGAGTACGGCGAGGTGTTCCACGGCTCCGAGGAGTGGCGGGCGGTGCCGACCAGCGGTGACGCCCTGTTCACCTGGGACCCGGAGAGCACCTACATCCAGGAACCGCCGTTCTTCGGCGACCTGGGGCCCGAGATCGCCCCCATCGAGCCGATCCGCGGCGCCCGGGTCCTGCTCAAGCTGGGCGATTCGGTGACGACCGACCACATCAGCCCGGCCGGCGCCATCGGCCGGGACACCCCCGCCGGGAGGTTCCTCCTCGACAACGGCGTCGAGGAGCGTATGTTCAATAGTTATGGCTCCCGCCGGGGCAACGACCGGGTGATGACCCGGGGCACCTTCGCCAACGTCCGCATCCGCAACCAGATCGCCCTCGGTACCGAGGGCGGTGTCACCGTCGACTTCACCGACGGCGCGATCAAGTCGGTCTACGACGCCAGCCTCAGCTACAAGGACGCCGGGATCCCGCTGGTGGTGCTGGGCGGCGCCGACTACGGCATGGGCTCGTCGCGGGACTGGGCAGCCAAGGGGGCGTTCCTGCTCGGCGTGCGGGCCGTGATCGCCACGTCGTTCGAGCGTATCCACCGTTCCAACCTGGTGATGATGGGAGTGCTGCCGCTGACGTTCAACGAGGGCGAGAGCGCCGACTCTCTGGGCCTGGACGGTACCGAGACGTTCGACGTCGCCGTCGACGACGACCTGCAGCCCCGCCAGCAGGTGGTGGTCACCGCCACCCGCGGTGACGGCACCCAGCTCACCTTCGCCACCACCTGCCGCGTCGACACCCCGGTGGAGGTCGACTACCTGCGCAACGGCGGCATCCTCCACATGGTGCTGCGCCGCATGGCGAGCTGAGGCGACCCATTCGGCAGGCCGCGGCGGCGGGCCGTAGAATGATCGGCCAGCGCACCAGAGCCCAGAGGCACCCGCCACGACCGTTTCCGACACTGTCGCCACCCCGCCGCCCGGTTCCGCCGCGGGCGGCGTCGATACCGTCGCCGTCACCGGCGCTGCTCGACCGAACGCATTCGAGGTCGTCGCGTCCCTGATCGGGCTGTATGCCGTAGCGGTCGTTTCACCGTTCCTCGAGTTGCTCGGGGACAACCCCGAGTTCTTCGTGGCGCACCGCACCGGGACCGCCGAGATCGTCACCATGACGGTATTGGGCGCCTTCGTGGTCCCTCTGTTGCTGGGCGGGATCGTGGTGCTGGTGATGCACTTCCACCGGCGGGCGGGTCTCGCACTCCACGGGCTGGCGGTGATGGTCCTGAGCGTGATCCTCGTCATGGGGACGCTGAAGAAGACCGCATGGGCGCCGATGCCGTGGTGGGCTCAGGCTGCGCTGGGGCTGGTTGGCGGCGCTGCCTTGCTGTTCGGCTTTCACCGGTCCGCCAGCCTGCGCTGGGTGCTGCGCTTCGGGGTGATCGTGCCCGTGGTGCTGGTCGGCATGTTCCTGTTCGGGTCACGGGCATCGGCCCTCGTGATGCCGACCGCCACCATCAGCGCCGCCGGGGCGGTCATCCCCGACGGCGCCCCTCCCATTGTCCTCGTGGTGTTCGATGAGCTCCCGCTGGCCTCGCTCATCGACGGCGAGGGCCATCTCCAGGCCGGTCCCTACCCGAACCTGGCGAGGCTGGCCGCCACCAGCACCTGGTACCGGGACGCCACCACCGTCGCTGCTCGCACCACCCTGGCGATCCCTGCGGTGGTCACCGGGAATCGTTCCCCGCACGGCTCGATACCGACGACACACGACCATCCCGACAACCTGTTCACCTGGGCGGCGTCGGGATACGACCTGAGCGTGATGGAGACGGTCACCGAGTTGTGCCCCGAATCGCTGTGCGACCCGGTCGCCGCCGATGCCTCCCCGTGGGAGCGGCGGCGGGCGCTGTGGTCGGACCTCAGGATCGTCGCCGGGCACGTCCTGGTGAGCGACGACCTGGCGGAGCGCCTACCTCCGATCAGCCTGAACTGGTCCGGTTTCGCTGCCGACGGCAGCGGCGATACCGCCGGCGGCAGCGGCGACGCCTCCGGCAGCACGGCCGCCTCGGGCTCGGAGGCGTTCGTGATCAGGGAGCGGTTCGCCGCCGCCGCCCAGGGACGCTCCGCTCAGATCTCAGACTTCCTCGACATGATCGGACCTCCCGGCGATCGACCCGCCCTGTATTTCGCGCACCTGCTGTTACCGCACGAGCCTTGGGTCTACCTGCCCGATGGTCGCCAGTACGACCCGGTGCCCATCCCCAGCGCAGGAAAGCGTCCGGCATGGTCCGACGATGCATGGGCGGTGACCCAGGCCCACCAGCGGCACCTGTCCCAGGTCGAGTACGTGGACCGCGTCGTGGGGATGGTCATCGACCGCCTGGTGGAGGCGGGCGTCTTCGACGAGGCCATCGTGGTGGTGACCGCCGACCATGGCGTAGCGGTGCGGCCGGGGCTGGAGCACCGGCGAGGGCTCGAAGAGGGAACGGTGCCGGACCTGGTATCGGTCCCCCTGTTCATCAAGGCTCCCGGCCAGGAGGAGGCGGCGGTCGACGACTACCCGGCTGAGCTCACCGACGTGGCGCCGACCATCGCCGAGATGGTGGGAGCGGCACTGCCGTGGGATCCCGAAGGGGTGTCGCTCTCGGCGCAGGAACGGCCGGCGCGGCCCACCCGGGTGATCAACCCGCCCGGGGATCCCAGGACCATCGAGATCACCAGCCCGTTCCCCGACGTGCTCGCCCTGGCGGCGCACCGCCTCGAGACGTTCGGGCCGGACGGCGCCTTCGGGCTCGCTCCTCCGGGGTACGCCGACCTGCTGGGCACGCCCGTGGAAGACTTCGAGGTCGAGCCCGCCGGCCGGTTCGCCGTCCGCATCCCCGACGGCGAGGCCTTCCGCGACGTCGACCTGGACGCCGCCGAGATTCCCGTCGTCGTCCGGGGTCAGCTGCGGAGGCGGGCAGGGCAGAGAGACCCCGGTGACGTCGTCGCCGTGGCGGTGAACGGCACCATCTCGGCGGTCACCGAGACCTACGCTCTGGAGGATCGCGACGGGATCTTCTTCGTGGCGATGACCAACCCCGCCCACCTGGTAGACGGAGCCAACGACATCCAGGTGTTCCTGGTGACGGACAGCGGCGGTCGATCCTCGCTGCGCGCCCTGACCCTCATCGAGCCGGAGGGCTGACCCGCACACCCTGCGCCGCGGCACGGACTCAGTCGTTCGCCGCCAGGACCCGCATCGCGTTCTCGCCGAGCACTTGGCGGATCGCGCGTTCCTGCCAGCCGCGGGAGAGGAGCTCGGCGGTGACCGCCCAATAGCGGGAGACGTCCTCCAGGCCGACCGGGGTCAGATTGATGCCATCGAAGTCGGAACCGATGCCGACGTGATCGACGCCGGCGACCCGGGCGATGTGGTCGATGTGGTCGCAGACGTCGGCCACCGTGCCCCGGTCCCAGTCTTCGGTGTCGAGGCGGTCGGCGACGGCGTCCTCCAATTCCTCGTCATCGTCGAAGCAGGGCCGCATCTCCCGGGTCAGCGAGAGCAGGTTGAGTGCCCGGTCGGCGGTCTCGGTAACGAGGAAGCCGGGGTAGAAGTTCACCATCACGACCCCGCCGTTGGCGGCGACCTTTTCCAGGATGTCGTCGGGGATGTTGCGGGGGTGGTGGGTGAGGGCCTCGGCGTTGGAGTGCGACGCCATCAGCGGTCGTTCGGTGGTCTCCAGCGCGTGGCGCATCGTCGGTACCGAGACGTGAGAGATGTCGACCACCATGCCGAGCCGGTTCATCTCCTTCACCACGGTACGTCCGAAGTCGGTGAGCCCGCCGTTGCGGGCCACGTCGGTGGCCGAGTCGGCCCAGTCGAGCGAGTCGCCGTGGGTGAGTGTCAGGTAGCGGACCCCCCGCTCGGCGAGTCGGCCCAGCCCGTCGAGGGAGTTCTCGATGCAGTGCCCGCCCTCGGCGCCCGTCAGGCAGGCGATGCGGCCCCTTCCCCTCGCCGCGGCGACATCGGCTGCGGTGACGGTCCGCTCGAAGTGATCGGGGGCCAGGGCGACCATCCCGTCGACGAGGTCGATCTGTTGCAGCGTCACCGCCAGCGGCTCCTCGGTCCACGCCGGCACGAAGACCGACCAGAACTGTGCCCCCACGCCACCCTCCCGGAGCCGGTGGATGTCGGTGTGGAACCTGTCGAGGTGCTGTCGTGGATCGGCCTCCTCCAGGCTCGACCGGGCACGGGTGCGCACCGCCCAGGGGAAGTCGTTGTGCCCGTCCACGACGGGTCCGTCCCGGTGGATCCGTTGCGCCGCGGTGATGTGCGATGGGTGGACCGTCACCTGTTGCACGCTACCGCGATGCGGGGGCGACCCTGACGGGTCACACGGCCACGGCTCACATGCCTACGACGCAGTCCTCGTCCTGTGACCCGTGCGGTGTGAGTGAGACGGACACCGGCTGGTGCATGGCGGCGAGGAGGCCACCGACGATTCCCTGGTCGAGGCGGCACACGATCTCGGGATGGTTGGTGGCGGTCGCGCCGAAGGGGCAGAAGCTGGTGAGCATGGTGCGGTCGTCGGGGTTGGCCTCGGTGACGAAACCGACGCCCATCATCGCCTTGGCCACGGCCCGCACCGCGGCATCGAAGCCATCGTCGTCCGGGACCCCGATCTCGGCGGCGATCTCTTCCCCGTACTGGCGCCCCACCTCCTCGGCGATGGCACCGATGTCGTCGGGGGCGATGCGCTCCACGACCCGCACCAGCAATTCGGCAAGCAGGTCGTAGCGTCGCAGCGGGAATTGCAGGGAGACCTCCTGGTCGGTGGCCTCGTAGTGCTTGGCGGGCCGGCCCGCCCCGGGGCCCCCGCGATCGGCGCGGCGCCGTGACGTGGTGCGCAGCCACCCGTCGGCGACCAGCTTGTCGAGGTGGTGGCGGGCGACATTGGGGTGAAGGTCGAACAGCGCGGCCACCTCGGCCACGGTCATCGAGTCGGCTGCCTGGCGCACCGCGATGTAGATGCCGCGGCGCGTCGTGTCGCCGAGGGAGGCGGTGAGGGCGCCGATTTCCTCGTCGAAGACGGCGGTGTCCATGGTGGCCATCGGTGCTCCTGGGGCAGGGTCTGGCTTGTACCCCCCTTCACTATAGTTTCTATGTACTATCCAGATAGGAGCTGATGTGGTGGATGTGGAGGCGCTGCGCGCCGCGATCGGAGCCGTCGAGGATCCGGAGATCCATCGGACCCTGGTAGATCTGAACATGCTGCGGGAACTCGAAGTCTCCCCGGACGGCTCGGTGCGCGTGCTGGTTGCTCTCACCATCCCCGGTTGCCCCCTCAAGGACAAGCTCACCTCGGACGTCACCGCAGCCGCCCGTACCATCCCCGGGGTCACCTCGGTGGCGGTGCAGTTCACCTCGATGACCGACGAGGAGCGCCAGACCCTCGTCGCCGACATCCGAGGCGGCGAGACGCGCAAGATCACCATCGGCGCCGCCGGCAGCAAGACCCGCGTCATCGCCGTCGGCTCCGGGAAGGGCGGCGTGGGCAAGTCGTCGGTGACCGCCAACCTGGGTGTCTCGCTGGCCCGGCTGGGCAAGTCGGTGGCCATCATCGACGCCGACGTGTGGGGCTTCTCCATTCCCAAGATGCTGGGAGTCGACCGGGCGCCGACCGTGATCGATGAGACACTGATCCCGCCCGAGATCCACGGCGTCAGCGTGATGTCCATGGACTTCTTCGTACGTCCCGACCAGGCGGTGATCTGGCGGGGACCGATGCTGCACAAGGCGCTGGAGCAGTTCCTCGCCGACGTGCACTGGGGCGACCCGGACTACCTGCTGGTCGACATGCCGCCCGGCACCGGCGACATCGCCATTTCGATGTCGCAGTTCCTCCCCCGGGCCCAGTCCATCATCGTGACGACGCCCCAGATCACCGCCCAGCGGGTGGCGCGGCGGGCCGGGCTCATGGCCCGCAAGGTGAACCAGGACGTGATGGGTGTGGTGGAGAACATGTCGTGGTTCACCGGTGACGACGGCAAGCGTTATTACCTCTTCGGCGAGGGCGGTGGCGAGGCGCTGGCGGACGACCTCGAGGTGCCGCTGCTGGGCAAGGTCCCCCTGGTTCCCGCCCTGCGTGAAGGCGCCGATCGCGGGCTGCCGGTTACCATCGCCGACCCCGGCGGTGAAGCGGCGACTGCTTTCGCCGCCCTGGCGGCCGAGGTAGAGGAGCGCAGGCCGCGCCTGCGTACCCACCCCGAACTCGTCATCAGTTGACCTGCGCCGTCGGGCGCCACAGGAACAGTCATTACCGGAACGGAGCAGTGAGGCATGGCCGACATCACCAAGGTTCGCATCGGCGTCACCGGGGCGCGTGAGCTCGAGATCGAGGTAGCAGACGCCAAGGCGGCGAAGAAGGCGGTGGAGGCGGCCGTCGCCGCGGCGGAGCCGGTGGTGTGGATCGAAGACACCCGGGGTCACACCTACGGCATCCTCCTTGACAAGCTCGCCTTCGTGCAGATCGAGGGTGACATCTCGCGCGGCGGCATCGGATTCGCCCAGGCCTGAGTCCACGGAGCAGGTGACGGCCGCCGGTGACCTGTGGCGGCGGCGCCGAGAAAATCCCTTGTGCAGCGTGGGTGCACGCGTTACAGTTGTGCAATCACGCCACGAGAGGCCTTCTCGCAGAGGCACTCTTGTGAAATGAATCACAAAGTTGATTTCGCCAATCAGGACCACCGGGAGTAGCGCCGCATGTTGACCGTATCCGACTGGAGGGAGCTCTCGGCGTGCCGGGACTCGGATCCGGAACTCTTCTTTCCCGTGGGGACCACGGGCCCGGCGGTCGAGCAGATCGTCAGGGCAAAGGCCATCTGCGCGGTGTGCTCCGTGCAGGAGGAGTGCCTGCGCTACGCACTGGAGACCAACCAGGAGGCGGGCGTGTGGGGCGGCTACCCCGAGGATGACCGCCGCCGTCTGCGCAAGCGCTGGCTCGCCGAGCGTCGCCGCCAGCGTCAGGCGAGCTAGGTACTACGTACTACGTACTAAGTACTAAGTACTAAGTACTAAGTACTAGGTACGCGGCGACGTGTACCTAACATCCTCCGCATGAGTGTTCGTGAGGAACTGCGGGGCGAACTGCAGGATGCGATGAGGGCGCGGGATCGGCAGCGGGCCGATGCGGTGCGGTTGGTCGAGACCGAGGTTGCCGTGGCGAAGTCGAACCCCGGGTTTTCCGGTGAGGTCGACGACGCCCTCTACCTGGCCGTCATCGGCGACATCGTCAAGCGCAACGACCGGTCGCGCCGCGAGTACGAGGCGCTGGGGGAGCGGGGAGCCGAGCAGGTCGCCAAGCTCGCCGCCGAGACGGAGTACCTCTCCCGCTGGCTCCCCAAGGGGCTGGGCGAGGAGGAGACGCTGGACCTGGTCCGCTCCACCATCGCCGGCATCGGCGCCACCGACGCCAAACAGGTGGGCCAGGTGATCGGGGCGATCATGAAGCAGGGGATCGAGGGCCTGGACGGCGCCCTGGTGAACCGCCTGGTCCGCCAGGAGCTGGGTGGCTGAGGGCCGCCGAGCGGGGAATGGGACCGATGGCGATCCCTGACTACGCACCCATGCTGGCGACGCGGTGGGAGCGGCTCTTCACCGACCCGGGGTGGGTCTACGAGCTGAAGTGGGACGGGGTGCGCACCATCGCCACCTTCGACGGCACCTCGACCCGGCTGCGCAGCCGGGCCGGCAACGACTCCACCTCCCGCTACCCCGAGGTGGCCCGGTTCGGCGCCGACCGGCCACTGGTGCTCGACGGCGAGATCGTGGCCTTCGACACCCGGGGGCGCCCTTCGTTCGAGGCGATCCAGCAGCGGATGAACCTGGGCTCTCCGGCGGCTGTGGCTACCGCCATGGTCGACGTCCCGGTGGCCTACGTGGTCTTCGACGTCCTCTACGACGGGGGTGACATCACCGCCCAGCCCTGGGAGCGCCGCCGGCGCCGACTCGAGGGGCTGGCTCTCACCGAATCGTTGATCCCGGCCTCCTACGTCGACGGCGACCCCGGGCCCCTCTGGAAGCTGGTGGAGCAGCGAGACCTGGAGGGAGTCGTCGCCAAGCGCCGAGATTCCCCGTACCGCCCCGGCCTGCGCTCAGCCGACTGGCGCAAGATCTCCCGGTTCCTGCAGGTGCGCGGCGTGGTCGGCGGCTGGCTGCCCGGCGAGGGCGGCCGCAGCGACTCGTTCGGGTCGCTCCTCGTCGGCATGTGGACGGAGGAGGGCCTGCGCTGGGCCGGGGCGGTCGGGACCGGCTTCGACCATGTCGCTCTGGCCGCCATCCGGGGTGCCCTCGACGAGATGGCAGTGCCCGCGTCGCCGTTCCTCGCCGACGCTCAGATGCCGCGCAACGCCCGCTTCGTCGAGCCGCGGTTGGTCGCCATGATCCGCTACAAGGAACTGACCGCCGCCGGCAAGCTGCGCGCCCCCTCGTTCCTCGGCTTCACCGACGACCCCCCCGAATCCGTGATGTGGCAGGCCGAGCTGGGATGAGCGTACTACGTACTACGTACGGGGGAGCTTGCAGTGGTCGCCAGATACCAAGTACCAAGTACCAAGTACCAAGTACCAAGTACCAAGTACCAAGTACCTCCCCGCAACGAGACAGGCGCACATCCGGTGGCGCGCCTCTCCTCCCCCTACCCGGCTTTCTTCACCTTCGTGGCTTCCACCGAAGCCTTGAGTGCCTCCATGAGATCGACCACGCCGGAGGGCTGGGGCGCCTCGGGGGCGACGATCTCCTGACCCTCCACCTTCTGCCGCGCCGCCGCCTCCACCGCCTCACGTGACTCGTCGTGCCACGCCGAAGGGTCGAACACCGAGGTCAGGTTGTCGATGATCATGTCGGCCATCTTCGCCTCGTCCTCGCGGATGTCGATCTCCTCCTCGAGGGACTCGAAGGCGGGTTCGCGGATCTCGTCGGGCCAGTGCATCGTCTCCATCACCAGCACGCCGTCCTCGGAGCGCAGTGCCGCGATCTGCTCCTTCTCGCGGATGGCGACTTTGGCGATCCCCACCATCTCCCGCTGCTCAAGGGCGTTCACCAGCAACCGGTACGCCTTCACTCCGGTCTTCTCCGGCGCCAGGTAGTAGGAGGACTTGTAGTAGATGGGGTCGATCTCGTCCTGGGTGACGAACTGGACCACGTCGACGACGCTGCCCTCCCCGCCCTTCATGATCGTGGACAGCTCCTCGGCGGTGAACACCACGAAGCGACCTTTGTCGATCTCATAGCCCTTGACGATGTCCTCGTACGCCACTTCCTGGCCGTCGGTCTCCGCCACCCGCTTGTACTTGATCGGGCTGTGGTCCGAACCGCGGAGCTGGCGGAACTTGGGTCGGCGGTCCTCGGTGGCGGAGTAGAGCCCCACCGGGATGGTGACCAGACCGAACGAGATGGCGCCCTTCCAGATGGGACGCATGCTGCAACCTCCGCAACGACGTCCTGACGATAGCGCCGACCTGTGGACAACTGGTGGATGGGTACTAAGTACTAGGTACTAAGTACTAGGTAATACGGATTGTGTACGTACATCTTCCTGCGGGTCTCCTGTTCCCGGCGTAGTACGTAGTACGTAGTACGTAGTACGATCCCCCGCAGCACGGTCAGTGGGAGTGCGGGAAGAAGTAGAGGTCAAGAGTGTTGCGCCGGCGGATCGCACCCTGGATGGACGAGGTGAGGCTCGGACGCGAGGACCGGGATGCCGTCGTGGTGCTGGTGTCTTCGACACTGCTGCTGCTGGTGTTCGAGTACTGGGGGAGGCCCGGGTTCTACCGCAGTGTCGGCCTGGCCGGATGGGTGGCCGGGCGGGACAACGCCACGCTGGCCGACCTGGTGGACGCCTTCGGCTACGTGTGGTGGGGCCTGTCCTCGCTGGTATGGCGGGTGCTGGCACCGCTGGCGATCGGAGTGTGGATCCTGCGCCGCCGTCCCTCCGACCTCGGCTACACCGTGCGCGGCATCGCTCCCCATCTGCCCGCCTACGGGCTGCTCTACCTGGTGATGCTCCCGCTGCTGATCTGGGCCTCGAGCTTCGAGTCCTTCCTGACGTTCTACCCCTTCTACGACCGGGCCGCCGAGGGCGGGCTCGGCTTCTGGGTCTACCAGGCCGGCTACGCCCTGCAGTTCCTCGGTGTCGAGGCGTTCTTCCGCGGTTTCATGACGTTCGGCCTCCATCCCCGCCTCGGCTGGCTGGCGGTCCCGGTGATGACCATCCCCTACACGATGATCCACTTCGGCAAGCCGATGCCCGAGGCCTTCGCCGCAGTCTTTGCCGGGCTCATCCTCGGCACCATGGCCCTCCGCTCCCGCAGCTTCGTCCCCGGCTTCTTCCTCCACGTCGCCGTCGCCATCACCATGGACCTTCTCGTGCTGTGGCGCCTGGGTGCACTCGGCAACGTGTTCTGAGCGTATTACGTATCACGTATTACGTATCACGTCTGGCGGGAGGTGACGATGCTGGTACGGTGGGTGGATGGCAGGCACGCTCTACATCACCGGTGATCCAGGGGCCGACGGGTTGCTCAATGAGGACGGCACCGCCTTGCTGATCGGGATGCTGCTCGACCAGCAGGTGCCGATGGAGTGGGCGTTCTCCGGGCCTCGCACCCTGCGCGACCGGCTCGGTCACCTCGATGCCGAGCGCATCGCCGCCATGAGCGAGGAGGACTTCGTGGCCGTGTGCGCCGCCAAGCCGGCGATCCACCGCTTCCCCGGCGCCATGGGCAAGCGCATCCATGCCCTTTGCGGGGTGATCGCCGACGAATACGGCGGCGAGGGGGCCGATGTGTGGGCCGGCGTCGCCGACGGATCCGAACTGTCACGCCGCCTGCGTGCCCTCCCCGGCTTCGGCGAGGAGAAGACGAAGATCTTCGTGGCGCTGCTGGCCAAGACCCAGGGTGTGGCACCGCCGGGGTGGGAGGGCGCCGCCGGCGTGTTCGCCGACGCCACTCCCCGGTCGGTGGCCGACGTCACCGGCCCGGAGACCCTGGCCGAGGTGCGCGCCTGGAAGAAGGCGCAGAAGGCCGCCAAACGGGATAAGCAGGACCGGCCGATCTAGCGGCGAGGGCGGGACGGCGAACCCCCTTCCCGGCAGGGGAGCCCGATGGGCGGGCGCGCCGATGCCGATGCCGATGTAGCGGAGCGAGCCGGAGGATCTCGGGCGCAGTTACCATGGAGGCCCGCGCCCCAGTAGCTCAGGGGATAGAGCACCGGCCTCCGGAGCCGGGTGCGCAGGTTCGAATCCTGCCTGGGGCACACTTCCCGCCTCTCGCCGCGTGCCGATCGCCGTGCCCGCGTGCTGGATACTGGATACGGCTACTCCCCGCCCGGTATCCTCGCCAACTCATGGCATCGGTCACCCGGCACCTGTCCGGCATCTTCGGCGGGGCCTTCGCCCGGCTCGGTCTCGACCCCTCCTACGGGACGGTGGTGGTGTCGTCGCGGCCGGAGCTGGCTCAGTTCCAGTGCAACGGCGCCCTGGCCGCGGCCAACGAAGCGGGGCGCAATCCCCGCGAGCTGGCCCAGGCGGTCATCGACGAGGCCGCCGACGCCCGCGACATCGTCTCCGACCTGAGCATCGCCGGCCCCGGCTTCGTCAACATCGACCTGCGCGACGACTGGATCGCCGAGCGGGTGGGTCGCATGGCCGCCGACGAGCGGCTCGACGTCGACCCGGTGTCGCGTCCCCGGCGGATCCTCGTCGACTACGGCGGGCCCAACGTGGCCAAGCAACTCCACGTCGGCCACCTCCGTCCCGCCATCATCGGCGAATCGATCAAGCGGCTGCTCCGTTTCGCCGGCAACGACGTCGTCGGCGATGTCCACCTCGGCGACAGGGGAGCGCCGATGGGCCAGCTCATCGCCCTCCTCGCCCGCCGCCGTCCCGACCTCCCCTACTTCGACCCGGAGGCCACACATCCCTTCCCCGCCGAGTCGCCGGTCACCATGGGCGACCTGGAGGAGCTCTACCCGGCGGGGGCCAAGCTCGCTGCCGAGGATCCCGTCTTCGCAGCCGAAGCCAAGCTGGCCACACTCCAGCTCCAGGAGCGGCGACCCGGCTACCGCGCCCTGTGGCAGCACTTCCGGGACACCTCGATAACCGCCATGCGTGAGGTGTACGACGCCCTCGACGTCCACTTCGACGTCTGGTACGGCGAGGCCCAGGTGCAGGCACGCATCCCGGCGATGATGGAGCGCATCGCCGCAGCCGGCGTTCTCGTCGAGAGCGACGGCGCCATGGTGATCGACGTATCGGAACCGGACGACAAAGCTCCCATGCCGCCCCTGCTGCTGGTCCGCTCCGACGGCGGCTACCTGTACGCCACAACCGACGTGGCCACCATCGAGGAGAGGGTCGACGACCTCGGTGCCGAGGACATCTTCTACGTGGTCGACGCCCGCCAGTCACTCCACTTCGCCCAGGTGTTCCGGGCAGCACGCAAGGCGGGTATCGCCGGGCCCGACGTGGTGCTGGAACACGACCCCTTCGGCACGGTCAATGGCACCGACGGCCGGCCGCTGCGCACCCGCGATGGCGGGCTGCCGGGGTTGCAGGAACTCATCGACGACGCTGTCGCCCGCGCCACCCAGCGCCTCGACGAGAACGACCTCGCCTCCGGCTACCCGGCCGAGGAGCGGCAGCGCATCGCCACCACGGTCGGTATCGCCGCCCTCAAGTACGGCGACCTGGCCAACCACCGCACCTCGGACTACATCTTCGACCTGGACCGGTTCGTGTCCTTCGAGGGGAAGACCGGCCCCTACCTTCTCTACGGGGCGGTCCGTATCCAGTCGATCCTACGCAACGCCGCCGAGCGCGGCCTGACTCCCGGGGAGCTCATCGCTCCCACCGTCGACGTGGAGCGCAACCTGATGCTGCGGCTGCTGCGTCTCGGGGACGTCCTCGAGCGGGCGGTCGACACCCGGGCTCCCAATCACCTCGCCGAGTACGCCTACGAGGTGGCCACCGACTTCAACCGATTCTATGAGGCCTGCCACATCCTCAGCGAGCCCGACCCGGCCCGCCAAGCCTCGTGGCTCGGCCTGGTCGACGTCACCCTGCGTGTGCTGCGGTTGGTGCTCGATCTGCTGGCCATCCCCGTGCCGGAGCGGATGTAGGCTACGTACTACGTAGTACGTACTATGTGGCGAAGTGGGACCCGGCGACTACTACGATCGGATCGCCGCAGTACCCGGTGAACCGGAGTTTCCGATGAGCGACACCGTCGCCAGGCTGATCGACTACTTGACCGGCACGTTCGTGCCGGCTGCCGATGTGGTCCTGGATGCAGACACGAACCTTCTTGAAGAGGAGATCGTGGACTCGGTGGGTATCCACGAGATGGTGGAGTTCATCGAGGTGACGTTCGACGTCTACATCGACGCCGACGACGTGAACCTGGACAACTTCGAGACCATCGCGTCGATCGCCGCGATGGTGGACGCCAAGAGATGAGATACGACGTAGTACGTAGTACGTAGTACGGCAAGGGACTTTATGACGATGACAGAGGCGGAGGCAATGTCGCGCGGTGCCGTGATCGAGGAACCCCGGTTCTTCCCGCCCGACGCCCAGACCTACTTCGGGTTCGTCAGCCGACCGTCTTCCGGCCCCGCCTCGTCCACCGGCGTCGTCCTTCTCGGAGGCACCCAGCCCGGGTGCACCACCATCGGCCGCAACCGCCTCTGGGTGACGCTGGCGCGGGACATCGCCGGCGCCGGGCATCCCACCATCCGCTTCGACTATCCCGGCCTGGGCGAGAGCCTGGGCGGCTCGGTGGAGTACGACCTCGACCGGCCCGCCGTCGAGGTCCTGCGGGCGGCCATGGCCGAGCTCGCCGAGGGCGGTGTGGAGCGGTTCGTGCTCATCGGCACCTGTTACGGATCCCGGACCGCTCTGGCGGTGGCCGCCGACGATACCCGGGTCGACCGGCTGGTCCTGCTGGCGCCGCCGCCCCGCCACATCACCAAGGGTCGCGGCGGCACGTCACACATCGCCCAGTACGCCAGCGGAGGGGAACTGGCCCGCAAGGCGGTCAACAAGCGCAGCCTGCGCCGCCTCGCCACCAGCAGGACCGCCCGCCGCAACGCCTGGCGGGTCGCCTCGATGGCGGCCAAGGCTCGCCTCGGCGGGGCGAAGGCGGGCGGGCCGTCCCGCAACGCCGAAGCCTTCGAGGCGGCGGAGGGCTTCCTCACACCGCTGCGGGCGCTGACCGGCCGCGGCGTCCCGGTCCGCATCGTGTTCGGCGAGGACGACTACCTGTGGGCGCAGTTCCAGAAGGCCGCCGAGGGCCGCCTCGGGAAGCTGCTGGGGCAGGCAGGCGACCTGGTCGAGGTGGAGGTGGTGCCCGGAGTGGTGCGCGGCCTGGTCACCCTCGACGTCCAGGAGCGGGTCAGGGCCGAGGCCCTGGCCGCCGTCGCCCGGGCATCCGCGTGACGTCGACCCCGGGCATCCGTGTCGATCGCTCCACCGGCACCCGGGAAGAGGTCGCATTCCTCGGCGAACCGGCCGAGATGTTCGCCGTCACCCACCTCCCCGCCGGCGACCCCGTCGCCGGCGTGGTCGTCTGTCCCACCATCCACGCCGAGATCTTCCGCTCCTATCGCAAGGAGGTCCTCATCGGCCGGGAGCTGGCCGCCGCCGGCATAGCCGTGCTCCGCTTCCACTACCGGGGCACCGGCAACAGCCAGGGCGACCCGGACACGGTGACCATCGGCGCCATGGCCGAATCCACCCATGAGGTGGCGGACCTGCTGCGGCGGCGCACCGGCGTGGAGCGGATCGGCTATCTCGGCACCCGTGTCGGTGCCATCCCCGCCGTCGAGGCCGCCGATCCGGGTGCCCCGCTGCTGCTGTGGGACCCGGTGGCCGACGGCCGCGCCTACCTCAACGAGGTGTTCCGTAACCACCACATCGCCGCTCTCAAGGGTCAGCAGCAGGAACCGGTGGCGGCGATGCTGGAACGGCTCCAGGACGAGGGCGCCGTCGAGGTGCTCGGCTACCAGCTCACCCGCACCCTCTACGACAGCCTCTTCGAGCGCCGCCTCACCGAGGCTGCGCCGTCCGGTCCGGTGCGGGTGGTCCCCTTCGGCGCCGGGACCCGGGTGAGGGCCCTGGTCGACCGGTGGCGCCAGGCCGGCGTCGAAGTCACCGTCCCCGACGAGTCCTACAACGGCGCATGGTGGCTGGTCAGCGTCGAGACCACCTCCGAGGACGGGGCCGAGTCGACCCTCGGTCTCGTCGCCGACGGCGCTTCCTGGTTGACCGACCGGCTCACCGGTTGACGCCGGCACGGGCCCGGATCATGTCGCCGCTACCCCCCGCCCTGCTCCCCGACAACGCCACGATCGGCCCGGCGGGGCGGCTCGCCATCGGCGGCTGCGACGTCGTCGAGTTGGCCGCCGAGTTCGGGACCCCGCTGTTCGTCTATGACGAGGCGGAGCTGCGCAGCCGCTGCCGCGAGGCGGTGGCAGCCTTCGGCGACGGTGTCGCCTACGCCGGCAAGGCGTTCCTGTGCCGGGCCATGGCCCGCCTCGCCCACGAGGAGGGCATGCACCTCGACGTCGCCACCGGGGGCGAGATGCACGTCGCCCTCTCCGCCGGTATCCCCGCCGCCCGCCTGGTGATGCACGGCAACAACAAGTCGTCCCGCGAGCTGGAGGCCGCGCTCCAGGCCGGGGTGGGCCGCATCGTGGTCGACTCCCACGACGAGCTCGATCGCATCGAGAGCACCGTCACCTCGGAAGGCTGCGACGCCCCCGCCGTCCTGATCCGGGTCAATCCCGGGGTGGAGGCCCACACCCACGAGTTCCTCCGCACCGGCGCCGCCGACTCCAAGTTCGGCCTCGCGGTGGAGAGCGGCGAGGCGCGCCGGGCCGTGGACCGCGCCGCCGCCTCGCCGGCGATGCGTCTGGTGGGTATCCACGCCCACATCGGCAGTCAGGTCTTCGATGTCGCCTCCTTCCGCCGTGAAGTGGACGTCCTTGCCCCCATCGTCAACGACTTCGCCCTTCCCGAGCTGTCCGTCGGCGGCGGGCTCGGCGTCGCCTACGTGGAGGGGGAGAGCGCCCCGTCGATCACCGAATGGGGAGCCACGGTGCGCCGTGCCGCCTCCGAGGCCGGGATCGGCGCCCGGGTGACCGCCGAGCCGGGCCGGGCCATCGTGGCCCACGCCGCCGTCACGGTTTACACGGTGGGGACCCTGAAGCGAATCGACGGCATCCGCACCTACCTGGCCGTCGACGGCGGCATGAGCGACAACCCCCGCCCCGTCCTCTACGGCAGCGGCTACGAGGCATTCCTCCCCCGAGCGGTCGACGCCGCCCGCCCCGAGCGGGTGCGCGTGGTAGGCAAGCACTGCGAGTCCGGCGACATCATCGTGGCCGAAGCCCGCGTTCCCGCCGACGTTTCCGTCGGGGACCTGGTGGCCACCCCCGTCACCGGCGCCTACGGCCACTCCATGGGCTCCAACTACAACATGGTGCGCCGCCCCCCGGTCCTATTCGTCAAGGACGGCAACGCCCGCCTGGTGGTACGCCGGGAGACCTATGAGGATCTGCTCGGCAGGGATGTGGGTTAGGTCAGCATTCAGTATCGATACGTGATACGTGATACGTAATACGTGATACGTAATACGTGATACTGGCGCCTGGATACTCTCTACCATCGCCGCCTCATGGACAGCACCATCGGTATCGGTATCCTCGGCGCGGGCACGGTGGGCGGCACCCTGATACGTCGCCTCGTCGACGACCACGCCGCCATCTCCGCCAAGACGGGACTCGACCTGCGGGTGCGCCGCATCGCGGTGCGCGACCTGGGCCGGCAGCGCGGTGTCGCCGTCGATCCCGCACTGCTCACCAGCGACCCCTGGGAGGTCGTCGGCGATCCGGAGGTGGGGCTGGTCGTCGAGCTGATGGGGGGTCGCGACCCGGCCGGGGCGCTGGTCCGGGCGGCGCTGGCGGCTGGGAAGCCGGTGGTCACGGCCAACAAGGAGCTCATCGCCACCGACGGGGCCGAGCTCATCGCCGAGGCGGAGCGCAGCGGCGTACCCCTTCTATTCGAGGCGGCGGTGGGCGGCGGCATCCCCATCATCCGGCCGCTCGCCGAGACGCTCGCCGGTGAGCAGATCGAGCAGGTGACCGGCATAGTCAACGGCACCACCAACTACATCCTCACCCGCATGTCCGAGGGCGACTCCTACGAGGATGCTCTCGCCGAGGCGCAGCAGCTCGGCTACGCCGAGCCCGACCCGACCGCCGACGTGAGTGGCGCCGATGCCGCCGCCAAGGCCGCCATCCTGGCTTCCCTCGCCTTCGGCGCCTGGGTGGGCATCGACAACGTCCACTACGAGGGCATCGAGGGGCTCTCCGCCGAAGACATCCGCCACGCCCGCTTTCTCGACTACGAGGTGAAGCTGCTGGCACTGGCGGTGCGCAGCCCCGAGGGGATCAGCGCCCGGGTCCACCCCACCCTCATCCCGCGGGGCCACCCCCTGGCCGCCATCCGCGGATCGACCAACGCCATCTTCATCACCGGACCGTCGGTGGACCAGCTCCTCTTCGCCGGGCCCGGCGCCGGCGGCGAGCCCACCGCCAGCGCCGTCCTCGGCGACGTCATCGACGCCGCCCGGGAGATCCTCGCCGGCGCCCAGGTGTCGCCGCACATACGATTCTCTCCCGGCGAGCTGGTCTCCTTCGATACCGTGGTGACGAAGTGGTACGTGCGGCTCGAGGTGATGGAGCGGCCCGGTGTGCTCGCCCAGATCGCCACCGCCTTCGGGGAGTCGGACGTCTCCATCAAGTCGGTGTGGCAGGAGGGCGAGGGGACCGGAGCGACGCTACTCATCATCACCCATCCCGCTCCCGAGGCCCAGCAGCGCGCCGCCATCGAGCGCCTCCGAGCCCTGGACGTAGTACGCAGCGTCGGAGCAACAATCCGAGTGGGTGACTGATTGCGTACTAAGTACTAAGTACTACGTACTACGTACTACGCAAGAACCGCGACGAAGTCTCTCGCCGGGATTGTGGGGGCTCGCGTTGCCGGGAGCTCTGATGACTACGACGGCCACCTCGCCCGCCAGACCTAGTACCTAGTACCTAGTACTTAGTACCAATTTCTCGCCTTGCGTAGCTTCTCGTGCTGTCTACAATGCGACTTGCTCGTTCTCCCCACCCCCCGGCGCTGAACGGCGCGATCCACATCACGGGGGCCACCGGCGACCAGTCGCCAGCATCTCGGGGACGGCGGGGAACCCTCTGACTTCCGGATCTCTCCGGGGGAATCATTTGATGCCGAAAGGGAGGCACCAGTCGATATGACGACACGGGCCAAGCTGCAGGAACTCGGTCTCGACGATCTGCGCTCAATGGCGGGCAAGGTCGAGATCGAGCACGACGGCCTGCAGAAGACCAAGCTGATCGCGGCCATCCTCGCCTCCGACAAGTTCGACGAGTCCCTCATTCCCGAGGCGCCGGAGGCAAGCGATGACGAGCCCGCCGCCGGGTCCGGCGAACCGGCGGCATTCGATGAGCGCCAGGCGAGCCAGACGAACCAGGCAGGCCAGACAAGCCAGACAAGCCAGACGAGCTACGGAAGCCAGGACGGCGATCAGGGCCAGGGCAGCGGCCGGCGCCGCCGGCGTCGCGGCCGTGGCCAGGGTGGAGAGGGCGGCGGGCCGCAGCACGTCGACGAGTCCGAGTTGGAGGTGCGCGAGGGGATCCTCGACATCCTCCCCGAAGGCTATGGCTTCCTCCGCTGCAGCGGCTACCTCCCCGGCGACAAGGACGTCTACGTTGCTGCCAACCAGGTCCGCAAGGCCCGGCTGCGCAAGGGCGACATCGTGGTCGGTCCGGTGCGACCGGCTCGGGCTCAGGAGAAGTTCCCGGCCCTGGTGCGGGTCCTCACCGTCAACGGCATCGACCCCGACCAGGCGGCCAACCGGCCCCGCTTCGCCGACCTCACCCCGCTCTTCCCCGACGTGCGGCTCCGCCTCGAGGTCGACGGGCAGTCCAACCACATCCTGCCCCGGATCATCGATCTGATAGCCCCCATCGGCAAGGGCCAGCGCGGCCTCATCGTGTCGCCTCCCAAGGCCGGCAAGACGACGGTGCTCAAGGAGATCGCCAACTCGATCACCCACAACAACCCCGAATGCCACCTCATGGTCGTGCTCGTCGATGAGCGGCCCGAAGAGGTCACCGACATGCAGCGCTCGGTGAAGGGCGAGGTCATCTACTCGACGTTCGACCGCCCCGCCGAGGAACACACGCAGGTGTCGGAGTTGGCCATCGAGCGGGCCAAGCGGCTCGTCGAGCAGGGTCAGGATGTCGTCATCCTCCTCGACTCCATCACTCGCCTGGCCCGGGCCTACAACCTGGCCACGCCGGCGAGCGGCCGGATCCTCTCGGGTGGTGTCGACTCGACGGCGCTGTACCCGCCGAAGCGCTTCTTCGGTGCCGCCCGCAACATCGAGGAGGGCGGCAGCCTCACCATCCTGGGCACCGCGCTCATCGAGACCGGTTCTCGCATGGAAGAGGTCATCCTCGAGGAGTTCAAGGGCACCGGGAACATGGAGCTGCGGCTCGACCGCAAACTCGCCGACAAGCGCATCTACCCGGCCATCGACGTCGAGTCGTCGGGCACCCGCCGCGAGGAGCTGCTGTTCCACAAGGACGAGCTCACCGAGGTGTGGAAGCTGCGCCGGGTGCTGCTCGCCCTCGAGTCCGGAGCCGCCCTGGAGCTGCTCATCGACAGGCTCAAGAGCACCAAGTCCAACGCCGAGTTCCTGGCCACCATCGCGAAAAGCGGCAATTAGGACTGAGCGCATCGTCCGGACATGAGTACTTGGTACTTGGTACTTGGTATCTGGTGACGCCTACCAAGTACCAAGTACCTCCCCGCTCCGACCCCCGCTAAGATCCCGCCGAGGAGAGATCACGAACCCCATGAAACCTGACATTCACCCCCGCTACCGAGACGTCGTCTTCCAGGACACCTCGTCCGAGTTCGCCGTGCTCACCCGCTCGACCATCGAGACCAACGACACCATCGAGTGGGAGGACGGCAACACCTACCCGCTGGCCAAGGTCGAGATCTCGAGCGCCAGCCACCCGTTCTACACCGGCAAGCAGATCCTCGTCGACTCCGGTGGCCGGGTGGAGCGCTTCCGCCGCCGCTACGCCAAGAGCGGTGCCGGGTCGGCAGGAGCCCCCTCCGCCGGCTCCGCGGAGTAGCACCGCTTGTCACGCTCGCCCGGCGCATCCGTCGGCGGCCAGGCCGTCCTCGAAGGCGTCATGATGCGCGCCCCCAACCGCTGGGCGGTTGCGGTGCGCCGTCCTGACGGCGTCATCGAGGCCATCCGCCACGAGCTGCCCCGCCTCGCCTCCCGTTCCAAGGCGGCCCGCATCCCGTTCCTGCGGGGAGTCATGGTGCTGCTGGAGTCCCTCAGCCTCGGCTTCCGTGCCCTCTCCTGGTCGGCGCAGAAGGCCGGCGAGGAGGACGAGGAGGAGATGAGCCGCGGCCAGGTGCTGATCACCATGGGGGTGGCCATCGCCTTCGCCCTGGGACTCTTCATCGTGGTCCCGGTATTGGCCGCCAAGGGCCTGGCGGCGCTGATGGGGGAGTCGAGCATCCTGTTCGTGGTCCTCGACGGGCTCATCCGCATCGGGCTCATCGTCGGCTACATCTGGGCCATCTCCCGGCTCAAGGAGATCCAGCGGGTCTTCGAATACCACGGCGCCGAGCACATGACCATCCACGCCTACGAGAACGGCAAGCCCCTCGCCCTCGAGGAGATCGAGCAGTACAGCCCCCGCCACCCCCGCTGCGGCACCGCCTTCATCATGCTGGTGGCCTTCATCGCCTTCTTCGTCTTCCTGCTGCTGGCCCCGCTGCCGTTCGTGTGGCAGGTGGTGGCGCGGGTCGTGATGATCCCGGTCATCGCCGGCGCCTCCTACGAGGTGCTCAAGGTGGCCGCTGCCAAGCCATGGATGGCCTGGGCTTCCAAGCCGGGCATGTGGCTGCAGGGCATCACCACCCGGCAGCCCGACGGCTCCCAGATCGAGGTCGCCGTCGCCAGCCTCCTCGCCGCCCTCACCACCGAGGAGCGCGAGGAGGTCGAGGCTCGTGGTCCCGTGCTCGCCGGCGCCCTCGCCGTCGAGTACGACCCCGCTTCCGAGTGAGGTGACGGCGTGGACCCGCACCTGCGCGCCCGTCTCGAAGAGCTGCATCGCGCCTACGACGACACCCTTGAGCAGATGGCCGACCCCGCCGTGCTGGGCGACCAGGACCGCTACCGCCAGGTGTCGATCCGCCACGCCGAGCTGAGGCCGGTCGCCGAGGCGATCACCGCCTACGACGCCGCTGACGCCGAACGGGCCGAGGCGGAGGAGATGGCGCCACGGGAGGACGATCCGGAGATGCGGCAGTACCTCGAAGGTGTCGCCCGCGAACAGCGCGCCAAGCTGGAGACCATCGAGGCCGGGCTGCGCGCCATGCTGGTGCCCAAGGATCCCAACGACGACAAGGACGTCATCGTCGAGATCCGCTCCGCCGCCGGCGGCGACGAGGCGGCGCTGTGGGCTGGCGATCTGTACCGGATGTACGAGCGGTACGCCGAGCGTCGCGGCTGGAAGACCGAGGCCATCGACACCAACGCCACCGACGGCGGCGGCATCAAGGAGGCCACCTTCGCCGTCAAGGGTCGGGGCGCCTACTCCCGATTCAAGTTCGAGGCCGGCCCCCATCGCGTGCAGCGGGTGCCACGCACCGAGAGCCAGGGTCGGATCCACACCTCCATCGCCACGGTGGCGGTGCTCCCCGAGGTGGAGGACGTCGAGGT
>CAZOGW010000036.1:0-1823 GCA_964579415.1 uncultured Acidimicrobiaceae bacterium | reverse complement strand
CGCCGCGAGCAGGTGGGGACGGGGGAGCGGGCGGAGAAGATCCGCACCTACAACTTCAAGGAGAACCGGGTCACCGACCACCGCATCGGGCTCACCGTGCACAACCTGCCCGAACTGCTCGAGGGCGACCTCGACGAGATGCACGATGCGCTTTCGGCCCGTGAGGTGGCGGAGCGACTGTCCGAATAGGCCGTCGCGGGCGGCGGCCGTACTAAGTACTGAGTACTAGGTACTAGGTACTAGGTACGTACGTATTACGTAGGAGCCGCGGGACAACATGACCGGGACACTGGACAGGCTGCGGCGGCTCGGGGGTGGATTGCCGGACCATGAGGTCGTGCGACTGGGGGAGACGGCTACCGGGCGGTCGCGGGGTGAGCTGCTCCGGGATCCTTCGATGTCAGCGGCCGAGGAGGCCCGCTTCGAGAGGCTGGTGCGGCGGCGGCTGGAAGGGGAGCCATTGCAGTATCTGGAGGGGACGGTGGCGTTCGGGCCGCTCGGGCTACTTGCCGACCCGAGGGCGCTGATCCCACGACCCGAGACGGAACAGCTCTGGGACCTTGTGGTGCAACGGGTGGATGCGCCGCCGCGGGTGGTCGTCGACTTGTGCACCGGCTCGGGCAACCTGGCGCTGGCCTGCAAGTGGGCGTGGCCCGCCGCCACCGTCTATGCCACCGACCTGTCTACGGATGCGGTGGCGCTCGCTCGGGAGAACTCGGTCGGCACCGGCCTCGCCGTCACCGTCCTCGAGGGTGACCTCTTCGGCCCGCTGCCCGCGGATCTGGCCGGGACCGTCGACGTCCTCGTGGCCAACCCGCCCTACCTGGCCGAGGCGGAACTGGCGACCCTCCCCCCCGAGGTGAGGAACCACGAGCCGCATGCCGCCCTGGTAGCGGGACCGATGGGCACCGAGATCCTCGCCCGCATCGCCGCTGAGGCCCCCCGCTGGCTCCGCCCCGGCGCCCTCGTCGCCTGCGAGATCTCCGAGTTCCACCCCCGAGAAGCGGCCCGTCTCTTCGTCTCCTACGACGCCGTTGTCGAGCAAGACCTGACCGGCCGCCCCCGCTTCGTCATCGGAACGAGCCCGGGCAACTAGCCCCAAGTACCAAGTACCAAGTATCTCCCCGCTCCCAGTAGCACCAAGTTCTCCGCGTCTGCGTTATCGTCCTTCCCATGAGCATCTCCGATGCGGCCGAGGCGTTGCGGCAGGGGCACATCGTGGGGGTGCCCACCGACACGCTCTACGGCCTTGCGGTCGATCCGTTCTACGAGGACGCCCTAGACGCCGTGTTCCTCCTCAAGGGCCGGCCGGAGGACAAGCCGGTGGCCATTCTCGTCGCCGACGTCGATCAGGCTCTCACCCTGGCGTCGATGTCCGACCGGGCCCTGGAGCTGGCTGACCAGCACTGGCCGGGGGCGCTCACCCTGGTCCTCCCCAAGCTGCCCACCGCACCTCAATGGCTCGGCGACCGCGACCGGCGCACCGTCGGGCTGCGCTGCCCCGACCATCCGGTGGCACTGGAGCTCCTGAAGCGGGTCGGCCCGCTGGCGGTGACGTCGGCCAACGTGAGCGGGCGGAACCCGGTCACCGACCACGCCGCCGCCGCCGAGATCTTCGGCGACGCAGTGGGCATCTACCTCGAGGGCACCGCCGCCGGGGGAGAGGCTTCGACCATCATCGACCTCACCCAGCCGGTGCCGCTCACCTTGCGACCCGGGCCCGTTCACGGCGACTGACCGCGGGACGATGGGCGCCGCCCGCGTCCCAATTGCGGAGGGCGGGTTCTTCATCTCCCCCCGGGCTTTGGCGGGGGGAGTGGGCC
>CAZOGW010000035.1:23005-25582 GCA_964579415.1 uncultured Acidimicrobiaceae bacterium | reverse complement strand
CCGGTCGAGTTGCTCGACGCCGCGGCGGATCGCATCGAGCGCCTCGACCCGGTGGTCAACGCCGTGGTGAGCCGGCGCTTCGAGGCGGCGCGGGACTCGCTCGGTTCGGTCCCACTCGACGGCCCGTTCGGGGGCGTGCCGTTCCTGATCAAGGACCTCACCCCCGAATTGGGTGAACCGGTGACGTACGGTTCGGTGTTCTTCCGCGACTACGTCGGGGAGGTGACACCGGAGATCGTGCACCGCTTCCGCCGGGCCGGGCTGGTGTCGCTGGGCCGCACCAACGCTCCCGAGTTCGGGCTCCTCCCCACCACCGAGCCGGTGCTCAACGGGCCGACCCGCAACCCGTGGGACCTGGAGAGGTCGACCGGGGGCTCCAGCGGCGGAGCCGCCGCCGCGGTCGCCGCCGGGATGGTGCCGATGGCGCACGCCAGCGACGGTGGCGGGTCGATCCGCATCCCGGCGTCGGCGTGCGGGCTCTTCGGCCTCAAGCCGACCCGGGGACGGGTCCCCACCTTCCCTGCATCCGCCTCCGATCACCTCTCGTCGTCGCTGTGTCTCAGCCGGTCGGTCCGGGACACCGCCCGGCTCCTCGACGCCGTCGCCGGAGCCGTGCCCGGGTCCCGTTTCGTGGCGCCTCCGCACGAAGGCTCCTTCGCCTCGTCGGTGGACACCGACCCGCCGCCGCTGCGGGTGGGCGTCGTCGCCGACGGCTTCGACGGCGCCCCGCTCCACCCCGACTGCCGCGCTGCTGTGGTGGAGACGGCGGGGTTGCTCGAGGGCCTGGGCCACCAGGTCACCGAGGTGGCGGCGCCCGTCGACCAGCAGGCCGTGGCGGAGGCGTTCCTGGTGGTATGGGCGGCGATGCAGCACGCCAGCTTCCTCTTCATCCTCGAGGTGGTGGCGCAGCGCCCGGGGGGATCGGCGGCGCGCAGGGCCCTCGGCGACAGGCTGTCGATGCGGGCGCTGGGCCGCTACATGGCCCGCAGCGTGGAGGACGACCCCTTCGAGCCTTTCACCTGGAGGCTGTTCGAGGAGGCCCTGCGCCACGGGCCGGGGCATGCCCTCCTCGCCGAGGCGGCGCTACAGGACGCCACCTACCAACTGGCGGGGTTCTTCGCGAGCCACGACGTGCTGCTGACGGCGACGCTCGCCGAGCGGCCCCGCAGGCTGGGGTCGTTCGACCAGTCGCTCCCGCTGCGCGACTTCGAGGCGGACCTGAGCCGGTACGTGCCCTTCACCCCGGTGGCCAACTTCGCCGGCATGCCCGCCATGTCGGTACCCCTCCACTGGACCAGCGGCGGCATTCCCATCGGCTCACACTTCATGGCGCCGGCCGGCTCCGACGGGTTGCTCCTCTCGCTCGCCGGCCAGCTCGAGCGTGCCCGTCCCTGGTTCGGACGCCGACCCGTCCTCAGCCCGGCGACAGCTCCCTGACCCCCTCGCTCCCGGCGACGAAGGCCATCGACACCAGCCCGTAGAACAGGCCGGTGCCGAGCACGCCGGGGATGACGGAGAGGGCGGCATCGAGGGCGGTGACGTCCGTGACCGGCTTGACGGTGAGGTCCACGATCAGGTTGCCGTTGTCCGACGTCGCCGCGCTTCCGGTTTCCAGGCGCACCCGAGGCGACCCGAAGGCGGCCAGCTGGCGTAGCGTGCTGTCCACACCGAAGCCGCTCACTTCCAGCGGTATGGCACACGTCGACCCGAGGGCGTCGACCAGCTTGGAAGAGTCGGCGACCACGACGAAGCGCCCCGCCGCGGCAGCCACGATCTTCTCCCGCAGCAGCGCCCCGCCGTGGCCCTTGATGAGAGACAGGTCGGGGGCGATCTCGTCCGCGCCGTCGATGGCGATGTCCAACTGCAACCCCGCTGCCCGCGTCCAGGGGTCGATGAGCGGGATGTCGAGCTGCCGTGCCTGGAGCGCCGTCGCCTCCGAGGTGGCGACGCCCGTCACGTCGCTGAGACGCCCGTCGGCGAGCCGCTGACCGATGGCGTCGGTGACGTGGCGCGCCGTCGAGCCGGTACCGAGGCCCACCCGCATCCCGGAGGCCACCAGGTCGACCGCGGCCAGTGCCGCCCAGCGTTTGACCGAGTCGGCGTCGGTCATCGGGCGCCGTTGCTCACGAGGCCGCGGTCGTCGTCGGCGCCTCCTCCGGGGCCTGCGTCTCGGCTTCCTCTTCAGGCTGGGTGGTCTCGACCGCCGGCGGTTGGGTGGTGCCGCCGTTCTCGCCGTCGCCGTCGTCACCACCGAGGAGGAGGATCAGCACGACAACCACCGCCACCAGTGCCAGCAGCACCCCTACCACCATGCCGAGCCCGGTGCTCCCGCCGCGCGACACCTGCACGGTCTGCACCGGCGCCGGCGCCGGTTCTTCGTGGCCGTGGCCGGTGGCTTCGGTCCCGGGTGCCGGTGGGGTCACCGCCATGTCGACAGGTATGGCATCGAGCGCGGTGGTAGCTCCGGTGGCGACGTTGTCGGTCCATTGGACGCCGTTCCAGTAACGCAACTGGTAGCGCCGGGCGGGATCCGTGTACCAGCCGGCGGGCTGGGGATCGTTGCCGTTCGTCATGGTC
>CAZOGW010000035.1:0-22905 GCA_964579415.1 uncultured Acidimicrobiaceae bacterium | reverse complement strand
GGTGGGCAGGCACACACCACGTTGCGGTCGCCGTAGCTGTTGTCGACGCGGCTCACCGGCGGCCAGTACTTGTCGCCGCGGAGAGCGTCGGCGGGGTAGGCGGCCAGCTCCCGGGGATAAGGGTGGGCCCAGGCGTCGGCGACGACATCCTCGGCTGGGTGGGGGGCGTTGTGCAGCGGGTTGTCGTCGGCGGGCCACTCGCCGGAGGCGACCCGGTCCACCTCGCCGCGGATGGCGATCATGGCGTCGCAGAATCGATCCAGCTCGGCCAGGCTCTCCGACTCGGTGGGCTCGATCATCAGCGTGCCGGCGACGGGGAACGACATCGTGGGGGCGTGGAATCCGTAGTCGACGAGTCGCTTGGCGAAGTCGTCGACGGTGACCCCGTCGCCCTTGAAGCCGCGCACGTCGACGATGCACTAGTGGGCCACCAACCCGCCCGGTCCGGTGTAGAGCACCGGGTAATACGGCGCCAGGCGGGCGGCGACGTAGTTGGCGTTGAGGATGGCGACCTGGGTGGCCTTCCGCAGCCCGGCGGCGCCCATCAGGGTGACGTACGCCCAGGAGATGGGGAGGATGCCCGCCGAGCCCCACGGAGCCGCCGCCACCGCCCCCACCGCGGATTCTCCGTCGAGGGGATGGCCGGGAAGGAAGGGGACCAGGTGCGCCTTGACCCCGATGGGGCCGACGCCGGGCCCTCCACCGCCGTGGGGGATGGTGAAGGTCTTGTGCAGGTTCAGGTGGGAGACGTCACCGCCGAACTCCCCGGGCTTGGCCACCCCGACCAGTGCGTTGAGGTTGGCGCCGTCGATGTAGACCTGGCCGCCCCGCTGATGGACGATGTCGCACACCCGCCGCACCGAGTCCTCGAACACGCCGTGCGTCGACGGGTAGGTGATCATCAGCGCGGCCAGGTCGGCGGCGTGACTGTCGGCCTTGGCGGTGAGGTCGTCGACGTCGATATTGCCCGAGGCGTCGGTGGCGACCACCACCACCCGCATCCCTGCCATGGCGGCGCTGGCGGGGTTGGTGCCGTGGGCGGACGCCGGGATGAGACACACGTCGCGGTGGCCCTGGCCGCGGCTGTGGTGGTAGCCGCGGATCGCCAGCAGCCCTGCGTACTCCCCCTGCGACCCGGCGTTGGGTTGCAGCGACACCGCGTCGTAGCCGGTGATCTCGGCCAGCGCCGCCTCCAGTTCGGCGATCAGTTCCAGGTAGCCCTGGGCCTGGTCGAGAGGGGCGAAGGGATGGATGGCGGCGAACTCGGGCCAGGTGATCGCCAGCATCTCGGTGGTGGCGTTGAGCTTCATGGTGCACGAGCCGAGGGGGATCATGGCCCGGTCCAGTGCGATGTCCTTGTGCTGGAGCCTTCGCAGGTAGCGCAGCATCTCGGTCTCGGAGCGGTGGGCGTGGAACACCGGATGGGTGAGGAACTCCGAGGTCCGGCGCAGCCCGGCGGGGAACACGTCGGGGGCGTCGTCGAGGTCGGCGATACGGACCTCGGTGCCGAGGAGGCCGAACACGGCGTCGACGGTCTCGGGGGTGGTGGTCTCGTCGAGGCTGATGCCGACACGGCCCTCGTCGACCAGGCGCAGGTTGATCCCGTTGCCGGCGGCTGCGGCGACCAGGTCGGCGGCGCCGCCCTCGAAGCGGACGGTCACGGTGTCGAACCAGGTGTCGTGCTCCAGGGTGAGCCCGGCGGAACGCAAACCGGAGGCGAGCATCGAGGTGAGTCGGTGCACCCGCCGGGCGATGATGCGCAGCCCGTCGGGCCCGTGGTACACCGCGTAGGCGCCGGCGACGACGGCGAGGAGCACCTGGGCGGTGCAGATGTTGCTGGTGGCCTTCTCGCGGCGGATGTGCTGCTCGCGGGTGGCGAGAGCGAGGCGCAGCGCCATGCGGTCCTCGGTGTCCTTGGAGACGCCGACGAGGCGGCCCGGCAGCGACCGCTTGTATTCGTCCCGGGTCGACATGTAGCCGGCGTGGGGCCCGCCGAACATGAGCGGGACGCCGAAGCGCTGCGAGGTGCCGACGGCGATGTCGGCGCCCAACTCGCCGGGAGGCGTGAGGAGGGTGAGCGCCAGCAGATCGGCGGCCATGGCGACAATCACTCCCCTGGCCTTGAGCCCGTCGATGAGATCACGGTCGTCGCGAACCACACCGGTGGTGCCCGGGTACTGCAGCAGGACGCCGAAGGGGTCGGCGCCGAGGAGGTCACGGTGCGGGTCGCCGACGGTGACCTTGATGCCGAGCGGCTCGGCCCGGGTGCGCACCACGGCGATGGTCTGCGGGTGGCACTCGGCGTCGACGAAGTAGGTGTCCGACGCCGATTGTGAGACCCGGCGGCTCAGCGCCATGGCCTCGGCGGCGGCGGTGGCCTCGTCGAGGAGGGAGGCGTTGGCCACGGGGAGCCCGGTGAGGTCGATGACGGTGGTCTGGAAGTTGAGCAGCGCCTCGAGGCGGCCCTGGGATATCTCCGGCTGGTACGGGGTGTAGGCGGTGTACCAGCCCGGGTTCTCCAGGATGTTGCGCTGGATCACCGGCGGGGTGATGGTCCCGTGGTAGCCCATGCCGATGAGCGAGGTGGCGATGCGGTTGCGGGAGGCGAGGGCCCGCAGCCGCTCGACGACGGCGGCCTCGGTGCGGGGCCCGGGGAGGTCGAGGCTCTCGTCATGGATGGATGCGGGGACGGCCCGGGCGACCAGGTCGTCGAGGGAACCGGCGCCGACCACGGCCAGCATGCGGGCGATGTCGGCGTCGTCGGGGCCGATGTGGCGCCGCACGAAGTCGTCGGTCTGGGACAGCTCCGCCAGGGAGGCGGGGATCGACCCGTCGATGGGCTGGTCGTCGGCTGGCATCCGGTCCTCCTCGGCTTCGGTGTCCCGGCCGTGGCGCGCACAGCCGCTGCGCCCCGATCTGTCACCGTTGCCTGAGAGATTCGCCGTGGCCGGCTTTCCCCTTCGGCGGGGCCGGTGTGTCCACCCGCCCGCTCTCCAGATACGCCTCCGACTGCGGTTCTGATTGCCTGAGAGTTTCCCGGGGCTGTTGCTCCTTCGGCGCCGGGACGATGTCCCGAACTCTCCCGCAGCCGTCGTCGACACCTCACAGGATAGGTCACCGAGAAGTGCTGTGGCACAGATGGAACAGATAGAAACGTCCGCCGGGTGCATGACTTTCGGCACTGCCACGGATCCTCGGGGATGTGGGAGTATGCCCCCCGGGGGAAACGAGGAGAGAGGTGCATCGGTGACGACGCCGCTGGTGTGCGAGAACCTGGTCAAGCGGTTCGGCGACCTGGTCGCCGTCGACGGCGTATCGCTCTCGATCGGCGCCGGCGAAACCTACGCCCTGCTCGGCCCCAATGGTGCCGGAAAGACAACCACGATCTCGATGATCGCCGGGTTGATCCGCCCCGACGGCGGCTCGGTGACGGTTGCGGGTGAGAACATGCGCCCCGATGCTGTCGAGGCCAAGCGCCACATCGGTCTGGTGCCACAGGACCTGGCGATCTATCCCGATCTCACCGGTAGGGAGAACCTGCGGTTCTTCGGCAAGCTGGCCGGGCTCGGCCGCGACGTGTTGTCCCGGCGCGTCGACGAGGTGCTCGACGTGATCGGCCTCACCGAGCGCGCCGGCGACCGGGCCAAGGAGTACTCCGGAGGGATGCAGCGGCGCCTCAACGTCGGCATCGGCCTGCTCGACAAGCCCGAGCTGCTCATCCTCGACGAACCCACGGTGGGCGTCGACCCGCAGTCGCGCAACGCCATCCTCGAGTCGGTGGAGGTGCTCTCCGCCGAGGGGATGGCGGTGCTCTACACCACCCACTACATGGAGGAGGCGGAGCGGCTCGCCGACCGGGTGGGGATCATCGACCAGGGCAGGCTCCAGGCCGAGGGCACCCGCGACGAGCTGGTGCGGCTCACCGGCGATGCCGACCAGGTGCGCCTCGAGGGCTCCGGCGACCTGACCGCCGCCCGCGACGCGCTGGAGGCGCTGCCGCCGGTGCGGCTGGCGGCGCTGGAGCGGCGCACCATCGATCTCAGCGTCGACGACGGGCCGGCGGCCCTCGCCGGGATCGTCGCCACCGCGGCGGGCGCCGGCATGTCGGTGTCCAACGTGGAAACCACCCGCCCCGACCTGGAGTCGGTGTTCCTCCACCTCACCGGCCGGGCACTGCGCGACTGACCATGGGCGCCCTCCTCACCATGGTCGGCAGCGACCTGCGGCAGCGGGCCCGGGACGGCTCGGTCTTCGTCTTCGGACTGGGGGTGCCGCTGGCACTGATGGTGGTGTTCAACTTTCTCTTCTCCGGGGTCACCGGCGGAGACGTGATCGCGCCGATGAGGCTCGCCGTGGCTGCCCCCGCCGACGAGCTGTCGACGGCGATGACATCGCTGCTGGACGACCTGGACGGCGTCGACATCACATTGGAGCCGATGAACGAGGCCGAAGTACGCCGGGCGGTGGAGAGCGGCGATGTCGACGGGGGGATCCTGGTGCCCGAAGGCTTCGGCACATCAGTGATGGCTGCGGGATCGCCCCAGGTCGAGGTACTGCGCGGAGAGAGCACCAGCCTGGGCATCGACGTGGTGGCCGCTGTCATCGACGGTTTCCTGGGACGGGCCACCGCGGCGGTGCGTGCCGCGACCGCCGCCGCCGCCCTGGGACTTCCCCCCGCCACCATCGCAGAGGTGGCGCGGGACGTGGCGGAGTCGCCCCCGTCGCTGACCATGACCGAGGGCGTGGCCGCCAGTGAGCAGCTCTCGGCACAGGGCGGCCTCGTGGCCGGTCAGGCAGGTCTCTTCATGATGTTCACGGTGGGGTTCGGCGTCCTCGCCTACCTGGAGGAGCGCGACGGTGGCACGTTGCTGCGGCTCCACTCGCTGCCCATCCGGCGTGGGTCGGTGATCCGGGCCAAGACCTTGGTGAGCCTGGTGCTGGGAGTGGTGGCGACGACGGTGCTGCTGGTGAGCGGCGGTCTCCTGTTCGGAGTCTCTTTCGGGTCGCCGCTCCCCGTTGGTGTCCTCGTGGTCGTCGCGGTGGCGGCGGCCACGTCGCTGGTCCTGGTCGTGGCCAAGCTGGCCCGCACCGCCGAGCAGGCGCAGATCATGCAGTCGATCCTGGCCATGGTCCTCGGGCTCCTCGGCGGCGCCTTCTTCCCGCTGGCCGTGGGAGGCTTCCTCGGAGTGCTGCTCGACGTGTCGCCGGTGGCGTCGTTCGTCCGGGGCCTCGGTATCACTTCCGCAGGAGGGACGGTGGCCGATCTCGGCGTGCCGCTGCGCAACCTGGTCGGCTTCGGCGCCGCCATGACCGCTATCGCCCTGGCGGTGCCGATGCGGTCGGAGACCCGATGAGGGCGATGCTGGCAATCACGGTGACGGCGTTGCGCAGGTTCGTGCGTGACCGCGCCAACCTGTTCTTCGTCTTCATCTTCCCCCTGCTGTTGATCCTCCTCATCGGGCTCCAGTTCGGTGGTAGCCAGCAGGGCCGGGTCATCGTCGCCGGCGACCCCTCGGAGCTGCACGGTGCCGTCGTCGACGCCCTCGAAGACAGGGATCTCAACGTGAGCCTGGCCACCGCCGATGCCGCCCGACATCTCCTGGCCCGCGGTCGCGCCGACGCCGCAGTGATCATCACAGCTGCCATGGATGGCGCCTACGCCGCCGGTGAGCCGGTGGCATTGGAGGTGGTCACCGGCACCCAGGACACCGCCCGCTCCGTGGTGGCCAATGCCGGGGCGGTCCTGGCCGACCTGTCGGGGCAGCGGGACGCCGTCGTGGCACTGGTCGCCGCCGGCGCCGAGCCCGCAGCCGCATCCGAGGCGGTTGCTGCGGCCGGGAGCGTCTCCGGGCCGGGCGTGGTCGTGGTCGAACTTGACGACACCTTCGCCGAGTTCGCCGGTATGGGCCAGTTCGACCTGGGAGCAGCGATGCAGCTCTCGCTGTTCGTCTTCCTGACATCGCTGGCCGGCTCGGCGGCGCTCATCGAGGCGCGCAAGTGGGGCGTCACCCGCCGCCAGCTCGCCCATCCGGTGACCACCTTCCAGGTGATCGGGGGGGAGGGTTTGGGACGCTTCGCCATCGCCTTCACCCAGGGCGCATACATCGTGGCCGGCACCGCGCTTCTGTTTCGCGTCGACTGGGGGAGCCTGTGGCTCACCGCCGCGGTCCTGGCGATGTTCTGCGCGGTGTCAGCGGCGGCGGCGATGGTCTTGGGATCGGCGATCGACAACCAGAACGCCGCCGGAGGCATCGGTGTCGGCCTCGGTCTGGTGATAGCAGCCCTCGGCGGATCGATGTTCCCGCTGGAGCTGTTCCCCGACACGCTGCAGACCATCGCCCGGTTCACTCCCCATGCCTGGGCCTACGAGGCCTACGCCTCCATCCAGCGCACCGACGACGGCCTGGCCGGGATACTTCCCTCCCTCGGCGTCCTCGCCCTGATGGCAACGGTGCTGCTCCCCCTCGGCGCCTGGATGCTGCGCCGGTCCATGGAGAGGGCTCTATAAAGTACTAAGTACTAAGTACTACGTACTCAGTCGAGGAGGCGGGCGAGGTTGAGAGGGACCTGGGTGATTCCGATGTCGAGGGTGAGTTCGCCGACGCCGGTGTGGCGGCCGATCGCCTCGTAGGCGGCGACGCCGGGCACGCGGCGATACTCGAGGATCTCGGGCCCATCCGGGTCGATGATCCAGTAGCGCTCCAAACCCACCTCGGCGTACTTGTGCGCCTTGCGCAGCAGGTCGGCACTCCGGTCGGTCGACAATACCTCGACGGCGAGATGTGGCATCCCGGTGTACCTGACGTCCTCATCGGTGCTGTCAAAGACGATCACATCGGGGATGAACTCGTCCCGGCGCGGCTTCCAGGACCATGCGACGCGAACGGCCACACCCGATGGGAGGCTCGCTTCGATCGCATTTGCCAGACGGCGGGCGATGTCCTGGTGCCGCCCCGTCGGGGAGGCGCTCACGACGAACGCTCCGTCGATGTACTCGCCACGCGGGTGCTCCGGCAGCGCTTCGTAGTCTTCCCACGACATGGGGATCCGGTCGCCGGTCTCAAGCGTCTGCATGACATTCACGTTACTCCCCTACCTCCAGTCCACCCGTCGACATCCGTCGACGAACATACCGGCAGCGTGTGACATCGAACGTGTGGCCAACCGGCCGGCCGGAGCGACCTGTGTACAACTTGTGTCGTACCCACCTGATAGGTTCAACCCGCATGGGAAGCGGAGCGGCGGGGTCGGCCGCGGTTCGATGGGTCGGGGAAGGAGGCCGGTGACGTGACGATGGTGACGCATGTCGCATCACACCCCGACGAGTTGGTGTCGTTGCTGTGCGACCGGCTCGTGGTGCCCGGCGACGACCCTTTCGCCTCCGAGGTGGTGGCGGTGCCGACGCGCGGCATCGAGCGGTGGCTGACCCAGCGGATCGCCGTCGAGATGGCCCGCAGAGGCGTCGGCGACGGCATCTGCGCCAATGTCGACTTCCCGCCGCCGGGGGTGCTGGTGTGGTCGTCCCTGCGTGCCGTTCCCGACCTGGCGGCCTCAGCCGACGCCTGGGAGGGAGCCGCGCTGACGGCCCATCTGCTGGAGGCGATCGACGCCCACCTCTCCGAGCCCTGGATTGGGCTGCTGGCCCGTCACCTGGACCGGTCCGACGGAGCCAACCGCCTCCCTGCCGCCGCCAAGGTGACCCGGCTGTTCACCGCCTACGCACGGCGCCGGCCGGCGATGATCCGCGCCTGGGCGGGCGGGGCCGACACCGGGCCCGGCGGCGACGCCCTCCCCGAGCGGGACAGCTGGCAACCGCGCCTGTGGCGGGCAGTCCGCGAGCGCATCGGCGCCCCGTCGCTACCCGAGCTGCTCCCCGAGGCGCTGACGCCCCTCGCCGCCGGGACAGTGCCCCTCGACCTCCCCGGGCGCATCTCGGTCTACGGCCTCACCACCACCGACCCGCTCGACCTCCAGGTGCTGGGCGCCCTGGGCGGGCAGCGCCACATCGACCTTTACCTGCTCCATCCGTCCCCGGGTCTCTGGCAGGCCACCGCAGCGGCACTTCCCGACGGCTCGCCCCTGCCGCGCCGCCGCCACAACCCCGTCGCCGACCGCGCCGCCCACCCCCTGTTGCGATCGTGGGCACAGGACAGCCGCGAGATGCAGCAGGTACTGGCGCAGCACGGGCTCGGATCAGACCCGGTGGTCCCGGGACCGCGGCCGGCGACGCTGCTGGGACGGCTGCAGGACGACATCCTCCACAACCGGCCGCCGGCCGCCGGGACCGGGGGCTCGACCGCCGATCGCTCCGTCCAGATCCACGTGTGCCACGGACCGAGACGCCAGGTGGAGGTGCTGCGGGACGCCGTCCTGCACGCGCTCGCCGCGGACTCGACCCTGGAGCCGCGGGACGTGGTGGTGATGACTCCCGATCTCACCACCTTCGCCCCGCTCATCGAGGCCGCCTTCCCCCGCGGCGGGGCGCCGGGCGGCATCCCCGACCTGCGGGTCCGCATCACCGACCGGGCGCCGGCCGCCACCAACCCGCTGGTCCGCTTCGCCGCCGGCGTCCTCGACCTGGCCGACGGGAGACTGGAGGGCGCCGCGGTGAGAGACCTCGTCACCCGGCCGCTGGTGCAGAGGCGCTTCGGATTCGAAGTCGACACCGCCGGGCTCATCGACGAGGTCATCGCCGGCGCCAACATCGCCTGGGGCGTCGACGGCGCCCACCGCCAGGAGTGGGGCGCCGGCACCGACGCCGGCCGCACCTGGGCGCGCGGCCTCGACCGCGCCGTCGCCGGGGTCTTCTACTCCGACAGTGCGGTCCACGTCGTGGGCGACACCGTGCCCCTCGAGGGCGTGGAGGGACAGGAGTCCCGGCCCGTCGCCATCCTCGCCGCCCTGCTCGATCGCATCACCGCCATTCGCGGCCTCCTCGGCAACCCGCTGCCGATGTCGCGTTGGGCCGGCGCCCTCGAGGTGTGCGTCCGAATGCTCGCCTCCCCGGACTGGAACGAGGAGTGGCAGTGGGACCAGTTGCGGCGCCTCCTCTCGGAGTCGTTCCCCGCCCCCGCCGGAGCCGACCCGGAGATCGGCGTCGCCGAGGCCCGCAGTGTCCTGGCGCGCTGGGTCGACGACCGCCCCAGCCCTCTCCACTTCAACACCGGGGACGTCACGGTGTGCACCCTGGTGCCGATGCGGTCGGTCCCCTACCGGGTGGTGTGCCTCCTCGGGATGGACGATCAGCGGTTCCCCCGCGGCAGCCGTGACGACGGCGACGACCTGCTGGTGGGCGACGAGCTCGTCGGCGACCACGACCGAGGTGCCGAGGACCGCCAACTTCTCCTCGACGCCGTCCTGGCGGCCGGCGACCACCTCATCGTCACCTACTCGGGTCACGACGAGCTCACCAACGCCGACTACCCGCCGGCGACCCCCATCGCCGAGCTACGCGACACCCTCACCAGGATGCTCGGCGGCGCCGTCCCAGGCCTGGTCACCGAACACCCGCTGCAGTCGTTCAGCGAGCGCAACTTCACCCCGGGGGTGCTGGGCGTGTCTGGGCCCTGGGGGTACGACCCCATGCAGTACGCCGGGGCAGTGGCGAGAAGGGGCGACCGTGCGGCCACCCCGCCTCCCCTGGAGTGGCCTGCCCCCGACGAGGAAGCCCCTGTCACCCTCGACGCTCTCATCCGGTTCTTCGAGAACCCGGCCCGGCAGTTCCTACGCCACCGGCTCCGGCTCACCGTCCCCGACCTGGGCGAGGCGCCCGACGACAACCTGCCCGCAGACCTGGCGCCGCTGCAGCGCTGGGCGGTCACCGACCGCCTCCTCACCGGCCTCGCCGGCGGTCACGGGATCGACGAACTGGCCCAGCGTGAGCGGCACAGCGATGCCCTTCCCCCCGGAATGCTCGGCGAGGACGACCTGGAGCGGTCGGTGGAGACGGCGACGGCACTGTGGGAGGCGGCGCGCCAGCGTGGCTACGAACCGGGGGCGATGCGACCGGTGGCGGGGACGGTCTCCGCGGCCAGGCGGGAGGTGGAGGGTTCCGTCCCCGCCGATGTCGCCGGCGGTCGCCTCATCACCGTCTCGGCGTCGACGATCAGGGCGAAGCACCGGCTCCGCTCCTATGTCGAGCTCCTCTTCGTCACCGCGGTGATGCCGGAGACGGAGTGGAGCTCGATCCTCGTCGGCCGGGTCGGGCGCAACACCAGGGTGGTCACCTGCGGACCGCTGAAAGGTGGACCCGAGGAGCGACGCGCCGACGCGCTCGGCCGCCTGGGGACGCTGGTGGAGATGTACACCGACGGTTTGCGCCGGCCCCTCACCCTGCCCTGTGAGACCGGGTTCACCTGGCAGCGCTCCCGCCAAGGCGACGGGACCAACGCTATCAGGGATGCCGAGGACGCCTTCAGCGGGAAGTTCGGGGAGTCCCTCGACCTGTACTTCCGGCTGGTGACACCGTCGGTCACCACGTTCGCCGAGTTGAGAGATGACCGGTTCGACGCGGACACCGCCCGCCTGTGGCTCCCGCTCATCCACCTTTCCCGGGAGGTGCAGAAATGACGGAGTCGACACCCTTCGTCCCCGGCACGCCGCTGAGCCAGGGTCGCACCGTCATCGAAGCCAGCGCCGGCACCGGGAAGACCTTCGCCATCGCCGGGCTGGTGGCGCAACTCGTCGCCGTCGAGGACGTCGACATCGAGGAGATCCTGGTGGTGACGTTCACCGTCGCCGCCACCGCCGAGGTGAAGTACCGGGTGCGTACCCGCCTCGTCGAGACCCTCGCCGCCCTTGAGGCGGGCGACGAAGCCAAGCCCCACCTGGCCGTTCTAGTCCCCGCCGACGGCGTCGAGCGCGAGCGCCGCGCCGCCAGAGTCGGGACGGCGCTGACGCGCTTCGACCGGGCCCAGATCTTCACCATCCACGGTTTCGCGCAGCGCCTCATCTCCCAGCTCGGGTTCCTCTCCCAGATGCCCGCCGACCTCGACCCCGGTACCGTCGACGACGCCCTGGTGGCCCAGGTGATCGGCGATCTCGTCGCCGGCCGGTTCGCGGCCGCCCCCGCCGATTCCGCCGTTCCCGAACACTGGGTATTGCGACAGATCGTGCGCAGCGTCATCGACACCCCCGACGCCCGCATCGTGCCCGACGAGGCGGAGGTAGACGGGATCGCCCGTGAACGGGTCGCCATCGCCCGGGCCGCCGGCGTCGAGACCCGGCGACGCATGCGGCACACCGGGGCCGTCACCTTCGACGAGGGGCTCTTCGAGGCCCGGCGGGCCCTCACCGACCCGGCCGTCGCCACCGCGGCCCGTCACTTGCTGCGGGAGCGGTACCGCGTCGCCCTGGTCGACGAGGCGCAGGACACCGATCCGGTGCAATGGGAGGTGATCCGCGAGGTGTTCGACAGCCTCCGCCTCGTGGTCATCGGAGACCCCAAGCAGTCGATCTACAGCTTCCGCGGAGCCGACGTCGAGTCGTACGTCGCCGCCCGCCGCAGCGCCGCCGCCAACCACACGCTCACCATCAACTGGCGCAGCGACGGTCCCCTGCTGACAGCGCTCGACACCCTCTTCGCCGGCGCCACCTTCGGCGACGACTCCATCGGGTACGTCGCAATGGGGCCGGCACCGGACCACGTCGGCTCCCGCATCCACGGCGTGCGCGCCCCCCTCACCATCCGCCGGCTGGGACGCGACCTCCCGCTCCCCAGCTACACCTGGAAAGGCAGCTCCTACTACCGGGTGCCCGGGTTGCGCGACACGGTCGCCGCCGACGCCGCCGAAGAGGTGGTGAAGCTCATCGGCGGCTCGGTGACCATCGACGGGGACGACGGGCCCCGGCTTGCCAGCCCCGCCGACATAGCCGTGCTGTGCCGCACCCGCGACCAGGTGGAGCGGGTGCGGACGGCGCTGGCGCGGCGCGGCGTCCCCTCGGTGGCGGCGCGATCGGGGAGCATCTTTGCGGCGCCGGTCGCCGAGGACTGGCGCCGCTTCCTCCTCGCCCTGGAACGGCCCGACATCATGTCCCTGGTGCGGCTCGCCGCCACCACCGTGCTTGTCGGCCGCGGCCTCACCGATATGGCGACCCTCACCGACATCGAGGCGCTCGACCTGCAGCAGCGGGTGCGACACTGGCAAGGTCTGCTCGCCGCCGGGGGCATTCCCCCGGTGGTCGCCGAACTCGACCGCGAGACCGGGCTCGCCGCCAGGGTGCTTGCCGGCCCCGACGGGGAGCGGCGCATGACCGATCTCATCCACCTCGCCGAGGAGCTCCATGCCACCTGGCGTGGCGGCCGCGCCGCCTCGTTGGCGGGATGGCTGGAGGCGGCGATGCGGGAGGCGGCGCAGCGGGTCGGCGAGGAGCCCGACGAGAGGCAGCGCCGCCTCGAGACCGACGCCGCCGCGGTTCGGGTGCAGACCGTCCACGGCGCCAAGGGCCTCGAGTTTCCCGTGGTGCTCGTCCCCTTCGCCTGGGACGTACCCTCCCTCAGCATCAGGGTCCCCGTGTTCCACGACCCCGACGCCGAGACGGTCGACCGGCCCCGACCGCGGCTGGTCGACGTGGCCGGGGACACCTGGTCCGGCTTCGCGGAGCACGCCGCGCTCGCCGCCGCCGAGGGCGAGGCCGAGGAGGGCCGCCTGCTGTATGTGGCCCTCACCCGGGCCCGGCACCACCTGGTGCTGTGGTGGACGGACAATCATGCCAAGGCATCGGAGGCGAAGCTCTTCACGTTGCTCACCGGGCGCACCCCACAGAGCCTGTCGGCCGAAAGCGGTGGCGCCATCGCCGTCGAGTTGGTCGATGCCATGCCGGGGACGCGACGCCACCTCCCCGGCGTCGAAGCGGTGCCGCACATCGAGAGGGCCCGACTGGGCCGCCGCCTCGACGCCGCCTGGCAACGTGCCTCGTTCAGTTCGCTCTCACCCGAGCACCCCCTGCTCGCCCCGCACGAGACCACCGAGGAACCCGACCGCGCCGACGAGACCGTCGAGGAAGGGCTCGAGGAAGTTGAACAGGTACCCGGCTCCGGGTTGCCGATGGCGGACCTGCCTCGCGGCGCCCGCTTCGGAACCCTGGTGCACCACGTCCTCGAGCACGCCCAACTCGGCGCCCCGGACCTCGACGCCGAGATGCGCCGGGCTCTCGCTCCCGCCCTCGACACAGCGGTGTGGGACTTCGACATCAACGCCTTCGTCGGCGGCATGGTGGCGGCGGCGACGACCCCGCTCGGCCCAGATCACGGCGACATCCGGCTGCGCGACATCGACCCGGCCACGGTGCTCGACGAGCTGCGGTTTGAACTGCCGGTGCGCACCGGCGGCGTCCCCCTCACCCTCGACGACATCGGGTCGGTGATGCTGACCCACCTCCCCGACGGCGACCCCTACAAGCCGTACGCCGCCGACCTGGCCGGCAGTGTCCCCTTCCGCGGCTTCCTCACCGGCGCCATCGACGTGACCGCGGCGCTGCCCGGTCCCGACGGTCCCCGCTACGTGGTCATGGACTACAAGTCCAACGCGTTGCCGGCGGCGGGCCGGGAGGCGAGCCCTCTCGACTACGGGCCCGGTCCGCTCGCCGCCGCCATGATCGGCGGCAACTACGTGCTGCAGGCGACCCTGTACCAGGTGGCGCTGCACCGCTACCTGCAGTGGCGGCTGCGCGGCTACGACCCCGCCCGCCACCTGGGAGGGTCCATGTTCCTGTTCATCCGGGGCATGGCCGGGCCGGCCACTCCGGTGGTGGACGGCGAGCGCTGCGGTGTGGCCCGGTGGCGGCCGCCCGCCGAGATGGTGGTGGCTCTGAGCCGCCTCTTCTCCGGGGAGGAGCGGCCATGATCCCGCCCCGGATCGAGGCGGCCGCCCTCGACCCCGCCATCGTGGTGGCGGCCCGGGGCCTCCTCGCCGACTTCAACGACGCCGGTGTGCTCGAGCCGCTCGATGTCATCGCCGCCGCCGCCATCGGCCGCATCTGCGGCGAGGGCGACGAGAGCGTGCTGCTGGCAGCGGCGCTGGCGGTGCGGGGCACCCGCTCCGGTCACGTCTGCGTCCGGTTGGCGTCCCTGCGCGAGGCGGTGGCGGTGGAGGGGCGGGATCCCGCCGTCATCGACGCCCTCCCCTGGCCCGAGCCGCAGCAGTGGGAACGGTCGGTGGCGGGGAGCCCGCTGGTCGGCGACGGCAGCGGCGGCGAGCCGCTCGTCCTCGACGGCGGCCGGCTCTACCTGGAGCGCTACCACCGCTACGAGCGCCGCCTCGCCGCGCTGGTGAGCGAGCGCGCCGGCACGGTGCGGGAACTACCGGCGGCGGCCGCGGCGATGCTCGACCTGCTGCTCGACCGCGACGGGGCCGGGGCCCGCACCCGTGCCTTCGAGGCTGCGGCGGCGGCGCTGACCTCGCGACTGGCCGTCGTCGCCGGCGGGCCCGGCACCGGTAAGACCTATACCGTGGGTGCCATCCTCGCCGCCTTCGCCGCCACCGGCACCATGCCGGCGACGGCGCTGTGCGCCCCCACCGGGAAGGCGGCGGCGCGCCTCGGCGAGGCGGTGGACCAACTCGCCGCCAAGGTGACCGACCCGGCCCTCGTCGCCCTGATGACGGCGCCGTCGCCGAGCACCATCCACCGCCTCCTCGGGTGGCGGCCGCAGCGGGGCCGGTTCGCCCACCACGCCGGCAACCGGCTCCCCCACGAACTGGTGGTCGTCGACGAGATGTCGATGGTGTCGCTGCCGATGGCGGCGAAGCTGCTGGAAGCGGTACGCGACGACGCCACGGTCGTGCTGGTGGGTGACCCCGACCAGCTCGAGTCGATCGAGGCCGGCACCGTGCTCGCCGACATCGTCGGCGGCGGGACCGGTGGTCCGCTCGCCCCGCAGGTGGTGACCCTCGACAAGGTGCACCGCTACGACGAGGGCGGCGTCATCGCCGAGTTGGCGGCCACGGTGCGCCGCGGCGACGCCGACGCCGCCATCGAGTTGCTGGCAGGCGGCCACGATGGGCTGCACTGGGTACCGGACCGGAACCAGCCATCGTTCCACCGGCTCTGGGGCGACCTGGTCGAGCAACGCTCCCGCCTGGTCGCGGTGGCGGCCACGGGCGACATCCCCGGCGCGTTGGCGGCCCTGGGGGAACTGGCGGTGCTGTGCGCCCGGCGCACCGGATCCGGCGGGGTTTCGCGCTGGACCCGCGACGTCGAGCATGCCCTCGATGAGCGCTACACCGGTCTGCGCTGGCACGGCGAGTGGTATCCGGGCCGGCCCGTGATGATCACAGGAAACGACTACAACCTCGATCTGTACAACGGCGACATCGGCGTGTGCGTCGCCACCGACGACGGGCTGCGCGTCGTGTTCGAGCGTGGCGGCGTAAGGACGTTCCCGCTGAGCCACCTCCACGAACACGCCACGGTGCACGCCACCACGATCCACAAGAGCCAGGGGTCACAATTCCGGTCGGTGGTGGTGGTGCTGCCCGACGAGGCGTCCCGCCTCCTCACCCGGGAGCTGCTCTATACCGCGGTCACCCGGGCCGAGACCCGCGTCACCATCGTCGGCGACGAGGCGGTGATCCGCGCCGCGGTGGAGCGCTCCGTGCAACGCGCCTCCGGTCTCGGCGACCTGTTGTGGCCCGACGGCGTCAGGTGACCTGTCTCATCGCCGGTACCCCGCCGGCGAGCATGCTCCCGACGTCATGCCAGGAGCCGGTCGATGTCGGCGACGAGGCGGCGCAGGCCCTCCAGGTCTGATTCCAGCACGCCGCGCTCGGCCGGGCTCACCTCGGGGAGGGTAAGTCGCAGTTCCATCTGCAGGATGACGTCGGCGATCTTCTGGCCGGACTCGTTGAGCTCGTGATAGGGGTCGTACCAGGTACCCGCGATGCGACGCCGCTGCCCCTCGATGCCGCGCAGCAGGCGATCCGTGAGCAGCACATCGACGGCGGGGTCCTCGTCCTCCGAACCGAAGGGATGTTCCTCCCGGCGGGGATCCGCGATCACCGACGCCTCTGTGAGGACCTGGCGGAGCCGCCCTTCGTCGAAGCCGCGGATGTCCTCGCCGGTGTAGGCGAGGGCGCCGGCGACGGCGCGGGCGGCGAACGGGTAGCCGGCGTCGAGACGGCGGGTGGCCACGGTGATGAGCCTGGTGAGGATGGCCCGGTCGAGGTCGTCGTACTCGTTGTAGCGGGCCAGGTAAGAGCAGGCGCAGGAGAAGGCGGCCTGGGCGGCCTCGTTGTCCTCGCTGTCGTAGGCCCCCAACTCGGCGGTGAGCCGCTCCCGGATGTACTCGCCCTGGCGGAACGCCCAGCCGAAGGCCCAGATGGCCGCGGCGCGGACGGTGGTGTCATCGTGGTCGAGGAAGCCTTCGACGACGGGGACCGCCTCGTCGTCGAAGCTGCGCGCCGCCACGTAGATGAGTTGGGTGATGGCGAAACGCGAGGTCGGGTCCTGCAGCTCGGCTCTGACCTGCTCCAGGTCCTGTTCGGTGATCGTCCCGTCCTTGGCAGCCGCCACCCATGCCTCCATCGTCTGTTCGTGATTCATCGACCCACCTTGATGCTGGTCCGCTTGATTCCCAGGTACCGTTCGACCTCGTCGAGGAGGCGGCTGTAGCGCCTCAGGTCGACACGGAGTATCACTCTCTCGGCGGGAGAGAGGTCCAGGTACCCCAGCCTCTGCTTGAGGCTCTCCGTGATGTTGACAATGCCCTGCAGGCCCTGGTCGACCTTGGCGACGTGGTCGTAGGGTGTGCCGTCGCCCTTCCGTGCCACCACTCCACCCCGCGCCTCTATCCGGTACGCCTCCAGGTCCGACGGCTTCAGTTTGCTCTCGATGATGCTGTTTACCTTCGCCCTCCACCGGTTGACCCTGGGATGGGCGGTGTCCGCCGGTCGAAGGAAGTCGTAGGCGAAGTCGGTCCTGAGACCTGCCCGGGTGAGGTACCGGGCAGTGACCCCGGGAAGGGTCAAGTGGTCGAGCGAGTCGGCGAGGCGGGCTGCCAGCCTGCCCAGGTGGCCGTTGCGGGCCAGGGACCTGATGCCCCTGCGGGCGGCCCCGCCCTTGCCGGTGAGCAGGTCGCCGGCGATGAGGCCCAGCCAACGCGACGGGTTCCGCCTCAGGGTCTCCATGTCGAGGACGAGCTCGCCGAAGTCCTCGGGGTCGGCGAAGAGGAGCGTGGCCAGCCCTCCCATCTCGGACCAGCGCTTCCGGAAGGTGTGCCGGTCCCAGGCGCCGACCACGGTGAGGTCGGCGACGAGGCGGAACGTCTCGACGAGCCCGACGACCGCTCCGTCCCACAGCCCGCCGAAGAACTCGCCGGCGGACCAGGGCACCAACGCCACGTCCATCTCGGCGAGGAGCCGGTCGTAGGCGGCGAAGAAGGTGTCGAGATCCCCGGTCTCCCCGAGACGCACCATGAGTACGGTCTTCCCGGCGAGGTCGAGCCGGTCCAGGGCGCCCAGCGTCACCAGCAGGCAGATTTCGTCGTCAGGGTGCCGGGCGGCCATCTCGGCAAAGGCCATCAGCACCGGCTCCGGGGCGTTGGCGATGATCGCCTCCCCGATGGGGACCGCCTTCTCACCACCCTCGGCGTTGAAGAGTCGCCACAACGTCTCCGGTGACGCCTTCGCCGCCAGCATGGCGAACAGGGCGGCCTCCTGGTCCACATCGAGGTTCCCGCCGCGCACGCCGTCCATCTCGTGGTGCCAGCGGTACAGCTCGGCATCCCCAAGGCGGGCGACGACGGCGTCGACCTCGGGCCCGCTGAGGCAACCGAGCAGCGCGCCGACGGCGACGAGCTCCCGCCCCGATACGTCGCCGAAGCGGGACTCGTCGAGAAGGCCGCGCACCGAATCGACCGAGCCGGCAACCACGCCGGCGTCGACCGGCACCGGGAGCCGGGTGAGGAACAGCTCGTAGGTGAGGAAGGCGATGGACTCGTCGAGCGCCTCGACGATCCCGGCGTCGCCGCCGAGTGCCACCACCAGCTCCCGGCGCATGGCGAGCTCGGTCACGACGCTCTCGGCGAGATCCCGCTCCATGGCGGCCAGCCGCCCGGCGGCGGCCTGGTAGGGAGCGGCACCGGGCAGGTCGATCGAACCGGCGAGGCGCTGCCCCGCGGCGCGGCGGGCCGCCACCGCCACCAGCAGGTCCTGGGCCACCGGCGCCACATCCATGATGGCTCCGGGCCCGCTGGTCCCCATGGCGACCGCCTCGTCCACGGCCCAAGAGGAGAAGCGCACGCCACGGACCTCGTCGGTGGCGAACCCGTGGAACACGGGATCGTCGAGGATGCCGATGCGGTCCGCCAGGCTGCGCTCCCACGAGCGGGCGAACTCACCCGCTTCGGCGGCGACGGCAGCGACCGAAGCCGCCGCCGAGGCGTGCCCGTGGCGGCGCATCACCGCGGCGGAGTGGCTCGCCGGGAAGGCGATCCGGCCGGCGACATCATCCAACCGGCGCCGCAACACCTCCAGCGGGTCACGATCCACCCAGGTCATCGTCATCTATCGACAGTATCAAGTCGTTAATACATCGTCAACTGATCTCAAATCCCCTATAGGCAGGGAAGACATAAACTGGCCAGGTGATGGCGCGGTTCGTTCTCCTCCTGGCACTGGTCGTTGCCGGGTGCGCCGGCAACGTGGATGAGATCGACGTCGGCTCCTGCTTCGACGACCCGGGGAGCGGGGAGATCCGCAACGTCAGCTTCGTAGACTGTGACGCGCCGCATCACCACGAGGTCTACGCGGTGCTGACCACGCGGATGGCCGGCGACGAGTTCCCCGGGGAGAAGGCGCTCGTCGACGAGGCGCAGGTGCGCTGCATCGCCGGCTTCGCCGCCTTCGTCGGCGGCGAGTTCGCCGGATCGGCGCTCGACATCTTCTACTTCTACCCGACGGATCAGAGCTGGGCGGAAGGCGACCGGCGCATCGCCTGCTCGGTGAGTCTCCTCAGCGGCGACAGGCTCACCGGCACCGCCCGCGGCTCGGGACTGTGAGCCGGCCGGGGCGGCGCGCCGGTCACGGCTCATCCGGCGGTGCGGGAGGCCTTCCATAGATCGATGCCGCTGTCGACGGCATGGAGGTCGATGGCGGCCAGCTCGTCGTCGCTGAAGTCGGTGCTGTCGAGGGCATCGAGGTTCTCGTCGAGCTGGGCGACCGACGACGCCCCCAGGAGGGCCGTGGTCACCCGCGGGTCACGCAGTGACCAGGCGATGGCCATCTGGCCCAGGGACTGGCCCCGTTCGGCGGCGATGCCGGCCAGCGCCGAGATCCGTGCCCGGATGTCCCCGTCCACCCAGGCCGGGTCGAGCGTGCCGCCCTCGGCGGTGCGGCGGGACCCGGCGGGTATCCCGGAGACGTACTTGTCGGTGAGCATGCCCTGGGCCAGCACCGAGAACGGTATGCACCCGACCCCGAGGCCGTCGAGCGTCGCCAGCAGTCCGTCCTCGATCCACCGGTTCAGCATCGAGTAGGACGGTTGATGGATGAGCAGCTTGATCCCCATCTCGTCGAGCAGGGCCGCGGCGCGGCGGGTGGCCGCCGGGGAGTAGGACGACAACCCGGCGTAGAGCGCCTTGCCGCTGTGGACCGCAGAGGCGAGGGCGTCCATCGTCTCCTCGAGGGGCGTGTCCGGGTCGAAGCGGTGGGAGTAGAAGATGTCGACGTAGTCCAGGTCCGTGCGGCGCAGGCTCTGGTCGAGGCTGGAGAGGAGGTACTTGCGGGATCCCCACTCCCCGTAGGGCCCGTCCCACATCCGGTAGCCCGCCTTGGTGGAGATCACCAGCTCGTCGCGGTGGCCCGCCAACTCCTTCTTGATAACGCGCCCGAATGCGGACTCGGCGTGGCCGGGCGGCGGTCCGTAGTTGTTGGCCAGGTCGAAGTGGGTGACGCCGCGGTCGAAGGCGCGGGTGACGATGGCGGCGACCTCGTCGTGGTCGCGGTCGTCGCCGAAGTTCTGCCACAGGCCCAGCGTGATCGCAGGGAGCAGCAGGCCGCTGCGCCCGCAGCGCCGGTAGGGCATCGAGTCGTATCGGTCGGGGGAGGCAGTGTGGGTCATGGGCCCGAGGATACGGGCTGGTGCGCGGTGACGGGCACCGGCTCGCCGCGGGCGTCGCCCAGGCCGGTGAGGATCCGGTGGCGGATCTGGTGGAAAGCCGGGTCGGTGCGGAGGCGGGGCCGGGCCAGGTCCACGGTGACGTCGGCAACCAGGCGGCCCGGGCGGCCCGACATGACCCCCACCCGGTCCGCCAACACCACCGCCTCGTCGAGGTCGTGGGTGACCATCAGCAGGGTGGGCCGGTACCAGTCCCACACCTCGAGCAGGTGGTCCTGCAGGTCGAGGCGGGTGAAGGCGTCGAGGGCGCTGAACGGCTCGTCGAGCAGCAGGACCGAGGGCTTACCTACCAGGGCGCGGGCGATGGCGGCGCGCTGGGCCATGCCTCCGGACAGCTCCCGGGGCAGGGCGTCGGCGAAGCCGCCGAGCCCGACACGCTCCAGCGCCTCCGCCGCCTGGAGCCGGTTGTGCTCGCGGGTACCGTGCAGCCCGAAGCGCACGTTGGCCTCCACGCTGAGCCACGGCATCAGCCTGGGCTCCTGGAACACAACGCCGACGTCGGCGCCGGGACCGGTGACGGGATGGCCCGCCACGTACGCGGTGCCCGCGGTGGCGGGTTCCAGCCCGGCGATGAGGCGCAGCAGCGTGCTCTTGCCACAACCGCTCCCGCCGATGACGGCCACGATCTCGCCGCTGCCCACCTCCAGGTCCACTGCGGAAACAGCCAGGAAGCCGTTGGGGAACCGTTTGGACACACCTTCGAGGCGCAGCATGGTCACACCCTTCCCTGGTCGAAGCCGTCCTGCCAGCGCACCAGGCGGCCGCCGGTGGCGGCGAGGAGCGTGTCGCTGAGCTTGCCGAAGACGGCGAACAGCACGATGGCGGCGATGATGATGGAGGGGCGGCCGGTCATCTGCCCGTCCACCAGCAGGTAGCCCAGGCCGCGGCTGGCACCGAGGAACTCGGCGGCGACGACGAACATCCATCCCAGACCCAGACCGGCGCGGAGGCCGATGATGTAGGTGGGTGCCGCCGCCGGGAGCAGGATGCGGCGCACCAGCGCCAACCGGCCGAAGCCGTGGACCTGACCCACCTCGACCAGTTTGCGGTCGACGTTGGCGATGGCGCCCGCCAGCGTGAGGTAGACGGGGAAGAACACGCCAACGGCGATGAGGACGATCTTCGACGTCTCGAAGATGCCGAACCACAGGATGAACAGCGGTGTCCACGCGATGGAGGGGATGCTGCGTAGCGCCTGCAGGGTGGGGTCGACGGTGCGGCGGAACCAGGGGAGGACACCGGTGGCGGCACCGAGGACGGTGGCGGCCACGGTGCCGGCGACGAATCCCCACCACACCCGCCACAGCGTGGTGGTGATGTGCCCGGCGAGCTCACCGCTCCCGGCCAGATCGCCGATGGTGCGCGCCACCTCTGACGGCGGGGGAAAGAGCCTCGGCGAGAAGAGCCCTGCCGCCGCCCCCACCTCCCAGAGGGCGGCGAGGGCGACCGGCAGAGCCAGGCCGGTGAGCGCCAGCGGCGACGGGGGGCGCAGGCTGCGCACCCGGCGTGCCGGTGCCGCCGCCGGGATCAGGGTTGCCTGTTCTGTCATGGCGACTCCAGCGCGGCGGTGAATCCGGAGAACGTCTCGACGAGGAAGTCGTCCACCGCCTGCTCGACGTCGACATCGTCAGGAATGACGCCCGATTCCTGGAGGGCGATGCCGGCGCCGAGGATGGTCTGGCGCTGTGCGTCGCCGATCACCGGGGTGGAGAGGTCGGTGCGCTCGAGTTGGAGGGCGGCCACCTCCTCGGTGAGCCCGGCGGCGTCGGCGAGGATGGTGGCCAGCTCACCTGGGTTCTCCAGTGCCCAGCGTCGCCCTTCCTCGTAGGCCCCGATCACGGTCTCCACGATGTCGGGATGGTCGGCGGCGAACTGCTCGTTGACGTTGAGCACGCCGTAGGTGTTGAGGTCCGCCGCCCGGTAGAAGAGCCGGGCGCCGTCGAGGAGTTCGGCGTCGGCCATCATCGGGTCGAGACCTGCCCAGGCGTCCACCTGGCCGCCGATGAGGGCATTGCGCCCGTCGGCGTGCTGCAACAGCACCACCTCGATGTCGGACTCGCTCAACCCGTGGTCGGCCAGCGCCCGCAGCAGGAAGATGTACGGGTCGGTGCCCCGCGTCACCGCCACCGAGGCCCCCGCCAGGTCCTCCACCGACTGGATGGGGCTGTCGGCGGTGGTGACCAGCGCCGTCCACTCCGGTCTGGAGTACGAGTACACCGACACCAGCGGGGTCCCGTTGATCCTGGCCAGCAGCGCCGCCGCCCCCGCCGAGGAGGAGAAGTCGACGCTGTCGGAGGCGATGTACTCCAGTGCCTTGTTGCTGCCGGCGCTGTGCACCCAGTTGACGGTGATCCCCTCGTCGGCCAGTGCCTCCTCGAGCAGCCCGTGCTCCTTGAGCACCAGGCTCACCGGGTTGTAGTAGGCCCAGTCGAGGGTGACTTCGTCGATGGAGGCTTCGTCGGTTCCGCCGCCGCAGCCGGCAAGGAGGAGGGCGAAGGCGAGGGCGAGGGCAAGGGTCCGCCCCCGGCGCGGGAGCGGACGGCGTTGGATACGTGTTTCATCGGAAAGGGACATGGGAGCACTCCATCAGGTCGGTACCCGTCAACGGCCAGGAGACGCCGGGAACTCTCTCGGGTGGTGGCGTCTCAGGAGTGCGGACGGCGAGCGTCGACACCGGGGTGGACCACCCGAGAGCGGTGACAGGTGCACAGACAGCTCGCCATGAGGCCCACAACCTTTGTCAACGGCCATCTTGATGTCCTCGCTGGTGGCCATGGACGGTCCTCGCTGGTG
>CAZOGW010000034.1:11577-26115 GCA_964579415.1 uncultured Acidimicrobiaceae bacterium | reverse complement strand
CGCGCAATGAAGACCCTCCTCCCCCCTGCCTCCGCAAAGCCTCCGTCTGGCCCACTCCCCCGCAAAGCCGGGGGGGAGATGAAGAACCTACAATCGTTTGTATAGTCCTTCCCCGATGAGTGGGTCTCCTTGAACGGTTACGTGCTGGCGATCGCGGCCGGTTTCGCCTTCGCCGGGTTCCAGACGGCCAACCGGCGGGCCAACCAGGTGATCGATGCCTACCGGGGCACGTTCCTCATCCTTGCAGTGGGTCTGGTGGGGCTGACCGCGATCGTGCTCTTCACCCAGGACCTGCACGTGATCGTCGGAGCGCCGATCACCGCCTACCTGGCCTTCGCCGCGGCGGGGATCGTCCACTTCTTCTTCGGGTGGACGTTCCTGGCGTTGAGCCAGCAGCGCATCGGCGCCGCCCGATCGGGCGCCATCAGCGCCTCCGCTCCCCTCTTCGCCGCCATCGTCGCCGCCCTGGCCCTGTCCGAGCCGCTCACGGTGCCGGTCCTCGTCGGAGTCCTCCTCGTGGTGGCCGGCGTGGCGGCCCTTTCGATGGGCCGCGGTGTCGAGGAGGCCGGGAAGCTCATGCCCTGGTTCGGGCTGGCGGCGGCTCTCTCGTGGGGTATCAGCCCGCTGTTCATCCGCTGGGGCCTGGCGCGCCTCGACGTGCCGCTCATCGGGGTCACCTTCGGCGTGCTTGCCGCCACCGTCACCTACGGTATCGCCCTCACCGTCACCGGCCGGCTCCGCCAAGAGTCGATCCCCCGGGCGGCGGTACCGTGGATGGTGGCCGCCGGGGTGTTCGTGGCCACCGGGATCACGCTGCAGTGGACCGCCTACGACCTGATCACCATCGCCCCGGCGCTGACGCTGATGCAGATCTCGAGCCCGGTGGTGATCGTCGTCGCCCCGCTGGTGGTGGGGACCGCTGTCGAGAAGCCCACCCCCCTGATGATCCTCGGTGCCGCCGCCATCATCGCCGGCTCCGTAGTGGTGATAGCGGCCTGAGGCACGTACTACCTAGTACCGAGTACCTAGTACCTAGTACCTAGTACCTCAATCATCCTCTTCGATCTCTTCGCGGAGGCCGCCGTCCTTCCAGCGGACCCGGATCTCGGACTCGTGGTCGTCGCTCTCGAACTCGACCCTGACCTCGTCGGGACCGTTCTTGTCGACCTCCATGCTGAACCCGGCGTTGGGCCCGGCGCCGTCGAGCTTGACGGTGCCGTTGCCGTAGGTGATGCGGACCCAGCCGCCGACGAGCTGGTAGGTCTTCTTCTTGGTGGGGGTGGGTGGCTGGCTGGTGGTGTCGTCGTCCGGCTGCGACGTCGACGTGCTCGACGACGAGGAGGACGGGCTCGAGGTCGAGGTCACCTCGGTCGTCGACGTCGACGAGCTGGAGGGCGACGAGGTCGACGGGGCCGAAGATGTCGAGGTCGAAGATGAGGACGTGGACGGCGACGACGTGGACGAGGACGATGACGTGTCGGCACCCCGGATGGGCTGCCCATCTTCTTCGGGGAAGGGCTCGGCGGCCGACGTCGAAGACTCGCGGGACGCCCCGTCCGTGGTCGACGTCTCGCCCCCGCCGGACGGGACCGTGGTCTCGTCGAGTACCAAGGCGGCGCTGAGGGTCGGACCGGGACTGTCCACGACGCTGTCGGCGACACTGCGCACCGCGGCGAAGACGACTCCGGTGGCTGCGATGGCGGCCACGACCCAGATGGCGATGAAGCTGATTCTGCGTACCATGCCGGCAGGATGTCAGGCCTCCGGTGGCGGTGCGCTAAGGGTCCGATAAGGGGCCGCCAACGGTAGGTTCACGCCCTGTCGACCGCTTCGCGGGCCGGTAACGTGACTCCATGGCCGCCGTGTTGTTGATCGAGGACGACCAGCGCATCCGCCAGGCCCTGGCCACCACTCTGGCGGAGATGGGCCATGAGATGCGCTCGTCGGCCACCGGCATGGGCGGGATCCAGGAGGTGGTGGCCGCCGCTCCCGACGTGGTGGTGCTCGACCTGGGGCTGCCCGACATGGACGGCGCCGAGGTACTACGCATGATCCGCTCGGTGAGCGCGGTGCCGATCATCATCGCCACCGCCCAGGACGACGAGGCCGGCATCGTGCGCCTGCTCGACCTGGGCGCCGACGACTACGTGGTGAAGCCGTTCTCCGCCGCCCACCTCGCCGCCCGCATACGGGCGTTGCTGCGCCGCAGCAACGCCGACGAGGGGGCCGCCGACATCCTGGTCGGCCCGCTCCGCATCGACCTGGCGGCCCACGAGGCCTACCTGGACGGGAAGCGTCTCGACCTCACCTCCCGGGAGTACGAGCTGCTCGCCTTCCTCGCCGCCCGCCCCGGGGTGATGATCACCAAGCGGACCCTGATGGCCGAGGTGTGGCACCAGCCCTACGGGGGCGCCGACAAGACCATCGACGTGCACCTGTCGTGGCTGCGGCGCAAGCTGGGCGAGACCGCCGCCGACCCGGTCCTCATCCACACCCGGCGCGGCGTCGGCGTCAAGCTGGTGGACCCCACCGCGTGAGGCGCCGGCTCACCCTCCTGGTGGCGGCGATCGGGGCGCTCATCGTGGTCGCCTTCTCCATCCCGCTCGGGCTGCTGGTGGGCCAGCTCGCCTCCGATCGGGCCCTCACCGGCGCCCAGCGCGACGCCCAGCTCATCGCAGTCTTCGCCACCGCCACCGGCGGCGAACCCGACGCCATCGACTCCATCGTCGGCGACGGCACCATCAACGGCAACGACCTCACGGTGGTGCTCGCCGACGGCACAGTGCTCGGGGCGCCGCTGGCGCCGGGCGAGGACCTGGCGCCGGTGATCGCCGGCACCGCCGGGCGCCGCCCGCTCGCCGGTGGGCAGGCCGTCTATGCCCCGGCCATCGACGCCGGCGGAGGCCGCTCCGTGGTGCGGGTGTTCGTGGCCGACCCGGTGCTGCGGGCCGGGGTGCCCCGCGCCTGGCTGGTACTGGCCGGGCTCGGGGTGCTCCTCATCGCCCTGTCCGCCGCCCTGGCCGACCGTCTCGCCCGTAGCATCGTCGAACCGGTGGAGCGTCTCTCCGATGCGGCGGCCCGCCTCGGCGCCGGTGACCTCTCGGTACGGGTCGAGCCGGAGGGCCCACCCGAGATCGTCGAGGTGGCGGGTCAGTTCAACCGGCTCGCCGGCCAGGTGGGCCGGTTGCTGGAGAACGAGCGGGAGACGGCCGCCGACCTGTCGCACCGGCTGCGCACCCCGCTGGCGGCGCTGCAGCTCGACGCCGAACGGCTCACCGACCCCGACGAGCGCGAGCAGATCCTCGGCGACGTCGCCGAGATGCAGCGGGTGGTCGACTTCGTGATCCAGGGAGTGCGCCGGCCGGAGACTCGCCAGGCGGGGGTCGGCGCCGACCTGGCCGGGGTGGTGGAGCGCCGCGCCGCATTCTGGGCCGCCCTCGCCGACGAGCAGGGCCGCAGGGCGACCGTGCACATCGAAGGAGCCCCGCTGCCGGTGGCGGTCCCGGAGCGGGATCTGGAGGCGGCGGTCGACGCCCTCATCGGCAACGTGTTCTCCCACACCGCGGAGGGCACGCCGTACGCCGTCACCTGCGGGAGGCTCGGGGGTGTGACCACGCTGGCGGTCGACGACGGCGGTACCGGATGGCCCGGCGGGGACCTCGAGCGGGGACGCTCCGGCGCCGGCTCCACCGGGCTCGGCCTCGACATCGCCCGCCGCACAGCCGAGGCCGGCGGCGGCGGGCTCACCACCGAGCGCAGCCCGCTGGGGGGCGCCCGGGTGGTGCTCGGCTTCGGGGATGTCAGATCGTGACGACGACCTTGCCCCGGGCATGGCCCTTGCCGATGTGGTTGAGGGCCTCCACCGCCTCCTCCAGCTTGTAGTTGCGGTCGATCATCGGGGTCACGCTGCCGGCGACCATCAGATCCGCCATGGTCTCCAGGTCGGCGGCATCACATTTCTGCATGCAGCTCGTCATCCGGCGCCGGCCCAGGGCCGACACCGCGGCGACTCGCGCCAGCCTGGGGAGCGGAGCGATCCAGCGGCCCTTGGTGGCGGCGCCGATCGCCACATACGAGCCGTCCGCCTCGAGCAGCCGGCGCATCTGCAGCACCGGTCGGGTGCAGGGGCCGTCGAAGATGACGTCGTAGCGGTCGCCGCCGGCGGCGAAGTCCTCCCGGGTGTAGTCGACGACCCGGTCGGCACCGAGCGCGCCGGCGGTCTCGACGTTGCGGGTGCTGCACACCGCGGTGACGACGGCCCCCAGTGCCTTGGCGATCTGAACGGCATAGGTGCCTACCCCGCCGGAGGCGCCGACGACGAGGACGTGGTCTCCGGCCTGGATGCGCCCCGAGTCGCGTAGGCCCTGCAGTGCGGTGAGCCCGGCCACCGGGATGGCGGCCGCCTCGGGGAAGCCGATGTCGTCGGGTTTGCGGGCCAGGTTCGACTCCGGCGCCACCACCAGGTCCGCCAGGCATCCGCCGCCGGTCTCGCCGAACACGCTGTCACCGGGGACGAATCTGGTTACACCGGGTCCGACGGCCTCGACCGTCCCCGCCATGTCGGCTCCGGGGATGTGGCGCCGGGTGCGCAGCCCGAAGGACAGCCGCAGCACCCGGGGCTCGCCGACGATGAGTTGCCAGTCGAGCGGCTGCACCGAGGCGGTGTGGACCCTCACCAGTGCCTCACCCGGCCCGGGGACCGGCACCGGCACCTCTCGCAGCTCCAGCACCTCCTCGGGCCTGCCATAGCGCTGGTACCACTGGGCCTTCATCGTCTCCGCCATAGCCACTCCTCCTCGTCCGTACACTGTGAGACTTACGGCGTAAGGTACCCATACAACGTAAGCCTGTCAAGCGCCTCGTACTGGCTACTGGCTACTGGCTACTCCCTCCCCAGAGGCAGATACGCTTGCTCGGCGTAGTCGACCAGCATGCGCTGTGTGGAGAACTGGGGCAGGGCCGACACGATCGATTCTTTCATCATCTCGACCCAGCGCTGCGGCACACCGTCCTCGTCCCGCTCGTAGTACATCGGCACCACCTCGGTCTCCAGCAGGTGGTAGAGAAGCCCGGCATCCTCGGCGTCGGAATACGAGACCTCGCCGAACCCCCAGCCGTTGTTGCCGTTGAAGCCCTCCGCCCACCACCCGTCGAGCTGGCTCAGGTTGATGGCGCCGTTGGCGGCGGCCTTCATCCCCGAGGTTCCGCTCGCCTCCTGGGGAGGGATCGGGTTGTTGAGCCACACGTCGGCGCCCCGCACCAGGTCGGAGCCCAGCTCCATGTCGTAGTTCTCGATGAAGAACACGTGCCCGGCCAGATCGGCGCTCTGGGACATGTCGAAGACCCACTTCACCAGGCCCTGGCCCTCCCGGTCGGCGGGGTGGGCCTTGCCGGCGAAGACGATCTGCACCGGCATCTCCGGGTTGGTGAGGATGGCCTTGATGCGGTTGGGGTCGGAGAAGATGAGGCCGGCCCGCTTGTAGGTGGCGAAGCGGCGGGCGAAGGCGATGGTGAGCCGGTCGTCGGGCAGGCTCGACTCGATCGCCCGCAGCCGGTCGGGGCCGACACCGTGGCGGGCCTGCTTGGCCAGCATGCGGCTGCGCAGCCGCTTCAGCACCACCGACTTGGCGGTGTTGTGCGCCGCCCACAACTCCTCGGCGGGGATGTCCCGCACCGACTTCCAGGCGTCAGGGTCGATGATCGTCTGGTCCCAGACGTCGGCGCCGACGGTCTTGCGGTAGAGGCGGGTCATCGAGTTCCCCACCCACGTCTGGGGGTGGATCCCGTTGGTGATCGCCTTGGCGGGGCCGCCGATGAGCTCGCTCCACTCCCGGGTGACCACCTCGCCGTGGCGCTGCGACACTCCGTTGGTGATGGCGGAGAGGCGGATGGCGAGGGCGCCCATGTCGAACCCGCCGCTCTGTGACGCCGACAGGCTCGTCAGCAGGTCGTCGTCGATGTGGGGCAGCCCGCCGCTCAGGTAGCGTCTCATCAGGTCGTGGTCGAAGACCTCGTTGCCGGCGGGGATCGGCGTGTGCAGGGTGAACAGCGTCGACCTGGCCACCTCGGACTTGGCGGTGTCGAGGTTCTCCCCGGCCTGGATGCGGTTGGAGAGCCGCTCCACCAGGCTGAGGGCGGCATGTCCCTCGTTGACGTGCCATGCCGCCGGGGTGATGCCCAGCTCGGTGAGGACCCGCACCGCTCCGATGCCGAGGACGATCTCCTGAGCGAGGCGCATGTCACGACCGCGAACGTAGAGGATGTGGGTGATCGGCCGGTCCGCCGGGTCGTTCTCGGGGATGTCGGTGTCGAGCAGCAGCACCGGTACCCGCCCCACGTCGACGCGCCACGCCGCCACTGTCACCTCGCGGCCCAGCATGGGCACGCTCACCCGCAGCGGCTGCCCGGTGCGGGGGTGGAGCACGGCGCGCAGCGGGCGCCGCTCGATCTCCACCGGGATGTAGGTGTGCTGCTGGTAGCCCTCATGGTCGACGGCCTGCTGGAAGTAGCCGCGGCGGTAGAGCAGGCCGACCGCCACCAGCGGGATGCCCAGGTCGGAAGCCGCCTTGACGTGGTCCCCGGCGAGCACGCCGAGGCCGCCGGAATAGGTGCGTAGCTTGTGGTGGATGCCGAACTCGGCGCACAGGTAGGCGACGGGCCCGGCGAGGGCGTCGGGGTGTTCCTGGGCGTACCAGGTGTCGTTCCCTTCGAGGTACTGCAGGAAAGCCTTGGACACCGAGGAGTAGATCTCCTGGAAGTCCTCACTGCCCGACAGGGTCTCCCAGGTGGAGGGTTCCACGGTCTGCAACAGCGCCAGCGGGTTCTTGTGGGTGGACCAGAACGGGGAGTTGATGCGTCGGAACAGCTCGCCGGCGTCGGGGCGCCAGGACCACCACACGTTGTAGGCGATGTCGTTGAGCAATCCGAACTCTGACGGGATCGACAGCGGCACTTTGTGGCCGGCTCCGATGGAGTCGAGTGTGAATGGGGTCGTCGTCATGGGTGGATGATGCCCGGACCGCTCCCCTATGGCAATGTGACGCCCGGAGCCTTCCTCCGTGGGAAGCCGACCGGAAGGTGCGGTTGGGGCTGCCTTCGTGCCCGACACCATCGGCGACCCCGCGGTAGCGTGCCGTGATGGAACCCACCTCGCTCCGCCTTCCGGCGCCGTTGGCGAGCCGGCCCCTCGTCATCGGCGATGCCGCCGCCGTGGCCGACCTCATCGCCCGCTGCGAGCAACACGACCTCGGCGAGGTGGTCGTGGAGTACGCCGACATCGTGTCCGACTGGCAACGCCCCAGCTTCGACCTTGCGACCGAGAGCATCGGAGTGTTCCACGGCGATGCCATCGTCGCCGCGGCCGAGGTCTACCGGGGCCGCCGCGCCGAGGTCCACGTGGCGCCGGAGGCACGCGGGGCCGGGATCGGCGGGGCGCTGGCCGAATGGACCTGGGGGGTCGCCCGCCGCCGCGGCAGCCCGTTGGTGGGCCAACCCATCGCCGACAGCCAACATGACGCGGCGGCCCTGCTCACCGGGCTCGGCTACCGCGCCATGTGGACCTCGTGGGTGCTGGCCTTGCCCGCCGGCGCCGCCATCCCTCACGTCGAGCTGCCCGCAGGCTTCCGGGTGCGGGACGCGGTGCCCGGGCAGGACGAGCGGGCCGCATGGCGGGTCGTCGAGGACGCCTTCAACGAGTGGCCCGACCGGGAGCCCACGTCCTACGACGACTGGGAGCCGACGGTGATGGGCCGCATCGGTTTCGAGCCGTGGATGCTGCAACTCGCCGTCGAGGACGTTGCCGATGGCGAGGAGATCGTGGGGGCGTGCGTCGTCTTCGTCGCCGCCGACACCGCCTACGTGGCGCAACTCGCCGTCCGTGCCGATCGCCGTGGCCGCGGCCTGGCCCAGGCGTTGCTGGTGCGGGCCTTCGCCCTCGGCGCCGAGCACGGAGCCACCTCGTTCGACCTGTCCACCGACTCGCGCACCGGCGCCCTCGGCCTCTACCTGCGGGTGGGGATGCAGGTCACACAGACCTGGACCCACCTCGCCCGCGACGTCTGACCCCCGGACTCGAACCCAGGGTTCCCGACGACGCTCAGCGTCGCCCACAGCCCAAAGTTCGCCCGACCCCTCGAACCCAGGGTTCCCGACGACGCTCAGCGTCGCCCACAGCCCAAAGTTCGCCCGACCCGTCGAACCCAGGGTTCGCTGCTAGGCCCGGAACGGCTTGAGGAAGTCGCGGACGGGCTGCTCCAGGCCGGGGCCGGTGGCAACCAGACCGGGGAGGAGGGTGTCGGGGCGGTTGAAGGTGACGCCCTCACCGTCGGGGCCGAACACGGCTCCGCCGGCGGAGAGCACCAGGGCGGCGCCGGCGGCGACATCCCATTCGTGCTTGGGGACCAGTGTCCAGGTGGCGTCCGCCAGGCCGGCGGCAACCAGCGCCAGCTTGTAGGCCACCGATCCCATGTTGCGCACCGAGACCGGTGTGGCGAAGAAGGGGTTCCACTCGCCTCGCTTGACCTCCGAGCGGGAGGCGAGCACCAGGGCGCCCTCCAGAGCGGTCCGGGGCGACGCCTCTGCCGGGGCGCCGTCGAGGATGACCCCGTCGTCGACCGATCCCACCACGCGGTGGCCGGTGGCCGGGTTGTGGATCCCTCCGGCGACGGGCCGCCCGTCGACGACCAGCCCTACCGACACACTCCACTCGGGGATGCCGGCGACGAACTCACGGGTGCCGTCGAGTGGATCGACGAGCCACACCCGGCCGCAGCCGAGGCGGTCGGGATCGTCGGCGGTCTCCTCGGAGAGCCACCCCTCCGCTTCCCGGGGAAGGGTGGTGCGCAGCGCTTCGTTGATGACGAGGTCGGCGGCGGTGACGGGATCGTCACCCGACTTCATCCGGGCTGCGATGTCACCCGGCGTGAACGGCGCCACCACGGCGACGGCGAGGTCGAGCGCCGCCGTGATCCGATCCAGGTCGTCGGGGGCGGTGACCCGGGACGCCGTCATGCCGGCGCAGGCAGGTAGTCCTGCGACACCAGGTGGTCGACGATGACCTGGGCGGCCTCGTCGGGGGACAGCGTCGTGGTGTCGATGACCAGCTCGGAGTCGTGGGGCTCCTCGTACGGATCGGAGATGCCGGTGAACTCCTTGAGGATCCCGGCCCGGGCCTTGGCGTAGAGACCCTTGCGGTCCCTCTGCTCGCACACCTCGATCGGCGTTGCCACGTGTACCAGCACGTAGCCGCCGTACGACGAGATGAGGTCCCGGTTGTAGGCGCGGGGCCCGGCGTAGGGGGCGATGGGAGCGCAGATGGCGATCCCGCCCGCCTTGGTGATCTCGGAGGCGACATAGCCGATGCGCATCACGTTGGTGTCGCGGTCGTCGCGGGAGAAGCCGAGGCCCTTGGAGAGGTTCTTGCGCACCACGTCTCCGTCGAGCAGCGTCACGGTGCGGCCACCGATCTCGAGCAGCTTCACCAGCAGGGCGTTGGCGATGGTGGACTTGCCCGACCCGGAGAGACCGGTGAAGAACACCGTGAAGCCCTGCTTGGAGTGGGGGCGGTGGGTGCGCCGCAGCTCCGCCACCACCTCGGGGTAGCTGAACCACTCGGGGATGGCACTCCCCTTGGCCAGCGCCTTGCGGAGCTGGGTGCCGGAGATGTTGGCCGTCTCCGTCCCCTCGGCGACCTCGTCGACGGGCCGGTAGGTGTCCTCGGAGGGTACGTACACCATCAGCTTGAAGGGCACCAGGGTGACGCCGAGTTCCTCCTGGTGAGCGACGACGAGGTCCTGGGCGTCGTAGGGACCGTAGAACGGGTTGCCGTCGGAGTCGGAACCGGGGCCGGCATGGTCCCGGCCGACGATGAAGTGGGTGACGCCGTGGTTCTTGCGGATGATGGCGTGCCACAGCGCCTCGCGGGGCCCGCCCATGCGCATCGCCAGGTTGAGCAGCGCCAGCTCGGCGCCGCCGTTGTCGAAGCGGCGGCGGATGGCCTGGTAGACCCGCACCCGGGTGTAGTGGTCGACGTCGCCCGGCTTGGTCATCCCCACAACGGGGTGGATCAGCAGGTGGGCGCCGGTCTCCTCGGCGGCACGGCGGGTCAGCTCGACGTGGGCGCGGTGCATCGGGTTACGGGTCTGGAAGGCGACGACCTTGCGCCACCCCCGCTCGGCGAAGAGGGCCCGCAGGTGGGCCGGCGTCTGGCGGAGCTGGGGGAAGTCGTAGTGGACCGGGGACTGGATGGCCTCGACCTTGCCACCGACGTACACCGGGTTGCCGGTGTTGAGCAGGTAGTCGACACCGGGGTGCTCGGGGTTGGTGGTGCCGAAGACGTGCTTGGCCTCACTCTCCAGGTCGGGCCGCCAGATGTCCTCCACGTGGAGCACCGCCAGCATCACCCCCTCGGGGTCGCGCAGCGCCAGGACCGCCCCGGGAGCGAGGCCCTCAGCGGCCTCCTCGGTGACGTCGAGGGTCACCGGCATCGGCCACAGCGTCCCGTCGGCGAGGCGCATGTCGGTGACGACGGTGTCGTAGTCGGCGCGGGTCAGGAAGCCCCGCAGCGGCGAGAAGGCCCCGGTGACCAGCAGCTCCAGGTCGCAGATCTGGCGGTCGGTGAGATCCCACGAGGGAAGATCCACCGATGTCGCCTTCAACTCGGCGGCACGGTCGGGATTGACGATCAGGTCGACGAGGACGCCGCCATGAGGTTCGATGAGCAGTTCGGGCACGGCGAGGAATCTCCAGCTTGTCGGATCGGTGGGCGGCGGCGGTCGGGAGGTGTCCCATCCCCGGGAGCCGCTGACGCCACCGTCACTCTACCGGCCCGGCGCACGAGAGCAAGGTGAGCCGATCGGAGAGGTCAGGAACCCGCCGTGGTATCCGTCGTCGAGCTATCCGGCGCGGCCGTCGTCGGGACGGCGGTTGTCTCCGGAGCCGATGTGGTGGATGTGGCCGGGATCTCGATCCCCGCCATCACTTCCTCCAGGGCCGCCAAGGTAGCGGCGTCCACCGCGCCGGTGGGCTCCACTCCGAGGTCGGTCTGCAGCTCCATCAGCGCATCGGTGAGCTCCTCGGTCCACTGACCGTCGATGGGCCCCGTCCAGTAGCCGAGGAGGGCGAGGGCCGACTGCACCGCGGCGGTATGCGCAATCGACTGTGCCGCAGCATCACCACCGGCTGCGAGCACCGCGGCCTCGAGTGCCGCCGCGGTCGCCTGGTCCACCAGCCCGGTCACCGGCAGGTCGTTGTCCGCCTGCAGCCGCTCGACCGCCTCCACGGTCCCCGGCCCGTACACACCGTCGACCTCGTCGTCGTAGTAGCCCGCGGTCTGGAGCGACGTCTGCAGCGCCACCGTGTAGGCGTCGACGGCGGCAAGCGCCTCCGCCTGGTCCTCGTCGGTGAGGCAGCCGGCATCGGCATAGAGCCGCAGCCACGACACCTCGACCGCGAACGCCGCGGCGTTGAACTGCTCCGACGCCTCGACCAGCGGGGTGTCGTCGGTGATCCCCTCCGAAGCCGCCGCCAGATCCTCTTCCGCCTGCTGCACACGATCGACGGTGGCCGCCGGGAGCAGGGGCGCGGGGGGTGTCGACGTGGCAGGGACCGTTGTCGCTGCGGACGAACCCGACTGTGCCTGCGCCAGGGCGGCCTGCGCCTCCACCAGCTCCAGCTCCGCCTGCGCCAGCTCGTCCCGGGCGGTGACGACGTCGTCGGCAGCCGAGGCCACCGCCTCGCGGGGTTCGGTCAGGTCCGCACCAGCCGTCCGGACGTCGCCGACGGTGGCCGCGGCGTCATCGAAGATGCCCCCGTACCGGTCGACTGCCGTGATGTAGCCGGCGGCGTCCTCGCAGAAGCGGGCGCCGGCCTCGTCGAAGGCCGTCTCGGCCTCGACCACCGATGCCTCGGCTTCCGCAACCCGCTCCTGTGCCGCGGCCAGGGGATCCGACGCCGCGTCGTCGCCACACGCCACGAACAGCGTGCACAGGGCGACGGCGGCGACGAGCCCGCTCCATCCATGACGCCCACGCGGGCTCCGATCACCGTCCACTGCGTGTCCCAAGTCCGACCTCCGAATTGTTCCCGCTGAGCATGGGCCTCGATCGCCGCATGTCGTCACCCGATCAGGGTGACGACATGGGCGGCGTCGTGGTCAGCGCCCGCGGCGCTCCTGACGGCGGTTGACGCGGTTCCGCGTCCGGGTGGCGGTGCCGGCGACTACTGCGGTGGTGACGGCGGCTCGTGCCAGTGGTCTACGTCGCAACATGGTTGCTCCTCTTCTCGGTGGTTCGCTGTGTAGGGGATGCCGTGTCGGGTCAGTCGGACGAAGCCAGCTCGGCCTCGGCGGCCTCCATCAGGTCGTGGGGTATCCGGGAGCCTTCGAGCAGGACGCCGCCTGCGGCGCGAATGGCGTCGACGAACGGCGCCGCCCAGATGTCCTCCCAGATCAACAGAGCCGCCGCCGAGTTCGGTTCCAGCTCGGTGGCGGCATATTCGATGTCCTCGACGCTGATGAGCCCTCCAACCTCACCCTCGAGCAACTCGAACAACGCCACGTCTTCGTGATCCTCGAACTCGAGCCCCAAGACTTCGCCCTCGGCGTCCTTCACGATGAGCACCAGGTCGAGTATGCGAATCGTGCCGCTCTCGACGAGCTTGGCCAGCTCCGGGATGATCTCCCCTTTGAACTGGTTGCCGGGGAACCCGACGACGATGTATTCGACCGGTCCGATGGCCATACCGTGCCTTCCTATCGGTGAAACGGTGGAGCGTGCGGCGCTCCTTGAACGGCAGCGTAAGGCCAGGGTGGGTGCCCCGCCTCACCTCGACAGGGTGATAGTCGATCACGGCTCGTGCCGGGCTTCCACCGGTGAATGGTTGAGTGCCCGGGGAATGCGGTCATGATCTCCGGCCGCCACCCCCAGGTTCTCGACAGCCTCCGTCCTCACCATGCGGCCGTACCGTTCGGCAAGGAGGCGGGAGGTGATGCCGTGGGCCATCACCGACAGGAATACGGTCCACGCCACCGTTTCCGTAAGGATCACAACGGCCGGGGTCCCGTGCTGCAACGTCTCGAAGGCGATCAGGGCGAACACGACCGAGGCCAGCCCGCGCGGCCCGAACCATCCCATGAACAACACGGTGACGGGGCGAAGACCTGTCCCTATCATCGCCAGCCCGACAGCGGCCATACGAACCACGGTGAGGCTGAGCAACGCATAGACGATCGGGGCCCACCGCACACCCCCCGACAGCACCGGCGTGAGGAGCAGCGCACCGAAGGTGGCCCACACCAGGAACGAGGCGAAGAGTCCCAGATCCTCGGTGAACTCCACGGCCTCCCGCAGGCGACCACGCGAGACGGCGGCGAAGATGAGACCCGCCACGAACGCCGCCACGAAACCGTTCCCGCCCGCGGTCACGGCACCCAGGTAGGCGAGCAAACCCGAGGCGAGGACGGCGAGGCGTTCCGAGATGGGCGAGGTCCACTGCCGCGCCTTGGCCGCCGAGATGAGGCGTCCCGATATGGCCCCCACGGCCAGGGCGACCACCAGCGCGATGCCTATCTCCACAGCCGCATCGGTGAGCCAGTTGTCGTGCCCCGCAGCCTCCTCGGCGACGAGAGCCGCCAGGAACAAGGTGACCAGCGGGGTTGCCAGCCCGTCGTTGAGACCGCTCTCGACGTTGAGGGCGCGCCGCACCCGGCCGGGCACCGACCGGTTGGTGAACACCCCCAGGCCCAACGCGGCGTCGGTGGGAGCGAGGATCGCCGCCATCAGGGCCGCGGTGGTCACGCCGGCCGCCGGCATCAACCATGTCCCCAGCCCGAATCCGGCAAGCACTGTCAGGGGGAACCCGACGAGGAGCAGCCGGGCCGGCAGGACGCCGTCCTCACGAAGGCGACTCCAGCGGAGGGTGGACGCATCGGCGAAGAGCAGCAGGGCCAGGGTCAGCTCGGCGACGTGTTTCACCGCGGTGGGATCGGTGAGGAGGCCCAAGCGGTCCGGTGCCCACCGCCCGAGGAGGGCACCCATGAGCACGAAGACCATGGGGGCCGTGATCGACCACCGATCGAGCCGTCCGGCCACCAGCGAGTAGGCGATGAACACCGCGGCCAGGATGACCATCCCGGTCACGGGTAGCCGCCGGGATCAATCGCCTGATGTGGATGACACTGCCCACCGTCCCCGGCCATCACGTCAGCGTACCGGCCGCTCAGATCGCCCGTGCCGGCATCTCCCGGCCTTGCACGAATGCCACCAGGTTCTCGGCGGCGAGGACCGCCATGGCTTCACGGGTTCGGCGTGTTGAGCTGCCCAGGTGGGGGATCACGACACAGTTGGGTAGGGCGAGTAGAGGGTCGCCGGCGCTCATCGGCTCGGGATCGGTGACGTCGAGGCCGGCGGCACCGATGACGCCGCCGCGTAGCGCCTGCTCCAGGGCAGCCTGGTCGACGACGGCGCCGCGGGCGACGTTCACCAGCGTTGCCGTGGGTTTCATCAGTTCCAGCGCGGAGGCGTCGATGAGGTGGCGGGTCTC
>CAZOGW010000034.1:3775-11477 GCA_964579415.1 uncultured Acidimicrobiaceae bacterium | reverse complement strand
CTTCCAGCGGCCGGCACGGACGTGGTCGACACCTTCGACCAGCCGGCGGGCCGCGGCGACGAGCAGGCCGATGGCGGTGTCGGCGACGGTGCCGTCCAGGACGCCGGGGGTGTTGCCCACGGCGATGCCGCGCCGGGTACATGCGACCAGGTCGACGTTATCGGTCCCCACCGACATGGTGGACACCGCCCGCAGCCGGGGTGCTGCGTCGAGCAGTTCCTCGTCGACGGAGTCGGCGAGCATGCAGTAGAGCGCATCGGTGTCGGCGGCGCCGGCGAGCAGCTCGTCACGGGGCATGGCGCCGGGAACGTCCCACACCGTCACCGCGGCCACGCTTTCGAGGAGGCCCACCGCCTCGTCGCCCGGTGGCCGCTGGGTCACCAGGATCCGGGGGCTGTCAGTCACCCTGGTCTGTCGCCGGGGGACGGCGCCGGCGCAGGTCGCCGACGGAATGGAGCACGTCGCCGGCGCTCTCCCCCATGGACGGGAGTTGCGCCGAGTTGCGTGCGTAGCGGCTCTTGCGCGTCAGGTCCTCTTCGGGGGGGAGCTTGAGTGCCTCCGCCTCCGCAACCAGCCGGGCCGCCTCCTTGCGGGCCTTCTCGGCGGCGGCGTTGGCGTCGTCGGCCGCCTTCTTGAGCTGCCCGGCCTCGGCCCGCATCGCCTCGGCCTCGGCCCGCACCGCTTCTGCCTCGCTCCTCGCCGCCTCAGCCTCGCTCCTCGCCGCCTCAGCCTCGCTCCTCGCCGCCTCAGCCTCGCTCCTCGCCGCCTCGGCTTCGGCGGCGACAACGCCGTCACGGGCCCGGAGATCGGCTATCTCGGCCCTGAGCTCCTCGAGTTCGGCGGCGTGGCGTTCCCTCTCCGCCGCCGCGGCGTCGAGATCGGCGGCCAGGACCGGCTCGGCCGACAGTGACCTGTCCAGTTCGGACTGCAACACCGTCATCTCTACCGCCAGGCGGTCCCGCTCGGCGGAGATGGTGTCCCGATCGGCACGAGCCTTCTCCAGATCGGCGTAGAGCACCTCGGTCTGTGCCAGCGCCACGTCGACGTCGACGCCTCTCTCGGAGGAGGTGGCGAGGTGTGCCAGGTCGGCCTCGGCGCGGGCGGCGCGCTTCTGCCACTGCTCGAGCTGGATCTCCAGGTCTTCCATACGGGCGTGCAGGGTGCCGACGTCGGCCCGCAGGGTCACCGCTTCGTCGTCGAGACCCTCGGCCCCCACCGAGGCGACGAGGGCGGCGGCACGGCGGTGCGCCTCCTCCTCGATCTCCCACGCCCGTTCCTCTGCCTGGAGGATGATGCGCTCCTTGGCGTCGAATGCGGCCAGCATGGCGTCGTCGACCGCCTTGCGCTCCGCCAGCCTCGCCTCACGGGTCTCGGCCTGGGCGTGCGAGATTCGCGTCTCCAACTCACGGGCGAATTTGGCGAACTCCTTCGCCAGCTTCTCCAGCCGCACCACGTACTGCTCGACCTGGTCCGGGTCGAGGCCACCCTTGCGCAGGACGGTGAAGGTGGGCCGGCGCAACTCGTTCAGCTCGAACCGGGGATCGGACACCCAACCCTGGTTGGCGGAACTGTCGGTCATGGGTTCCCCGGGAACGCTCGACGGTACGGGCGCGGACAGGGTGGGCCTACCCGCCGGCGGTTCGATGCTGTGGCCTGAGGCATGCGTCCACCTGTTCCGTAACAACGAGCCTACCCGCCCGCCGGAGCTGGGTGGCGGCTGTCACCCGAACCCGAGCAGCGCCACCGCGGCGTCGCCGATCCTCCCGGCCTCCCCCAGGAGCCGGCCTTCCAACTCCCAGACGTCGGCGCCGGGGTCGACCTCGGCACGCAGGTCGACGTAGACCTTGAGCTTGGGCTCGGTCCCCGAGGGCCGGATCAGCACCCGACCCGAGGCGCCTAGATCGAGCGCCACCAGCGGTGTCGCCCCCAGGTAGCGGGGCCGGCTCTCGGCTCCGACGGCGAAGTCGGTGACCGAAGCCACCGCGACGCCACCGACGTCCGCAGGCGGCGAGGCGGCGAGGCGCTCCATGGCGGAGGCGATCTCGGCGGCGCCCTCGGTGCCCGGGCGCACCACGTTGCGCTGGACCGACACCCACAGCCCGTACCTGCGGTACAGATCGGCCAGCCTCCCCAGGATGCCGGCACCGGAGGCGACGGCCTCGGCGGCGAGGTCGGCGAACACCACCGCGGCGCTGATGCCGTCCTTGTCCCGCACCTGCGGCGACACCGAGTAGCCCAGCGCCTCTTCGTATCCGAAGACGAAGGTGCCGCTCCCCTGCTCCTCCAGGTCGAGTGCGGCGTTCCAGATCCACTTGAAGCCGGTGAGGGTCTGGTCGAACACGGCGCCGTAGGCGGCGGCCATGTCCGCCAGCATCGGCGACGACACCACGCTGTTCATCACGATGGGGTGCACCACCCGACCCGTCGACAGGATGTGCTCGGCGAGCAGCACCCCGATCTGGTTGCCGCTCAGCGCCCGCCACGTCCCGTCGGGCCGGGGCACGCTGGCGGCGAGCCGGTCGGTGTCGGGATCGTTGGCGAGGATGAGGTCGGCGCCCTCGGCGGCCGCCTGCGCCATCGCCAGGTCGAGGGCGCCCGGCTCCTCGGGATTGGGGAATGCGACCGTGGGGAAGTGCCCGTCGGGGGTGAACTGCTCGGGGACCGGCGACACACCGGCGTAGCCGAAGTGCTCCAGCGCCTCGACGACGTAGCGGCCGCCGACGCCGTGCATCGGGGTGTAGACGATGGTGATGTCGGTGACGGCCGGCGCCGTCGGCCTCACCTCGGCCAGGGCGGCCAGGTAGCGGTCGAAGACGTCGCCGCCCACCGGCGTCACCAGATCGGAGGCGAACGGGTCGGCGAGGCGGGGCACCCCGGAGGCGGCGCCCACCGCGGCGATGGCGGCGGCGATGCCGCTGTCGGCCGGGGGCACGATCTGGGCGCCGTTGGCGTCGTAGACCTTGTAGCCGTTGTCCCACGGCGGGTTGTGGCTGGCCGTGATCACCACCGCGGCGCGGGCGCCGGCGGCGAGGGAGGCGAAGGCCACCACCGGTGTCGGCACCGGGGTGTCGAAGTAGACGACGGGGATCCCGGCAGCGGCGAGGACGGCGACGGTGTCCTCCATGAAGCTGCGGCTGGAGAGCCGGGCGTCGTAGCCGACCACGACAGGGCCCTGCCCGCCGCCCTCCTGGAGGTAGGCGGCGAGACCGGCGGTGGTGCGGATCACCACCGCCCGGTTCATCCGGTTGGACCCCGCCTCCACCCTGCCACGGATGCCCGCAGTACCGAACTCGAGCGTCCCCGCCATCCGCTCCGAGAGCTCGTCGTGGTCCCCGGCGTCGATCAGCCCTTGCAACTCAGCGCGGGCCGCGGGATCGGGGTCTCCTTCGATCCAGGCACGGGCAAGGTCGAGAGTGGTATCCATGAGCGGGGAGGCTAGCGAGACGCTTCCCGGCGCGGGGAAGGTACTTCGTACTTGGAACTTGGAAGGCGCGGATACCAAGTACCAAGTACCTCCTAGTGGCTTACCCCCACCCCACCCGGCGTGTCCGCTCCGTACCGCTCCTTCTCGGCGACGAGGTCGAGGCGGGAGATGCGGCTGCGGCGCTCGATGACGGTGTCGTCGACGTGCTCGGCGGGGACGAACCAGGCGACCTCGAACTCGATGCCGTCCGGGTCGCGGCCGTAGAGGCTCTTCGAGGTGCTGTGGTCGCTGGAGCCGGCAAGGGCCCCGGCGGCGACCAGACGCTCCTGCACCGCCTCCAACTCGGCGAGGGTGTCGACCTCCCACGCCAGGTGGTAGAGGCCGACCGTCGACCTCCCGGCGCCGGACGGACCGGCGGAGGCGCCGATCTGGAACAAGCCCAGGTCGTGGTCGTTGGTCGATCCCAGAGCCTGGAGGAACACGGCGCCGGCGCCGGGCATCTCCATGACCTTGCGGAACCCGAGGACCTGCTCGTAGAACTCGGCCGACTTCTCGGCGTCCCGAACGAAGAGGACGGCATGGTTGAGGCGGGTGATGGGCATGGCGCCCTCCTTCCTACGGTCGCACCAACACTACTATTGAACTCTCAACTATTCTGAGTGCTGGCTCCGGATACTGGATACTGGATATTCACCACTGCCGCCACCGGCCAAGACGCCAGGTGAGATGGTGCGGCAACCCTTAGGATGGCATCAGCATGGGGGACACGACGAGATGGCTCGACCGCGATGAGCAGGCGGCTTGGCGCGCCTACCTCGAGTCGGGCCGGCTGCTGTTCAGGACACTCGACGCCGAACTGCAGCGCGACGTCGGGATCCCGCACGCCTACTACGAGATCCTGGTGCGGCTCTCCGAGGCACCGCAACGCACCCTACGCATGAGCGAGCTTGCCGACGCCAGCCTGTCCTCGCGCAGCCGCCTGTCGCACGCCGTCGACCGCCTCGAGGAGCAGGGCTGGGTGGAACGGGCCCGCTGCGGCGACGACCGCCGCGGCACCTACGCCATCCTCACCGACGCCGGCTTCGCCGCCCTGGACAGCGCCGCCCCCACCCATGTCGGCGGCGTCCGCGAGCATGTCTTCGACCAGCTCGATCCCGACCAGGTGTCCCAGCTCCACGACATCTCCCGGGCCATCCTCGCCCACCTCACCGGCGACGACTCGGACCGCAGCCCGAGACTGCCCGACGACCCACCGCTCGACGACACCGCGCCCTGCTGAGGCGGCGGGCAGCAGTACCCTCGGCGGGTGAGCGAGAAGCGGGATCCGGGTCAGGAGGTCGGTGTCGGCCCGCACCCCCCACCGTGGCCCGACGATCCACGGCTCGACCCCGACCTGCTCGCCGGCGGAGATCACCGCAACGTCGTCGACCGCTACCGCTACTGGTCCCGGGACGCCATCGTCGCCGACCTCGACGCCCGCCGCCACGGCTTCCACGTCGCCATCGAGAACTGGCAGCACGACTTCAACATCGGCACCGTGGTGCGCAACGCCAACGCCTTCCTCGCCGCCGCGGTCCACATCGTGGGCAACCGGCGCTGGAACCGCCGCGGCGCCATGGTCACCGACCGCTACCAGCACGTGATCCACCATCCCACCACCGCGGCACTGGTGGAATGGGCCGCCGGCGAGAACCTGCCCCTCGTCGGCATCGACGTCGTCGACGGTGCCACAGCACTGGAGGGCTACGACCTGCCACGGCGGTGCGTCCTCGTCTTCGGCCAGGAAGGGCCGGGCCTCACTCCCGAGATGCAAGGGGCCTGCGGCGCGATCTGTGCCATCACCCAGTTCGGCTCCACCCGCTCCCTCAACGCCGGCGTCGCCTCCGGGATAGCGATGCACGCATGGGTGCGACAGCATGTTCTCCAACCCTCACGACGCCCGTCCGCGTGATACGTGATACGTGATACGTAATACGGGCGCTACAGTCCGCCGGCGCCCGATGGGAGGCACCAGCCTGTGACCGGACAACCGTGGTGGGAAGGGGCCGTCGGCTACGAGGTGTACCCGCGGTCGTTCGCCGACGCCGACGGCGACGGCATGGGCGACCTGGCCGGCATCACCGCCCGTCTGCCTCACCTGGTCGGGTTGGGTGTCGACGCGGTGTGGCTGACGCCCTTCTACCCGAGCCCCGGCTTCGACCACGGCTACGACGTCTCCGACTACCGCGACATCGACCCGATGCTGGGGACTCTCGCCGACTTCGATGCGCTCGTGGCCGAGGCGCACCGCCTCCGGCTGCGGGTCATCGTCGACATCGTCCCCAACCACACCTCGTCGCACCACCCCTGGTTCCGGGAGGCCGTCGCCGACCCGGAGTCGCCGTACCGCGACTATTACCTGTGGCGCGATCCCGCCCCCGGCGGTGGACCGCCCAACAACTGGATGAGCTTCTTCGGCGGCTCGGCGTGGGAGCCCGACCCGGGCGGGTCAGGGCAGTACTACTGCCACCTGTTCCTCCCCGAGCAGCCCGACCTCAACTGGGCCAACCCCGCCGTCCTCGACGAGTTCGACGCCATCCTCACCTTCTGGTGCGATCGTGGTGTCGACGGGTTCCGCATCGACGTGGCCAACTCGCTTACCAAGGACCCCCGGTTGCGCGACAACCCGCAGCTTCGCCCCACCGACGGCCTCGCCGACCCGATCGACGTGTTCGGCTGCTTCGAGCACCGCTACGACATCGACCAGAACTCCAACATCGGTGTCTTCCGGCGCTGGAACCGCCTCGTCGCCCGCCACGGGGCGTTGCTGCTGGGCGAGATCGGCCTCGTCGACCCGGTGCGCCTGGCCCGCTACCACGACGGGGGCGGCGCCATCCATCGCACCTTCTACCTCGAACCGCCCGGGTGGGCATGGGAGCCGCTGCGCCTCCGCGACGGCATCCGCGGATTCCATCTGGCGTCTCCCGATTCGGTTGCGTGGACCCTCGACAACCACGACGCGCCCCGGTCCGCCAGCCGCTTCGGCGGCGGGGACCGTGGCAGGCTCCGATCGCTCACCGTCACAACGCTGATGGCAGGCTTGGGCGGAATGCTCTTCCTGTGGCAGGGCCAGGAACTGGGCCTGGAGAACGGCGTCATCGCCCCCGAGGACCTGGCCGACCCCATATCCACCCGCAATCCCGGCGCCACCGCCGGCCGCGACGTCACCCGCACCCCCATGCCCTGGGACAGCGGGCCCGGCAACGGCTTCACCACCGCGGCGCGGGCCTGGCTCCATGCCCGGCCCCGGGACCCGGGCGACACCGTCGCCGGACAGGTGGGCGTCGAGGGCTCCTGGTTCGAGCGCCACCGCCGCCTCCTCGCCCTGCGCCGCAGCCTCCCCGACCTGTGGCAGCAGCCCCTGCAGTGGCTCGAAACCGACGCCAACCTCCTGCTCACCTACCGCCGCGGCAACACCCTGGTAACAGCCAACCTCGACGAATACCCGGCCACCCTCCCCCTACCGCAAGGGACCTGGACAGTCGCATTCTCCTCGGACGACCAGGCTCACCAACCCGAATCCGCCACGATCCTGGTCCCCCCGGAGACGGCGCTGGTACTACGTAGTACTTAGTACCTAGTACTTAGTACCTAGTACTTAGTACCTAGTACTTAGTACCTAGTACTATTGATAGATTGCCAGCCCCGTGTCCGAATCGAAGAAGTGCGCGTTGGCGGCGTTGACGGTGACCTCGATCTCGTCGCCGATCTTCACCTGGCTGGATGCGTCGAAACGGGCCGCGGCGCGGGTCACGTCCACGGGCATCACCTCGTCGACGTCCTCGTCCAGGTCGAGGGCGTCCTCGGAGAACACCGGCTTGGCGTCGATGTCGAAGTAGACGATCTTCTCGAACCCGAGCGCCTCGACGTTGGAGGCGGTTCCCTTGAGGCGCTGGTCGTGGGGATGGTCCGTCTTGAGGGCGGCGTCGTCGAGTTCCTTGGGGCGCAGGCCCATGGTGACTCTCTTCCCGACGTAGCCGCGCAGCGCCGGGCGGGACCCGAACACCGAGTCGGGGATGGCGACGGTCTGCGAACCGACCTTGGCGGTCACCCTGCCGTCGCTCTCGCCGAGCAGGCCCTCCATCAGGTTCATCGACGGCGACCCGATGAAGGCGGCGACGAACAGGTTCTGCGGGTGGTCGAAGAGCGTCTGCGGCTGGTCGACCTGCTGGAGGATGCCACGGTTGATGACGGCGACGCGGTCGGCCATGGTCATCGCCACGACCAGGTCGAGGCGAT
>CAZOGW010000034.1:0-3765 GCA_964579415.1 uncultured Acidimicrobiaceae bacterium | reverse complement strand
GGTGACCCCGACCTCCCGCTGCAGTTGGGTGATCTGGGCGCGCATCTGCACCCGCAGCTTGGCGTCGAGGTTGGAAAGCGGCTCGTCGAGGAGGAAGACCTGCGGCGAGCGCACGATGGCGCGGCCCATGGCGACGCGCTGGCGCTGGCCGCCGGAGAGCTGCGCCGGCTTGCGGTCGAGGATCTCGGTCAGCTCCAGCATCTTGGCGGCCTCGGCAACGCGCCGCTTGATCTCGGCCTTGGGCGTCTTGGCCAGCTTGAGGGCGAAGCCGATGTTCTCCCCCACGGTCATGTGCGGGTAGAGGGCGTAGTTCTGGAACACCATGGCGATGTCCCGGTCCTTGGGCGGCACGTCGTTGACGACGTGGCCGCCGATCGCGATGTCGCCGTCGCTGATCTCTTCCAGTCCCGCGATCATGCGGAGCGTGGTGCTCTTGCCGCAGCCCGACGGACCGACCATGACGAGGAACTCGCCGTCCTCGATCTCCAGGTTGAGATCGGTGACCGCCTTGAATCCGTTGGGATACTGCTTCTCGATGTGCTCGAACACAACGCCAGCCACGCGCAACCTCCAGGGATTCGATCGCTGCTTGAGACGCTACCCGAAACAGGCAGGACTTGTCACACCGTTGTCCCGCGGGGGATCACCCTCCGGCGGGTGCGGTGACGCGTTCCGGGAGGGTGTAGACGGTGAAGCGGCCTGCCCGGGTGAATCCGACCAGGGTGACGCCGAGGCGCTCGGCGGCGGAGATCGCCAGCGACGAGGGCGCCGAGACCGCCACCACCACCCCGATCCCGGCCACGGCGGCCTTCTGCACGATCTCGAACGACAGCCTCCCCGACACCGCCAGGACGCGGTCGTCGAGGGGGAGCAGCCGGCGCTGGGCGGCCCACCCCACCACCTTGTCGACGGCGTTGTGGCGGCCCACGTCCTCGCGCACCACCAGTGCGGTGCCGGCGGCGTCGAAAAGGCCGGCGGCGTGGAGCCCCCCGGTGGCGTCGAAGAGCACCTGACGCTCCCGCAACGAGTCGGGTAGCCCGGCGACCATCTCGGACGGCACCGTCCCCGCCACCGGGAGGCGGTGGCAGACGACCTCGACGGCGTCGATGGAGGACTTGCCGCAGATACCGCAACTCGACGACGTGAACACGTTGCGGCGGTGCCGGTCCACGTCCACCGGCCCGGCGAGGCGCACCGTGACCACGTTGTACTCCTGCTGCTCCGGTGGCAGCCCGCAGTAGGCGACGGCCCGTACCGCCTCGGGGTCGGCGATGCCCTCGGTGACGACGAACCCGGTGGCCAGCTCGAAGTCGTGGCCCGGGGTCCGCATCGTCACCGCCAGCGAGACCAGGTCGTCGTCGCCGGCGGAGAGGGCACCGACCCGGATCTCCATCGGCTCCTCCACCACCACCGTGTCCCGTCCCGGCTCGGCGGTCCCGCCGGTGACGCGGACCACCCGGAGGCGGGTGGTGGGCTGGCGGGGGCGGTGCCCGGATGACATCGAGCCAGCGTAACGGTCGATATCCTCGCTGCCATGGCGAAGACACACCAGGCACTCCCCGATCCACGCAACGCCGACATCGAGATCTACATCAACGGGGAGTTCGTTCCCCGCGACGACGCCAAGGTCTCCGTGTTCGACAGCGGCTTCGTCGTCGGCGACGGGGTGTGGGAGGGCATCCGGCTCCACCACGGCGAGCTCAAGCATCTCGACCTGCACCTGGACCGGCTCTTCGCCGGCGCCGGGCAGGTCGGCCTCGACATCGGGATGACCCGCGAGGAGGTGGCGGGGGCATTGCGCGCCACCGTGGAGCGCAACGGCATGTCCGACGGTGCCCACGTCCGGCTCATGGTGACCCGGGGGGTGAAATCGACACCGGCCCAGCATCCCGACCTGGTGGTGAGTGGGCCCACCGTCGTCATCATCGCCGAGCACAAGGTGAACGACCCCGAGGTGCGCCGCACCGGGGTGTCGCTGGCCACGTCCCAGGTGCGGCGCCCACCGCCGGACACCTTGGACCAGCGGCTCAACTGCCACAGCAAGCTGCACGAGGTGGTGGCTCTCATCGAGGCGATGCGGGCCGGGGCCGACGAGGCGCTCATGCTGGACACCAACGGCGCCGTGGCCACCTGCAACTCGACCAACTTCTTCATGGTCACCAACGGCGAGGTGTGGACCTCGACCGGGGAACACTGCCTCAACGGCATCACCCGGCAACTGGTCCTGGAATTGTGCGCCGCCGAGGGCATCCCCGCCTACACCCGGGACTTCTACACAATCGACGTCCACGGCGCCGACGAGGCGTTCGTCACCGGGACCTTCGGGGGCCTCACCCCGGTGGTGGAGGTGGACGGTATCGCCATCGGCGACGGCACCCCGGGGCCTATCACACAACGCCTCACCGCCGCCTATGACACCCTGCTGGGGTCGCCGTGACCGGCCGGCCGCTCGTCATCGGGATGTGGTCGGGGCCGCGCAATATCTCCACCGCCCTCATGTACTCGTTCGCCTCGCGGGCCGACACCGAGGTCGTCGACGAGCCGTTCTACGCCCACTACCTCACCGTCACCGGCCTCGAACACCCGGGTCGGGACGACGTCATCGCCTCCCAGTCCTCCGACCCGGCGGCGGTGGTGCGCCAGGTGGTGCTGGCGCCGAGCGACCGGGCGGTCCGCTTCGTCAAGCACATGGCGCACCACCTGATAGCCATGGACACCGCCTTCCTCGGCGAGACCGTCAACGTACTCCTCACCCGCAACCCGGCCGACATGCTGCTCTCGCTGTCCAGGGTGCTCCCCCGGTTCGTCATCGGCGAGACCGGGCTCCCGGCACAGGTGGCCATCGTCGAGCGCATCGAGTCGGCCGGCGGGAGGCCGATCGTGATCGACAGCTACGACATCCTCAGCGACCCGCCCGGCGCCCTGGGCCGGCTCTGCGAAGCGGTGGGCATCCCCTTCGACGACGCCATGCTGTCCTGGCCCGCCGGCGGCCGCCCCGAGGACGGCGTGTGGGCGCCCCACTGGTACGCCGCCGTGCACCGGTCCACGGGCTTCGCGCCGCCACCGGCGCCTCTCGACGAAAATACCTTCCCCGACAGTCTCCGCCCACTCCTCGCGGAGGCCCAACCGCTCTACGACAGGCTGAGGGCCTACGCCATCTGACAGGTTGGGGTGCTATCGGGCCCGCGGGTCGGTGGGAGGGCCTTCGATGGGGTCCCACTCGGCGGACTGCTCGACGAGGTACTCGCTGACGTCGCGGCACAGGTCCAGGGTCTCGCAGAGGGTCTCGTCCCCGGTCATGACGTCGACCAGGGACACCTCGACCCGCCCCACCAGGGAGAGGCGCCGGTCCGGCTTCTCCGACAGGGCGCCGAAGGAGTCGACGGCGGAGACATCGATGGGGAGGTTGGGCCCGCCGATGCCACCCAGCTCGGTGCCCAGAATCACCAGGTCAGGCGGGTTGGCCAGCGACGGCAGCGCCCAGTTGAAGTAGAGAGGCAGGCGGTACTCCCCTGCCGGGTCGACGAAGTCCTCCTCCTCGTCCGACTCGTTGACGCGGTCCTCCAGGCGCAGCAACACCCGGGGGTCGACGTCGAAGGCGAGGTTGAGGTCGAGCGGGCCGCTGCACGCCGACTCCGGGTGCAGGTCGACCTCCCACGACTGGCGCAGCGAGTAGGTCTCCAGGAAGTGCCGCTCGTCATGGACGTGGAACCCATGCTCGATGGCATGGTCCTTGAGGTAGGTGATGAACCCTGCGATGTCGAT
>CAZOGW010000033.1:11532-26275 GCA_964579415.1 uncultured Acidimicrobiaceae bacterium | reverse complement strand
GGAGTCGTGGAAGGTGAATGCGTCCACCTGGTAGCCCAGCTCGCCGAGGGTGGCCGCCGCCGAGGCCCCGGCGAGGCCGGTGCCGACGACGATCACCTTGTACTTGCGCTTGTTGGCGGGGTTGACCAGCCGGATGTTGAACCGGTGGTGGTCCCACTTCTCCTGAACCGGACCCGGGGGGATCTTGGCGTCCAACGTCACTGCCCGACTCCCGTCACGAGATGATCCCGAGTTGCACGCCGATCGGCACCGCGGCGAAACCCACGGTCACGATGGCGGTGAACACGTTGGCGAAGACGCGACGGAACCGGTTGAAGCGCTGGTTGTTGACGCCGAGGCTCTGGAACAGGCTCCAGGCGCCGTGCCAGACGTGGAACGCCAGGGCGCCCATGGCCACCAGGTAGAGGAGCGTGACCGGCCAGCGCTGCAGGCTGTACACCAGGTTGCCATAGACGTCGCCGCGCACGAACTCCGGGTTCACCATGGCGATTCCCCAGGTGAGGTCGGCCAGGTGCCACGCCAGGTAGAGCAGCACGATGACCCCGGTCCAGCGCATCGTGCGCGAGGCGTAGTTGGCGGCGATGTAGCTGCGGGGGGCGTCGTAGTCGGTGGAGCGGGCGGCGTGGTTGACCCGGGTCAGCGCCCAGGCGGCGTGGACGTGCACCGCCAGGGCGAGGATGATCGGCAGCCGCAGGAACACCCACAGCAGCAGGGTGCGGGGGAAGAGGGGCTCACCGATGTCGCGCAGCGCCTCGGCGTACTCGTTGAGTTCGTGGGCGCCCTCGAAGGCATGGAGGTTGCCAACCATGTGGAAGAAGATGAAGACGAGCCCGATGACCCCGCTGACCGCCATGGCGTACTTCTTGCCCACGTCGGTGCGGTAGAGGTCGACGATCCAGATGCTGCGCCTGCGGCGAGCTTCCTGTCGTGTCGCGGTCACGTCCCTTCCTTCCTGAGATGCGGAGACGCCGAGCCATTATGACACTTTCGCGCCGGGCGCTATCTGCGAGTAGCGCGGGCGCGAAGCCGGAGGGGATGCCTGGATCGCGATCGCGAAGAACCTGCCGGGAGTCTTCACGCCACTGCACCTGCCCCTCCCCCTGAACGGGTGGAGATGATTTCAGGTTGACAGGCGCGCGGGACGTTGGGAGAATTACACAGGCGTAATTACAAGTGTGTAGGGAGTGAGATGTTCACGCGCCTGATCGAGATGCTTGCATCGGACGATCTTGCTTGGCAGGACTTCGCCAACTGTCGCGGCGCCGATCCCGATCTCTTCTTCCCCGAGCGGGGGGCCTCCACCCGGGCAGCCAAGGCGATCTGCCGTGAATGCTCCGTCCAGGAGCAGTGCCTCGAGTTCGCCATCATCTCCTCGGAGAAGTTCGGCATCTGGGGAGGCCTCTCCGAGCGTGATCGGCGCCGTATCCGCCGCGAGCGGGCCGCAATCACAGCCCACCGCAAGGTGTCTTAGCCGTCGCCTGGTGGCGCCGGCGGTACTTGGTACTTGGTACTTGGTATGCGCCGACGGATGCTCATCGGTGGGCGCGATGATCAGCGGGTACACTTGGGATTCCACCTCCCGAGGAGCGCGTTCTTGGTTTACGTCATCGCCATCGTCGTAATCGTCGCCCTGGTGGCCCTGTTCGTGTACATGCGGTCGCGCTCGGCCACCGGAGAAGGAGGAGCCGCGGAGGTAGGCCCCGATGAGCCGACCGGCCTGCGCCCGGCGGCGCGGGACTTCCACGTCTCACAGGGGGCCGGGCGCGTCTACTTCTCGGTCCCCATCCCCCCGGGTGATCCCGACCCGGTGCTGGCAGAGATCCTGTTGCGTGAGGCGGTCGAGGTGCTGCGAGCCAAGCGGAGCACCCTCCCGCTGGAAGGTGTCTCCACCGTTTACGCCTACGGACTGCGCGACGGCGATGCCGTCGAGGTCGGCTCCCTCACCCTGGACGGTCCCGGTGAGCTGCCCCCGCCGCCCGCTCCCGGTGACCACCCGCTGATCCCGCGCAGCGCCGGCCCTGACCTCTTCGACGTCGACCAAGCCCCATTCGGGGGCGGTGTCGAGGCACGCGTCCCCAGCGACGAGCTGACACCGCTGGTCGAAGAGTTGCGCCTGCCCGCTTCGGTGGACGCCGGCCTGCGCACCCAGGGCATCGACCCGTCGAGGACCAGCATCGCCGCCCTGGTGCCCGGACTGCTTCGACTCGCCGGCTACTCGATCCGCGAGGAGGGGAATGCGCTCATCGCCGCCAAGGGCGGCGTCGACCACTACGTCGAGATCGTCGAACACGAGCCGGGGGCGCACCCCGAGCTGTCGGAACAGGTGGTGGACGGCTTCGTGCTCCGCTTCGGCCAGTCGCCGGCGTCACGCGGCCTGCTCTTCACCGAGAAGTTCGGGCCCTTCGTCATCTACGACAAGGAGCGCCGCATCGGCACCGTCCGCTTCGTCACCCGGGAGCGATTCCAGCGCTGGGTCGACGCCATCAGCCTGGGGTGACCCTGCGGTCACCCTGCAGCAACCGGGCCGTCCTACAGTGGGATTGAACGTCTACACTGCCCTGTGAGGAGGAGACACCATGGGATTTCTAAGAAACATGGGGGGCTGGGAGCTCATCATCGTCCTGCTGGTGCTGGTGCTCCTGTTCGGCGCACGGAAGATCCCCGATCTGGCCCGCTCGCTGGGCGCATCGGCCAAGGAGTTCCGCAAGGGCCTGGACGAAGGCGCATCGGACAGCGACGACGAGGCCGGCAAGGTCGAGCAGAAGCAGAACGAGGCCTGACAGCCGCGGACCGGTAGTCGGGAACCGCGCCCGCGTCGGCGTCGTTGATGCGTTGGTGATAGGCCGCGGGGGAGAGTCCGTGAACGACGCCAGCGTCCCGGGATGGGAAGACGTCGCCCGCCGCTACGGCAGGCTGATCTACAACTTCGCCTATCGCCTCACCGGCAACCGCGACGACGCCGCCGATCTCGTCCAGGACGTCCTGCTCAGGGTCCAGCGCGGTCTCGACGGCTACACGCCCGGCTCCTTCGAGGGGTGGCTGTGGCGGATCACCCGCAACGCCTTCCTCGACGACGTCCGCCGCCGCAACCGGCGCCCGGTGTCCGAACTCCCCGACGTGGAGCGCTCCATCGTCCACGCCACCCCCTCGCCCGACGAGGTCCTCGCCCAGGTGAGGCTGTCCGAGGACGTGCAGGCCGCCCTTCTCAAGCTCCCCTTCGATTTCCGTGAATGTGTCGTGATGTGCGACGTGGTGGGCCTGTCGTACGAGGAGATCGCCCACGCCGCCGACATCCCCGTCGGTACCGTCCGCAGCCGCATCCACCGCGGCCGCAGGCAGCTCAGGGAGATGCTGACATGGCCGATCTGAAGCGGCTCCCCGGCTTCTGCGCCGAGGAGGAGATGCTCTCGGCCTTCCTCGACGGGGAGCTGACCGACGGCGAGGTCGCCCTGGTCGCCGGGCACCTCGACGGCTGCGCCGAATGCCGGGTGGCCTTCTCCCGTCTCAAGGCGGTGCGCTCGGCGTTGCGGGAGCTCCCCGACCTGTTGCCTCCGCCTGACCTGATCGACGCCGTCACCCACCCTGGTGACGAGCTGTCCGCCTTCCTCGACGGGGAGCTGGACGAGGTCCACGCCGGTGACGTGGTGGGGCATCTGAGCCGATGCGCCACCTGCCGCGGTGAGCTGCAGGAACTCGACGCCGCCCGCAGCGCCATCCGCTCCCTGCCTCGCCTCGAGGTCCCCGCCTCGATCCTCGGAGTGGAGGACACCTCCGAGACGCCGGCCCCGGTGCCGCTGCGTCACCGGGGCCGGTTGGTGCCGATGGCGGCGATGATCGCCGCGGTGGTGGCCGCCGGAGCCATCGTGGTGAGCCTCGCCGGCGGCGACGCCACCCCCATCGAGCGGGACCGCCTCGCCGAGTGGCACAACGCACGGGTGACCCTGGGCCGGGGCTCCTCCGTCCTCCCGGCGTTGATGCCGAAAGTGGAGCCGGACTCGTGAAGGCTGCCCGACGCCGCCTGGTCACGGTGACGCTGGTCGCCGCCGCCATGACAGCTGCCGCCGCCCCGGCGATGGCGGACGAGTTGGAGGACTACCTCGACCGTGCCGGTGACGCCGAGTACGGCGGTACCCGCATCGTGATGACGATGTGGGACGGACGCTCCTACGCCAGGGTCGACGAGGTGGAGCACATGAAGGGCACCACCATGATCATCGGCCCGGAGGGGGACGTGATCATGGGAGGCGGCAAGACCACGGTCGCCGACGGCGGCGGTGTGGCCCTCTCCGACTGGGGCGGCACCGACGTGTCCGACCGCTACACCGTCGACGAGGCGGTCGCCGTCCGTAGCTCGGGGCGGGACGCCATCGAGGTGACGGTCCGCCAGGATGGGGAGGCCCGGGTGCGCCTGCTGCTCGACGAGGAGACATCGGCGCCGCTGGCCACCGAGGTCCTCGACGGCGACGGGGAGCTGTTCCGCTACGCCACCTTCACCGACTTCGACCCGCACCCGCAGCGGGTGCACGTCTCGAAGAGCCCGGAGGCCGGCTACGAGGTCGTGGTCCGCGCCGACGAGGCGGTGACCCCGCAGACCGCCGCCGGGTACACCCTGGTGGACGTGTACCAGGACGCCGAGGGTATGCAGCAGGCCTTCTACAGCGACGGGCTTTTCACCTTCTCCGTGTTCGCCACCCCTGACGGCGCCGGAAGGATCGACTTCGAGGGGGCCGAGGCGTTCGAGGTCGACGACCGCTCCTACCTACTCATCGTCGAGCCCGCCGAGCTATGGGTGCACTGGGACACCGGCGACGGTGGCTACGCCCTGGTCGGCAACCTGCCGCCCGACCACCTCGTCGACGTCCTCGCCGAGATGCCCCCACCCGGCGACGGCGGCATCTGGGGCAGGCTGTGGCGCTCCGTCTTCGGATAGATACGTATTACGTATTACGTATTACGTATCACAGCAGTTTGTGACCTGAGGCTCCGATGTCCGGGGACGGGCCACATCGTCAACGGGGCGGTGGCCTTTCCGTGAGGTATGGGCCGGGCGACCCGTTGTCCGGTAACGGTGTCGTGCGGTACCGTGCCTGGTCCGCGCATTCGTCGAACGGGGGGATCCCATGCGCCGCCGCTTGATCGTATTGTGTCTCGCGCTCCTTACCGCTTGGGCGTTGCTCCCGCTGACCGTCGCGGAGGCGGCCGTGGGGGACCTGGTCCTCGTGTCGAGGAAGTCGGGCGCCGGCGGCGCCAAAGGTAACGGGACGAGCTATAACGCGTCGATCTCCGGCGACGGCAAGAAGGTCGCCTTCGATACCAGAGCGAGCAACCTCGACAAGGCCGACAAGGACACGAGCAACGACGTCTACGTACGCAACCTGGGCAACAACAAGCTGACCCTGGTGTCGCGCAAGGGCACCAACGGGCCCAAGGGCAACAACGGCAGCGACAGCCCCAGTCTGTCCGCCGACGGCAACCGCGTCGCCTTCGTGTCCTACGCCAGCAACCTCCACCCCGGCGACACCGACTACACCGCCGACATCTACGTGAAGGATCTCAACACCGGCGAGATCTGGCTGGCGTCGACGAGCGCAGCCGGTGTCAAGGCCACCGGATCGAACTCCGATCCGGCTCTGTCGGGGGACGGGACCAGGGTGGCTTTCGCGTCCGCGGCCTCCAACCTGCATCCCAAGGATCCGGACTCCCTCTGGGACATCTACGTCAAGGATCTGGTCACAGGTGAGCTGTGGCTGGCATCGGCCAACCAGAAGGGCGTCAAGAGCGACAAGTCCTCCTTCAAGCCTGATCTCTCCGGCAACGGTGCCCGTGTGGTGTTCCAGTCATACGCAACCAACCTCGACGCCAAGGACAAGGACGACCGGGTCGACATCTACGTCAAGGACCTGGCGTCGGGCAACCTGATCCTGGCGTCGACCAATGCTTCGGGGAAGAAGAGCAACGGCCACAGCCAGTCACCTTCCATCTCCGACACCGGGCATAAGGTGGCGTTCGACTCGTACGCCACCAACCTGCACTCCCGGGACAAGGACACCACCGGGGACATCTACGTCAAGACACTGTCGTCGGGAGCCATCGCCCTGGCGTCGACGCTCCCCAACGGCAGGAAGCACGAAAGAGGCGGCTCCTCCCATGAGCCTCGCCTGTCCGGTGACGGCACCAAGGTGGTGTTCCTCACCTACACCGGGATGCTGGCGAAGGACACCAACAATGCCGGCGACATCTACATGAAGACGCTGGGCAGCGGGGCCCTCGCGCTGGTGTCCCAGACGAAGGGCGGGAAGCTGGGGGACGGTGTCAGCGTGGCCCCGGAGTTCTCCAACGACGGATCCCGGGTGGCGTTCGTCTCCTACGCCAGGAACTTCGTCAGCGCCGACAAGCTCGGCGACACCGACATCTACGCCAAGCATGTCGGTTCGGGTAAGAAGTTGTGCCGTGGGTTGGCGGTGACCAGGTCGGGTTCGTCGAAGGGTGAGACGATCAACGGGACCAGTGGTCCGGACATCATTCATGCCGGTGCCGGCAACGACGTCGTGAACGGCAAGGGCGGTGTCGATGTGATCTGCGGTGGTGGCGGCAACGACAAGCTCTACGGCGGTGTCGGTGACGACATCTTGTTCGGTGATGCCGGTAAGGACACTCTCGAGGGTGGGCCCAACGCCGACAAGTTGTATGGCGGTGGCGGCAACGACACGCTCAAGGGCGGCAAGGGCCATGACGGGCTGTTCGGTGATGCGGGGAAGGACACGTTGCATGGCGGTGCGGGCAATGATCTGCTGTCGGGTGGCGGTAGTGACGACAAGCTGAATGGTGATGCGGGGAATGACACGTTGCGTGGGGGTGGGGGCAAGGACACGTTGAACGGTGGTGCCGGTAACGACAGGCTGTTTGGCGACGCCGGTAACGACAAGCTCAACGGAGGGGCCGGGAAGGACACCTGCAACGGTGGCGCGGGGACCGACACCGGCGCCGCCTGCGAGACCACGGTGGGCATCCCATAGAACCAGGTACTTGGTACTTGGTACTTGGTACTTGGTAGGGGGTGCCGTTCTCGATCGGAGGACGGCAAGGGGGCGGGAAAGGAAGAACATGCAGTGTAGAGGGGGGAACCCATGATCGTCCGACGCTCGCTTATCGTCTCGCTCACCTTCGCAGTCATCTGGGCGCTGCTACCCGTGGCCGCCGCATCCGCCGCTGTCGGCGACATAGCCCTGGTGTCACGGGCCGCCGGCAGGAACGGCGCCAAGGCAAGCACCGGAGCCCAGGCAGCCAGCATCTCTGGCAACGGGCTCAAGGTTGCATTCGAGTCGAACGCGATGAACCTGCACCCGGACGACAACAACGCCAGTCCCGACATCTTCGTCCGCAATCTCGGCAACAACACGGTGACCCTGGTCTCACGCATCGGGACCAGGGGAGAGAAGGCCAACGGCTACAGCGTCGATCCCAGCATCTCGGCCGACGGCAACCGCGTCGCCTTCGCATCGGCCGCCTCGAACCTGCATCCGGGCGACACCGATTCGAACCTGGACGTCTACGTCAAGGACCTCGCCAGCGGTGAGATCTGGCTGGCCTCGACCGGTGCCAAGGACGCCAAGTCCAACGGGTACAGCATGCAGCCCAGCCTGTCGGGAGACGGCACGCGCGTGGCGTTCACGTCGTCGGCGACCAACCTGCACCCGAAGGACAAGGACGCCGCCGCCGACATCTACGTGAAGGACCTGGTCACCGGCGAGGTGTGGCTGGCGTCGAGCACCAAGGCCGGCAAGAAGGCCGACGGTCAGCACGGCCGGCCCGACATTTCCGGCAACGGGGCCCGGGTGGCATTCCACACCACCGCCACCAATCTCAATGCGAAGGACAAGGACTTCAAGAACGACGTCTACGTGAAGGATCTGGCGTCGGGCAACGTCATCCTGGCCTCGGCCAGTTCGTCGGGGAAGAAGGGGGACATGGACAGCCGCAACCCGTCCATCTCCGACACGGGTCTCAAGGTGGCGTTCGACTCGTTCTCCAACAACCTGACGTCGACGTCCACCTTCGGGTTGGGTCAGGTCTACGTGAAGACGCTCTCGTCGGGTGCCATCAAGTTGGTGTCACTCTCTGCCGGCGGGGCTGTCGCCAATTCCTCGTCCAACGTCCCCAGCATCTCCGGCGACGGTGCGAAGGTGGCGTTCCACAGCGGGGCGACCAACCTGTCGAGCGGGGACAGCGACAACAAGATCGACGTGTACGTGAAGACGGTGAGTAGCGGCGCCGTGTCCCTGGTGTCGCGGACGAAGAGCGGCAAGAAGGGCAATGGCAACAGCTACCCGAGCTTCATCTCCAACGACGGCTCCCGGGTGGTCTTCCTTTCGTCCTCGTCGAACCTGGTCAGCGCCGACAAGTTCGGCGACACCGACATCTACGCCAAGCATGTCGGTTCGGGTAAGAAGTTGTGCCGTGGGTTGGCGGTGACCAGGTCGGGTTCGTCGAAGGGTGAGACGATCAACGGGACCAGTGGTCCGGACATCATTCATGCCGGTGCCGGCAACGACGTCGTGAACGGCAAGGGCGGTGTCGATGTGATCTGCGGTGGTGGCGGCAACGACAAGCTCTACGGCGGTGTCGGTGACGACATCTTGTTCGGTGATGCCGGTAAGGACACTCTCGAGGGTGGGCCCAACGCCGACAAGTTGTATGGCGGTGGCGGCAACGACACGCTCAAGGGCGGCAAGGGCCATGACGGGCTGTTCGGTGATGCGGGGAAGGACACGTTGCATGGCGGTGCGGGCAATGATCTGCTGTCGGGTGGCGGTAGTGACGACAAGCTGAATGGTGATGCGGGGAATGACACGTTGCGTGGGGGTGGGGGCAAGGACACGTTGAACGGTGGTGCCGGTAACGACAGGCTGTTTGGCGACGCCGGTAACGACAAGCTCAACGGAGGGGCCGGGAAGGACACCTGCAACGGTGGCGCGGGGACCGACACCGGCGCCGCCTGCGAGACCACGGTGGGCATCCCATAGAACCAGGTACTTGGTACTGGTAGGGGGGTGCCGTTCTCGAGGGGACGGCACCCCCTCTTCATGTCCAAAGCAATCGCCCGACCACGGCTGGGAGTCGCGACGTTCCCTGCTCTCGTCAGACGTAGTACTTAGTACCAAGTACTTAGTACCTAGTACTTAGTACCTAGTACTTAGTACTAGGTACGCCGCCCCCTCAGACTTCGTCTGAAGGGATCGGCCGGTGCGTGTTGGGATACTCGCCGGTGGAGACGTAGGTGATGTTGTCGCCGACGCTGACCGCGTGGTCGGCGATGCGTTCCAGGTAGCGACCCACCCTGGACAGGGCGATGGCGGTCTCCAGGCCGATCTGCTCCGCCTCGGCGGAGATCATGGTGTACCACTGGCTCACCAGATCGTCGACCTCGTCGTCGGCACGGTCGAGGCTGCGTCCTGCCTTGGGGTTCATGTCGGCGATGGCGTCCACCGAGGCGGCGAATACCCGGGCCGAGGCGTCGACGGTTCGCGACAGCAGCGCGGTCAGCGCCGGCAGGTCGGGGAAACCGTCCTCGCGCTCCAGCATGTTGATGCAGTTCACCACCAGGTCCCCGGAACGCTCCTGCTCGTAGAGGATCCGGGTGGAAGCGATGAGGAAGCGCAGGTCCCTCGCCACCGGCGCCTGCAGCGCCAGGGTCTCGAAGATGCGCCGCTCCAACTCCACGTAGCGGGCGTTGATCTCGTTGTCGGTGGTCCGCACCTCGCCGACGAGGTCGAAGCGGGCCTCCCGCATGGCCTCGCCGGCGCGCCGGAGGTTGTCCGTCACCAGCGAGCCCATTTCGACCAGGCCCTGCTGGATCGCGTCCAGTTCCTTGTCGAAATTTGAGCGTAGGTCCTCTGCGAGCGGTTCCGCCGGAGTGGGGCCCAGGGTCGTCATGTATATCTCGTCCTATCCGAATCGGCCGGTGATGTAGTCCTCGGTGGCCTTTTCGTCGGGGTTGGTGAACAGTTTGTTGGTGGGAGCGTATTCGACGAGGTGCCCGGTGCGCTGGCCCGCTTCGTCGATCTTGACATTGAAGAACGCGGTCCCGTCGCTCACCCGTGCCGCCTGTTGCATGTTGTGCGTCACGATGACAATGGTGTAGTCGCGCTTGAGCTCGAGCATCAACTCTTCGATGCGCATTGTGGCCACCGGGTCGAGGGCAGAGCAGGGCTCGTCCATGAGAAGAACGTCAGGGCTGGTGGCGATGGCGCGGGCGATACAGAGTCGCTGCTGCTGGCCGCCGGAGAGTGCCAGTCCGGACTCCTTGAGCTTGTCCTTCACCTCGTCCCACAGCGCCGCCTTACGCAGGGACTGTTCCACCAGGTCGTCGAAGTTCGTCTTGATGCCGGCGATGCGGGGACCGAAGGCGACGTTCTCGAATATCGACTTGGGGAACGGGTTGGGTTTCTGGAATACCATCCCGATGCGGCGCCGCACCTCCACCGGGTCGACGGAGTCGCCGTAGAGGTTGACGCCGTGGTACCTGACCAAACCGTCGACGCGGGCAGATTCGATGAGGTCGTTCATCCGGTTGAAACACCGCAGGACGGTCGATTTCCCGCATCCCGAGGGGCCGATCAGGGCGGTGATCTGGTTGCCCGGAACCACCATGGTCACATCGCGCACGGCGCGGAAGCTGCCGTAGTAGACGTTGAGTTTATCGGTGTCGAACACCGTCTCCCGGGCGGCCGGTTCCTCGGTGCCCGCTGCCGGGGCCTCTCTCGTCTCGATGGCGTGTGTCAGCCGCGCCCCGGTGTCGGCATCGGCCGGAGGGGCGACCTCCGGCTTCTCCGAGGTCGCATCCGGCTCCACCGGGGCCTCGGTCAACTCTTCGGTACCCACTTCCCGGATCTCCTCGCTCATATCTTTCGCTCGTAGTGGTCTCGCGCCAGGATGGCGACGGTGTTCAGGGTGAGCAGCATGACCAGCAGCACGATGATCGCGGCCGCCGTCAACTGGACGAACTCCTGCTGGGGCTGCCGTGCGAAGTTGTAGATGATGACGGGCAGCGCCGTATACGGCTGGTTGGAGATGAGGTCCAAGAAGTTGGCGTCCCGGGCGACCGAGAAGAACAGCGAGAGCTGCGCCCCGGCCAGCAGCAGTGGAGCCGACTCTCCGAAGGCTCGGGCGACGGTGAGCACCGAGCCGGTGAGGATGGCAGGCAGGGCGACCGGCAGCACATGGTGGCGGATCGTCTCCCATCGGGTGGCGCCGACCCCGAGCGATGCCTCGCGCAGGCCCGACGGTATCGCCCGCAGAGCCTCCGAGGTGGTGATGATCATGATCGGAAGTACGAGCACCGCCAGGGTCAGGCCACCGGCGATCAGGTTGCGGCCACCGATGCCGGCGCTCATCCCGAACACGCCCTTCATGATGACGTTGACGAAGAGGAACAGGCCGAGGATGCCGTAGACGATGGAGGGCACTCCGGCCAGGTTGCGGATATTGGCATTGATGATGCGGGTCAAGCGGGTGTCCCGGGCGTACTCCTCCAGGTAGACGGCGGCGGCGACGCCGAGCGGGGCGGCTATGACGATGGCGAGCGCGATCAGCGCCAGCGAGCCCATGATGCCCTGCAGGATCCCCGCCGTTGCGGCGTCCGGCGACAGCGGACTGGTGATGAACGACGCGCCCCGGGTCCGGAACACCGGGAGGGCCTTGAGCAGGGTGTCGCTGAGCAGCGTCACCAGGATCACCAGCGAGAACAGCAGCGACAGCAGCATGGCGCCCGTGATGAGAGTGTTGGCCAGGCTGAAGCGCTTGCCCTCCAGGGAGCGGCGAACCAGGTCGGTGGTGGTGGGAAGGGCGGTTCGGGTTGTCACCTTCAGTACCTCTGCCGGTAACGGCGGACCGCGCGCCCGCTGATGATGTTGAGTGCGAATGTGATGATGAACAGCACCAGACCGACGAAGAACAGGGACTGGAAGGCGGCCACGTCGCCCGCCACCTGATCGGAGCCGACCGCCAGGTTGGCCATGGCGCCCGTCATGGTGAGCCCGCCCTCGGTGGGGTTGAAGGTGAGGATGCCGTTGAGCCCGGCCGCCAGCGCCACGATCATGGTCTCGCCGATAGCTCGGGACATTCCGAGGATGATGGCGGCGATGATCCCGGAGATGGCGGCGGGGAACACCACCCGCAGCGATGTGTGCCACTGCTTGGCGCCGAGTCCGTAGGACGCTTCCCGGAGGGCAGCCGGCACCGCCCGCATGGCGTCCTCCGACACCGAGGCGATCAGCGGCACGATGAGGATGCCGACGCCGATGCCGGCGGCAAGGAAGTTGGCGCTCTGGGCACCCGGGAACAGGCCGCGCACGATGTTCGGGGTTATGAACTGCAGTGCGAAGAAGCCGAGGACCACCGAGGGGATGCCGGCGAGGATCTCGAGTGTCGGCTTGAGGATGCGGCGGGCGTTGGGATGGGCGTACTCGGATAGGTAGATCGCCGAACCGAGGCCGAAGGGGATGGCCACCAGCATGGCGATACCGGTGACCATCAGGGTGTGGACGATGAGCGCCCAGATCTGGAACCGGCCGCGGCGGGGGAACCAGCCGTCCGCCCACAGGGAGCTCAGGTCGATCTGGGAGAGGAAGGCCCATGCCTCTCCGACGAGCGCCACCACGATGAGGATCGAGATGAGGATCGAGATGCCGGAGGCGATGCCGAAGACGGCACGCACCCGCCGTTCGCGCCTGCGGCGGCGCTTGTCCCCGGTGAGGTCGACGGTGGAGGAGGTCATGGGCTGTCTACCAGGGTAGGAGGTGCTCGGGGACCCGGGCGCCGTGGTTCCGAGCTGGCAGCCCGGGCCCCCGAGGGAAGACCTCTCTGTCCCGCTACGGCTTGACGCCCTCCCATGCCGCCCGGGTCTCACCGAGGGCGTCGGCGGTGAGGCTGACGTAGCCGGCATCGGCGACGCTGGCGATGCCGGTGTCCGACAGGTAGTAGTCGACGAAGGCGACCAGTTCGGCGCGGGCGGCCAGGTCGGTCGTGTTCACGTAGATGAACAGGTCCCGGGAGATCGGGTACTCGTTGGAGGCGATCGTCTCCGCGGTTGGGGCTACACAGCCCGACTCGCCGTTGTCGACCTCGAGGGCCTTCACCGTATCGGCGTTCTCCTCGTAGAAGGCGAAGCCCACCCAGCCGAGGGAGCCGGGGTTGTCGGCGATGCCCTGGATGATCACGTTGTCGTTGGCGGAGGCGTTGTAGTCGACGCGGGTCGTCTCGTCGGTGGCCCGCTCCTCGGCGATGTCGGCGATCACGATCTCGACGAAGGTGTCGAAGGTGCCGGACTCCTCACCGGGGGCGGTGATCACCAGGTCGTCGTCCGGGTAGGGCGCGTGGGGGGCTCCCAGCTCCGCACCCAGGTCGTTGGCGTCCGCCCATGTGGCGAAACCCTCCGATTCGGGCCCGAGCAGGGCGTACATGTCGGTGAAGGCCAGGCACGAGACGTTGGCGTTGTCATGGGATGTGAGCACGGAGATGCCGTCGACGGCGACCTTGAGCTCGACCCAGTCGACGCCGTTGGTCTCGCAGTTCGCCGTCTCCTCCTCGGAGATGGGACGTGACGCGTCCGAGATGTCGGTCTCGCCGTTGCAGAAGCGGGCGAACCCGTCACCGGTGCCGGGGCCTTCCACGGACGTGGCGACGCCGGGGTTCGAACCGTCGAAAGCCTCACCGACGCGGGCTGTGATCGGCTCAACGGTCGAGGATCCCGATACGACGATGCTGCCGGTGAGGTCGCCCCCCGACGCATCGGTGTCGGCGGGCGCCGTCGTGGCGCCGCCGTCTGCCGCCGTCGTAGTGGTGGAACCGCTGTCGCCCCCACAGGCGGCCAGCACCAGAACGAGCGCCAGCAGTGCTGCGAGGCGCCGATACCTTGAGTTCATCGTTGGATGCTCCTAACTGGGGACCTTCATGGGCGCCTGGCTCGGCGCCACGATGGAACGTAAGGGAGAGCCTTGACCGGAAACGGGTCCCCAGGTGAACTCGAATTGAATTCTGCCCGGTAAGGGCCGGATCGGCATTGCCACGCCCCGGTATGCCCGTAGCATCGAAGACGGATGGGCACCATGGAGACGATCGTGATGGTGGCGCTGGGCATTGCCGGTCTGGCATGCCTGGTCCTGGCGTGGCGGTGGCGCGCCCGCGTGGTGGTTACCGAGGAGGAACGGCGGGGAGCCGTCCAGGACGCCACCGACGCTCTGGGCAGGAAGCCGCAGTCGTTGCGGGCAGCCATCCACGAACTGGCCGCCGAGCGCGACTCGGCGGTGCGCAACAACGCCGTCATACGCACCGCGATGGAGCGCCTGCCCGATGGCGTGCTCGTGCTCGGCCCCAACCTGGAGATGCTGTTCGCCACCGCCTCGGTGCGGTTGTTGCTGGAGGGCCGCCACGGCGAGGCGGCGGTAGGGGCGCGGCTGCGCCGCCAGGCCGGTGAGGTGCTGGTCGGCGGCGCCGCGTCCGAGGCCACCGTGGAGGTGTTCGAGCCGGAGCGTCGGCTGTTGCGAATCGGGGTGGAGCCCCTGCCGCCCGACGTCGGGCGAGGTGTGGTGGTTCACGTCGTGGACATCACCGACCGGGAACGCATCGATGCCATCCGCAGCGATTTCGTCGCCAACGCCAGCCACGAGCTGAAGACGCCGGTGGGCGCCCTGGCGGTGCTGGTGGAGGCTCTCGGCGAGGCCACCGACGAGACGGTGCGGGAGCG
>CAZOGW010000033.1:0-11432 GCA_964579415.1 uncultured Acidimicrobiaceae bacterium | reverse complement strand
GAGCAGAGCTACGTGGACGCCGTCGACGTTGCGTTGACCAAAGACGGCTTGAAGTTGCACGCCGCCGTCGACGGCCGTGTCGGGCTCGACACGTTCCGCCAGGTCCATCCCGACGTGGTGCTCCTCGACCTGATGCTCCCCGGACTGTCCGGCATCGACGTGCTCAAGCGCATCCGTGCCGAGTCGGAGGTGCCGGTGATCGTGCTGTCGGCCAAGGACGCCGAGTCCGACATCGTCACCGCCCTCGAGCTGGGGGCCGACGACTACCTGACCAAGCCCTATTCGCTACGGGAGTTGGTCGCCCGCATCCGGGCGGCGGTGCGGCGCAACACCGTCATCGAGCCCGAGGAGAGCGTGCTCGCCGTGGGCGCCGCGGTGCTGGACCCCACCCGGTATGAGCTGCGCATCGAGGACGAGACCTTCGCCCTCCCCCGCAAGGAGTTCGAGCTGATGCGCATGCTGATGATCCGTCCCGGCCGTATCGTCACCCGCGCCGACCTGCTCGACGAGGTGTGGGGGATCGGCTGGACCGACTCCAAGACCCTCGACCAGCACATCCGCCGGCTCCGCCGCAAGCTGGAGAAGGTGGAAGGGGCTCCGGAGATAGCGACGGTGCGCGGGGTGGGCTACCGGGTGGAAGCTTGACAGGTACTAAGTACTAGGTACTAGGTACTAGGTACTAGGTAAGAAGAACACGGGCGGCCCAGCCTACGGGGTCGGCGAGCTCTTCGAGGGTGGGCAGAGCGTCGGGGCCGGACCAGACCTTGTCGGGGGTGCCTTCGCCCCAGCGGCGCTCGATCTCGGTGAAGAACCCGGCGGCGTCACGCGCCCGGTGCCGCTCCAGCGAGAGGCCGGTGAGCTGCTGGAGGAACTGCTCCGCCTGGTCGGGCTCGGCCCGGCGCCTTGCCGCCGACTCCTCGAGCTGGTCGAGTTGGGGGAGGATGTCGGCTGTGGCCCGCCGTACCAGGTGGTCGCCGTAGCCCTCGATGACGGCGAGCGCCGCCTGCACCGGCGCCAGCAGCGAGGTATCACTCTCGGCGCCGAGAAGCTCCGCCATGCCGCTGCTGCCGCCGGCGATCGCCTCGATCTGGGAGGGGTCCTCGATGCCGGAGAGGGCGTCGGTGAGCTTGGACGGATCGAAGCTCACCGAGCCGAGGTAGGCCTCCAGGGTGGACCTGACGTGGTCGGAGAGCCAGCCCAGGTCGACGAGAGCGTTGTGCGCCACCTCATGCGCCACCGCCCACAGCCGTACCTGGCGAGGATCGAGAGAGTGCTCGGTGGCGAACTGCTCGACGTTGGGAACCACCAGGAACAGGTCGTCCTGGTCCAGCGCAGGGAGGCCGGTGTCGAACTGGCCCAGCACCCGGTGCGCCATGAAGCCCACCATCGTTCCCGCCTGCATCCCCAGGATGGCAGGGCCCATCGGGGCCAGCATGGACGACAGCGGGCTGGAAGGATCGACGAGACTGCCCATGCCCAGCTTGCCCGCCAGCGGCTCGAGGGCGTAGCGGAAGCTCTCGCCGTTGAGCTCGGCCCAGGTGGCCCCGTCGACCGGGCGGAGGTTGCCCGGCGTGCTCAGCTCGAGGTGGCTGACGGGAGCGAGCCGCATGTGTGCCGCCAGCGCCAACTCCAGGTATTCCTCGGCAAGCTGCGGTTCGATCGGCTCGGCGGCCCCGGCGACGCTCTTGCGAACCTCGCCGGCGAGGCGCCAGTTGATCGGGCCTGGGGCCTGGAAGAGCTCGAAGAGCTTGTCGAAGATGCTCTCGTCCACGGCGCGGCTCTCAGTTGCCGGGCCGGCAGCGTCGACCCGGCGGGAGCGCGACGGTATCGTCGGCGCCACGGGCCGCCACCCGGATGTCCTCGATGTCGATGAATCTGTCCACGAGAGGATTGTATGACCTCACAGCCGCAATCCGGACGGGATCTCGTCGCCATCGCCGCCGACCGCATCGACGTCGCCGCGGTGGTGGGCCACGTCACCGATCCGTCCTGTGGTGCCGTGGTGCTGTTCCTGGGCACGGCCCGGGACCACAGCCAGGACGCCGACGGCGTCACCCATCTCGAGTACGAGGCCTACGAAGGTGTGGTCGAGGGAGTCATCGCCACGGTGGTGGCGGAGGCACGGCAGAGGTGGCCGGTGCAAAAGGTGGCGGCGGTCCACCGCACCGGGATCGTCGACCTCGCCGGTGTGGCGGTGGCGGTCGCCGTGTCGTCGGTCCACCGCGCCGAAGCCTTCGACGCGGCCCGCTACATCATCGACGAGCTGAAACACCGCGCCCCCATCTGGAAGAAGGAGCATTGGGTGGGTGGGGCAGAGTGGGTGCGGGAGGACTTGAGGCATCGCGGAGAGGGGGGTACTTAGTACTTGGTACTTGGTACTACGCGATACGAAGTACCAAGTACCAAGTACCAAGTACCGATCAGCGATTGCCGAGGAAGACCAGTACCCGTTCGGTGAGCAGGGCCGCCGCCTCGGGATCGTAGGACGGGAGGCTCGCATCGGCGAAGTAGTGCTGGTCGCCCGGGTAGAGGAACAGCTCGGCCTGCCCGGTGGTCTCGACGAGGGAGCGGGCGGCGTCGAGGTCGCCCTCGTCGACGAAGAACGGATCTGCGTCCATGCCGTGGATCTGTACGGGCACACCGTCCGGCCACGACCCGAACTCCTCGGCGGGAACGCAGGAGTAGAACAGGAGGGCGCCGCGGGCGCCAGGCCGGGTCTGTGCCAGCTTCTGGGTGACCACCACACCGAGCGAGAACCCGGCGTACACCAGTTCGGCGGGCAGCAGCTCGGCGGCGCGCGTCCCCCGCTCGATGATCTCGCCGAATCCCATCTCCGTGGCGAAGGCCATACCCTCCTCGAGGGTGGCGAAGGTGCGGCCGTCGAACAGGTCGGGTGTGTGGACCGTGTGCCCTGCGCCGCGCAGCTCATCGGCGAACGCCAGGAACCCGGGGGTCTGCCCCAGTGCATGATGGAAGAGAAGGACCTCGGCCATGGCGGTGGTTCCTTTCGGTCGGGGAGTGTCGGAGCGATTCTGGCACGGCCGCCGGGACCAGGTACCAGGTACAGACCACTCACTCGCCGAAGGTGATCGGCTCCCAACCGTCCCTGGGCTCCACTCCCACAGCCATGATCGCCACCTCGCGAACCATGGGGTTGCGGTCCTCGGTGGCCTTCCTCAGGGCGGGGACGACGGAGGGGTCGTCGAAGGCGGTGAGGGCGACCACGGTGCGGCGGCGCACCTGCGGTGGAGCCGAGACCACCAGATCGAGCAGCACCGGCAGCGCCCGCCGGTCGCCGATCGCTCCCAGGGCCACCACCGCCGCTTCCCGCACCAGGCGGTCCTCGTGGGCAGTCGCCGCCTCGACGAGCCATGGCACCGCCGCCGGGTCCTCCAGTTCCCCCAGGGCCGTCGCAACCGCCTCGACCACTCTCACGTCGGGATCTGCGGCGGCGGCGAGCAGCTCGGCGACTGCGGGCGCTCCCATTGTTCCCAGCGCCTCGGCCGCCTCGGCCCGTACCATCGCCTCGGGATCGGAGGTGAGGAGTTCGGTGATCAGCGCCTGGTGCTCGGCGGTCGCCTCACTGCTCCCGGCGCACGCGGCCACCGCGATCCGTCGCACCTGCGGGTCCGAGTCGTCCAGGCACCCGCACGGATTGTCGACAACCCGCCCGTACGCACTGCTCATGGAGCGATCGTACGTGCTGAGGGCAGATGCCGTCGGTTTGCTAGCATTGACAGCAACGCAGGCGTTGATCAGCTGGAACCCCGGGCATACGTTGGGAGGATGGCAACCATGGCAACACTCACCATCCGCGGCATCGATGAGGGACTAAAGGCGAGACTGCGTGTGCGGGCCGCCGAGAAGGGTCGCTCGATGGAGGCAGAGGTTCGCGCCATCCTTGAGGAGGCGCTCGATGAGCGTCGGGGCGAGGTGCCTTCGACCGGATTGGGCACCTGGATTCACGAGCGGTTCGCGGCCATCGGTGGTTGGGACGACTTCGAGCCACCCGACCGAAGCGACATGCCGCGAGCGGCGGAGTTCCCCGAGTGATAGTGCTCGATACGAATGTCGTGTCTGAGCTCTCCAGGGCCCGGATTGTGTCCGGGGTTCAGGGCTGGGTCGACCGCCAGCGCCGGGACGACCTTCACCTGACCGCCATCACTGTGGCAGAGGTGCTGTACGGAGTGGCCCGCCTACCTCCCGGACGCCGGCAGCGGAAGCTCGAGGTCGAGATGGTGACGATACTCGAGGAGGTATTCCACCGGCGTATCGTGCCCTTCGACGGAGCCGCGGCTGGTCATTACGCAGACATCGTGGTCGGGAGGGAGGGCCGCGGGAGACCGATTTCGCGGGCAGACGCGCAGATCGCCGCCATCTGCCGGAGCCGGGGGGCGCTGCTGGCGACGCGCAATGTGCGGGACTTCGAGGACACCGGCGTCACCGTGGTCGACCCATGGACAGAAGGCGGCGGTTGACCGCGTAGCATGGGCGGCGCGTCGACCCGGAGGTGAGGTGGGAGAGGAACCGGCAGTGGACGAGCACATCCTCGTCAGCCGTGACGGCGATGCCGTCACGATCACACTGAACCGTCCCGACAAGCTCAACTCGTTCACCGCGGCGATGCTGGACGACTTCCGTACGGCGCTGGAGGCAGCGGCCGGCGACGAATCGGTCCGCTGTGTCGTCGTCACCGGCGCCGGGCGCGGCTTCTGCGCCGGTCAGGACCTGGGTGACCGTGCGGTGGCTCCCGGAGAGGCGGGGGTCGACCTCGGCGAGTCGCTGGAGAATCGCTACAACCCGGTGATCCGGCTGGTGCGCGGCATGGCCAAGCCGGTGGTCGTCGGCGTCAATGGCGTCGCCGCCGGCGCCGGCGCCAACCTGGCCCTGGCCGGCGACATCGTCATCGCCGCCCGCTCCGCCCGCTTCATCCAGTCGTTCGCACGCATCGGGCTCATCCCCGACTCCGGCGGTACCCACATCCTGCCCCGGCTGGTGGGTCACGCCAGGGCACGGGGCCTGGCGCTCCTCGGCGACCCACTTGGTGCCGGGCAGGCTCTGGAGTGGGGCCTCATCTGGGACGTCGTCGACGACGGAGCGCTGGCCGGGACCGTCGCCGATCTGGCCGCCCGCCTTGCCGCCGGTCCCACCGCCGGTTTCGCCGCGGTAAAGCAGGCCCTGGACGCCTCGCCGGGAAACACGCTGTCCGAGCAGCTCGACCTGGAGCGGAACCTGCAGCGCGCCCTCGGCCGCAGCGACGACTACCGGGAAGGGGTGGCGGCATTCATGGACAAGCGCTCACCGGAGTTCACCGGACGGTGACCGCCCTACCTCGCGACACGCCGGTCGCCGTCCTCGGAGCCGGTACCATGGGCGCCGGCATCGCCCAGGTGGCCGCCGAGGCCGGGCACACCGTGGTCGTCTTCGACGCCGTCCCCGGGCTCGCCGAGGTGGCCGTCAGCTCGGTCGTCACCCGCCTCGAAGCCTCCGTGGCCCGGGGGCGCCGCACCGCCGCCGAGGTCGCCGCCGTCACCGGCCGGCTCACCCCGGTGCGCAACCTCGCCGAGATCGGCAGCCCGGGCCTGGTGATCGAAGCCGTCGTCGAAGATCTCGAAGTCAAGCGCGATCTGCTCTCCGACGTGGAGGGGATCGTCGCCAGCGACGCCATCCTCGCCACCAACACGTCGTCTCTCTCCGTCACCGCCATCGCCGCCGGATTGGCGCGCCCCCACCAGGTGGTGGGCATGCACTTCTTCAACCCGGCGCCGGTGATGCCCTTGATCGAGATCGTGATCGGCGACGCCACCGACCCCGTCGTGGCCGAGATCGCCTTCGCCACCGCCGCCGCCTGGGGGAAGACCCCGGTGCGTTGCGCCTCCACACCGGGGTTCATCGTCAACAGGATCGCCCGGCCGTTCTATGGCGAGGGGCTGCGCCTGCTCGCCGAAGGCGTTGCCAACGCCGCCACCATCGACGCCGTCGTCACCGGTGCCGGCGGCTTCCGCATGGGCCCGTTCTCCCTGATGGACCTCGTCGGTATCGACGTCAACCTGGCGGTCTCGAAGTCGGTGTACGCCCAGACCTTCCACGACCCCCGTTTCGCCCCCAGCGCAGTGCAGCAGGGACTGGTGGACGCCGGCCGGCTGGGACGCAAGACCGGCCGGGGCTTCTACGACTACTCGGGTGACAGTGGCGACGACGAGACGGTCCACAGCACCCGGGTGGCATCGCGGGAGCCGCTGCCCCCCGTCACCGTCCACGGTGACCTGCGCCATGCCATCGGCCTGGTCGACCGCCTGGAGCACGCCGGGATCGCTGTGACCCGGGCTGACGCCGGCACCGGGACGGGGCATCTGCGCATCGGCCCTGCGGTCCTGGTGCCGACCGACGGCAGGACGGCGACCGCGCTGGCCGCGTCGGGGGAGTTCGGCACCGCCGAGGTGGCGGTGCTCGACCTCGTCGCCGACTGGCGGACCGCCGAGCGGGTCGCCCTCGCCTCGGCGACCCAGGCGAGCGGGGACCCGGCCGGTTGGGGCGCCCTGGTCCTTCCGGTGATGGCTTCGGTGGTGGCCGACACGCCCGGTCTGGTGCTGATGCGCATCGTCGCCCAACTGGCCTCGGTCGCTGCCGACGCCGTCACCCTGGGCGTCGCCACCGTCTCCGACCTCGACACCGCCATGCGCCTCGGCACCAACTACCCGATGGGCCCGCTGGAATGGGCCGACCGCATCGGCATCGCCGAAGTCGTTACCGTGCTCGACAATCTGAGGGATCATTACGGCGAAGAGCGCTACCGCGCCGCCGGCATGCTCCGTACCCTCGCCCTCGCCGGAGGGAAGCTACGGGCCGGAGAGGGAGAGGACTGACCAGATGACCGAGGCCTTCGTCTGCGACGGCGTGCGTACCCCGATCGGCCGCTTCGGCGGCGCCCTGTCGGCGGTGCGCCCCGACGATCTCGCCGCCCACGTGATCACCGCCCTCATGGAGCGCAACCGTGCCGTCGACTGGGAGGCCGCCGACGACGTGATCCTGGGCTGCGCCAACCAGGCGGGGGAGGACAACCGCAACGTGGCCCGCATGGCGGCGCTGCTCTCCGGGATGCCGGTCACCGTGCCCGGCTCCACCGTCAACCGGCTCTGCGGCTCGGGCATGGAGGCGGTGGGCCTCGCCGCCCGCGCCATCCGCGCCGGGGAGGCAGACCTCGTCGTCGCCGGAGGAGTCGAGTCGATGAGCCGGGCTCCCAAGGTCATCCCCAAGGCCGCCTCCGCCTTCGACCGGGGCACCGAGATGTACGACACCACCATCGGGTGGCGCTTCGTCAACCCCCGCATGAAGCAGATGTTCGGCCGCGACGAGATGCCGCAGACCGCCGAGAACGTGGCCGCCGAACTGTCCGTTTCCCGCCAGGACCAGGATGCATTCGCCCTGCGCAGCCAGGTGCGGGCTGCCGAGGCAATGGCCTCGGGACGGCTGGCGCAGGAGATCGTCGCCGTCGAGGTGCCGCAGCGGCGAGGTGACCCGGCGAAGGTGGACACCGACGAGCACCCCCGCCCCGGCACCACCGCAGAGGCGCTGGCAGGCCTGCGGCCCATCTTCCCCGGCGGCAGTGTCACCGCCGGAAACGCCTCCGGCATCAACGACGGTGCGGCCGCCCTCATCGTCGCTTCGGAGGCGGCGGTGGAGCGTCACGGGCTCACCCCGCGGGCCCGGGTGCGGTCGATGGCCGTGGCCGGGGTGCCGCCGCGGATCATGGGCACCGGCCCGGTGCCGGCGACCCGCAAGCTCCTGGAGCGGACCAGTGTCTCCCTCGGCGATGTCGATGTCGTTGAGCTCAACGAGGCGTTCGCCTCCCAGGCGCTGGCGTGCCTGCGTCAGCTCGGGATCCCCGATGACGCCGGGCATGTCAATCCCAACGGCGGGGCCATCGCCCTGGGGCATCCCCTCGGCATGAGCGGCGCCCGGCTCGTCCTCACCGCGGTGCACGAACTGCACCACCGCGACGCCCGGCGGGCCGTGGCCACCATGTGCATCGGCGTCGGCCAGGGGATAGCAATCATGTTGGAACGAGTCTGAAAGATTGGTACTAAGTACTAAGTACTAGGTACTAGGTAGGTAAGGAGAATTGATGGCTGACCTCTATGACCAGTACAAGGGGACGCTCGACAAGGCGCTCGACGCCATCCGCACCCGGACCTACTGGAGCGCCTACCCGGAGAGCCCCCGAGCCTACGGCGACGCCGCCAACGCAGAGGGTGAAGCTGCGTTCCGGGCCCGGTTGGGCGAGCCCTTCACCGTAGAGGGCCAGCCGGCGAAAGGCTCCACCACCGTCACCGAGACGTCCCCCTACGGCATGGACCTGGGGATCACCTACCCCGACTCCACACCCGACCAGCTCCTCGGAGTTGCGGCTGCCGCCATGCCGGGTTGGGCCGCGGTCGGTCCCAACACTCGCGCCGGCGTGTTGCTGGAGATCCTCGACCGCCTCTCCCGCCACAGCTTCGAGATGGCCTACGCGGTGATGCACACCACCGGGCAGGCATTCCTCATGGCCTTCCAGGCAGGCGGCCCGCACGCCCTCGACCGGGCACTCGAGGCCGTCGCCTACGCCCATGCCGAGACCACCCGGCTTCCCCGCATGACGCGATGGGAGAAGCCACAGGGTGGTCGCGATCCCATCGTCATAGACAAGCACTGGCGGCTGCGGCCCCGGGGCGTCGCCGTCACGCTCGGTGTGTCCACCTTTCCCACCTGGAACGGGTACCCGGGCATCTTCGCCAGCCTGGCCACCGGCAACGCGGTCATCGTCAAGCCGCACCCCGGCGCCATCCTGCCGCTGGCGATCTTCGTCGAGGTGACCCGCGACGTCCTCGCCGAGGCGGGCTTCGATCCCAACCTGGTGACGCTCCTGGTCGATCCCCCCAGCGGGCCGGTGGCCAAGGAACTGGTCCTCGATCCGCGGGTGGGCATCGTCGACTACACCGGCGGGTCGGCCTTCGGCACCTGGCTCGAGGAGAACGTCACCCACGCCCCGGTGTTCACCGAGAAGTCGGGCATCAACTCGGTGGTGATCGACTCCGTCGACGACCTCAAGGGAGTCGTGCGCAACCTGTCGGTGTCGATGAGCATGTACTCCGGCCAGATGTGCACCACGCCGCAGAACGTCTTCATCCCGGCAGAGGGCATCGACGCCGGCGGCGAGCACCTCGGTTTCGACGCCGTAGCCGGCGGGCTGGCGTCGGCTATCGAGGGACTCCTCTCCGACGACGGCCGCGCCGGTGACATCCTCGGCGCCATCAAAGCGGCCGACACGCTGCGCCGCATCGACGACGCCGCCGGCAGCGGCGAGGTGCTGCTGGCGTCCCGGGTCGTGGTCAACCCGGCATTCCCCGGGGCGGTGGTGCGCACCCCGGTGGTGGTCAAGGTGCCCGCCACCGACAAGGACGTCTACGAGAGGGAGATGTTCGGGCCGGTGGTGTACGTGGTCCCCACGTCGGGAACCGAGGAGAGCCTGGCCCTGGCCATCGAATCGGCCCGGGATCACGGCGCCATCACCTGGCTGGTCTACACCACCGACGACGAGGTGCAGCGCCGGGCTGAAGACGCTGCCGTCGAGGCAGGGGTGTCGGTGGCGTTCAACCTGACCGGTGGGCTCTTCGTCAACCAGTCGGCCGCCTACAGCGACTTCCATGTCACCGGTGCCAACCCGGCGGGCAACGCCTCCCTCACCGACCCGGCGTTCGTCGCCAACCGCTTCCGCCTCGTCGGGGTGAGGAACCCGATTGCCTGACGTGGTCCACATAACCGACCTGCCCGAACCACCCTCTCCCAACGGGAAGGAAGTGCTGGTCCCGGGCACGTCGGAGGAGTGGCGTGCCTGGCTGGCCGCCAATCCGGCGCGGCGGGAGGGGGCGTGGGTGGTCTTCCGCAAGAAGTCGAGCGCCGTGACCGGCCCGATCTACGACGAATTGGTGCTCGAGGCGTTGTGCTTCGGTTGGATCGACAGCCTCACCAAGCGCCTCGACGACGACCGCACCATCCAGTGGTTCTCGCCGCGGCGTCCGGGCGGGGTGTGGTCGCCGCTCACCAAGCAGCGCATCGAGCGGCTGGAGGGCGAGGGCCGCATGACCGACGCCGGACGGGTTGTCATCGAGGCTGCCAAGGCCGACGGGTCGTGGTCGCGCTGGGACGAGGTCGAGGCGCTGGTGCTACCGGAGGACCTTGCCGCAGCCCTGGCGGGGGCGCCGGGAGCCCGGGCCGCCTACGACGCTCTCGCCGCCTCGAGGAAGAAGCAGTACCTGTGGTGGATCCTGGACGCCAAGCGCCCGCAGACCCGCGCCGGCCGCGTCGCCGAGACGGTCCGCCAACTTTCCGGCGGTCCCTAGCATCGCCGGGTGACCGACCAGGAGAGTCCCGCCCAGCGCAGCGACCCCACTCTCACCGCCGCCGTCGCCGATGCCCTGGTGGCGGCGGAACGGGCACGAACCGCCATCCTGGTCGAGGGGTGGAGCGACCAGGCGGCGCTGGAAGTGTTGGCGGTTCGCCGCGGCCGCGACCTCGACGCCGAGGGTGTCGCCATCGTCCCCATCGGCGGCTACACCAACCTGGGGCACTTCCTCACCTTGCTGGGACGGGACGGCCTCGGTCTCGACCTCGCCGGCCTGTGTGACGCCAACGAGGAGGGCCACTTCCGCCTCGTCCTGGAGCGGGCCGGGATCGGCACTGCGCTCACCCGCAACGCCATGGCGAGCCTCGGCTTCTACGTGTGCGACGCCGACCTGGAGGACGAGTTGATCCGCGCTCTCGGCCCGGTCGCGGTACAGCGGGTGATAGAGGAACAGGGAGACCTGGGGTCCCTGAACATCTTCCGCCGCCAACCCGCCCAGCGCGACCGCACCGACGTCCAGCATCTACGGCGCTTCATGGGCACCCGCTCCGGCCGCAAGATCAACTACGCCCGCTTCCTGGTGCAAGCCCTCGACCTGGACCGCGTCCCCCCACCCCTCGACGCCGTCCTCGCCCACGTGAACCGGTCTTCGTCTCCCCCCGGGCTTTGACGTTGGAGTTGGCCGCCCGGAAGTCTTGCGGAGGGCGGGTCGAGGGGCGCCTTCTTCATCTCCCCCCGGCTTGCGGAGCGCGGGCTTTTCGTCTCCCCCCGGGCTTGCGGAGCGCGGGTTTTTCGTCTCCCCCCGGGCTTTGACGGGGGGAGTGGGCCCGACGGAGCGCTAGCGGAGTCGGGGTCGAGGGGGGTCTTCATCGCGCGCCCTGCACGGCATCGCAGCAGGCTCAACGAGGACCTGGGACGAAGACCCCCTCCGTCCGATCGGCTTGCTACGGGAACTGCGGACGCGATGCGGTCTGATCGCGCCAGGTGAGCCGATGTCGGCGGCCATGAGATCCTGCCCAGCGGCGGCCATGTAGCTGCCCGGTGGTGG
>CAZOGW010000032.1:17951-26430 GCA_964579415.1 uncultured Acidimicrobiaceae bacterium | reverse complement strand
ACGACGCCATCGCCGATCGGCGGGTGGTCTACGGGGTGACCACCGGGTTCGGGGCCCTGGCGACCACCTCGATCGACCCGGACAGGGTCGACGACCTGCAGCACCGCCTCATCCGCTCCCACGCCGCCGGCGTCGGAACACGGCTGGCCGACGAGGCGGTGCGGGCGATGCTGCTGCTGCGGGCTCGCACCCTGGCACAGGGCCACTCCGGCATCCGCCCTCTGGTGGTGCAGCGCCTTCTCGACCAACTCGCCGCCGACATGCTCCCGGTGGTCCCGTCACAGGGATCGGTTGGCGCCTCCGGCGACCTCGCCCCCTTCGCCCACCTGGCCCTCCCCGTGATCGGCGAGGGAACGGTGCGCCTCGGCGGCGAGGAGATGCCCTCCGCCGAGGCACTGCGCCGGCTCGGGCTGGAGCCGCTGCGGCTCTCGGCGAAGGAAGGACTCAGCCTGCTCAACGGGACCGAAGGAATGCTGGCTTTGGGAGTCCTCGGTGTGGATCGGGCTCAGAGGTTGGTCGACACGGCCGACGTCGCCTGCGCCTTCTCCATCGAGGCGCTGCTGGGGTCGGTCGTCCCCCTCGACCGGCGCATCCACGCCCTGCGGCGTCACCCCGGCCAGGCGGCTTCGGCGGACAGGATGCGTGCCCTGCTGGAGGGATCGGAGATCGTGGCCTCCCACGCCGACGACATGACCCACGCCGTGCAGGACGCCTACTCGATCCGCTGCGCGCCCCAGGTGCACGGGGCGGTGCGCGACGTCATCACCCATGCCGCCGGGGTCTTCGAGATCGAACTGGGAGCGGTGGTGGACAACCCCATCGTGTTCCCCGACGAGGGCGACGTGCTCTCAGGGGGGAACTTCCACGGCCAGCCCCTCGCCTTCGCTCTCGACTTCCTCGGGATCGCCGCCTCCGAGCTGGGTTCCATCTCGGAGCGGCGCACCGACCGACTCCTCGACCCGACCCGCTCCTCCGGGCTCTCGCCGTTCCTGGCGGGAACGCCCGGGCTCGACTCCGGGCTGATGCTGACGCAATACACCGCGGCCGCGATCGTGGCGGAGAACCGCATCCTCGCCCACCCGGCGTCCATCGACTCCATCCCCACCTCGGGCCTGCAGGAGGACCACGTCTCGATGGGCTTCGGCGCCGCCACCAAGCTGCAGCACATCCTGGACGGCGTCACCAAGATCCTTGCCATCGAACTGCTCGGCGCCGCCCAGGGCATCGACCAGCGCTCGCCGCTGCGGCCGGCACCGGCTGTCGCCGCCCTCCACGCCACCATCCGCCGGGCGGTACCGACCCTGACCGACGACCGCCCGCCCGGGCCGGACATCGAGCGAGTCGTCGAGCTCGTCGAGGCGGGCGTGTTTGGAAACGGTACTAAGTACTAAGTACTACGTACCGCTGAGCAGATGACGTTCGTAGACGTCCAGGTCGCCGCCGGAGTGGCAACAGAAGACCACTTCGTCGATGCCGGGATGGCTTGCCGTCGCGGTGCGGACGGTGGCGACGGCGATCTGCGTCGCCTCGACGATGGGGTAGCCGTAGGCACCGGTGGAGATGGCGGGGAACGCCAGGGTGCGGACAGCGTGGACCGAGGCCACCTCGATGCAGCGGCGGTAGCACGAAGCCAGCAGCTCCGGCTCACCTTCGTCGCCGCCGTACCAGACCGGTCCCACAGTGTGGATCACGTGCCGGGCCGGCAACCGGTACCCGCCGGTGATCTTGGCGTCCCCGGTGGCGCAGCCACCGAGGGTGCGGCATACGGCGAGGAGCTCCGGCCCGGCGGCGCGGTGGATGGCCCCGTCGACGCCGCCGCCCCCGAGCAGCGAGTTGTTGGCGGCGTTGACGATGGCATCGACCGCCAGCGTGGTGATGTCGGCGTGTAGCGCCGAAAGTCGGACCGGCATGGCGGACAGTGTGCCACCATGAGATCCATGGACAGATACGACGTGCTCGTGGTCGGCGGCGGGTTCGGCGGAGCCATGGGCGCCAAGCGTCTGGAGCGGCTCATGCAGGGCCGGGGAAGCCGGGTCCTGCTGGTGGCGCCGGAGAACTTCATGCTGTTCTCACCGCTGCTCCCCGAGGCCGCCTCGGGCACGCTGGAGCCGCGCCACGCGGTGGTGCCGCTGCGGGAGTTGCTGCGGCGTACCGAGATCGTCATCGGCGAGGTGACGTCGCTGGACCCGGCTGCCCGTACCGCCACCATCTCCGCCGAAGGTGCCGGGGAACGCACCGTCTCCTTCCGCTGCGTACTGCTGGCGCCGGGCTCGATCCCAACCGTGTTCCCCATACCCGGGCTCCTCGACGAGGCCGTCGGCTTCAAGACGCTGGCGGACGCAATCTGGCTGCGCAACCAGCTCCTTCACCAGATCGACGTAGCCGACGCCGCCACCGATGCGGCCCAGCGCCGCCGCCACCTCACTTTCACCTTCGTCGGCGGCGGGTACGCCGGGGTCGAGGCACTGGCCGAGATGGAGTCGCTGGCCCGGGACGCGGTGCGCTTCTACCCGGGCATCGCCATCTCCGACTTCCGCTGGGTGCTGGTCGAGCCCCAGCCCACGCTGCTCCCCGGGCTGGACGAGCGCCTCGCCCGGTTCTCGCTCGACGTGCTGCGCCGCCGCCGCATCGAGGTCCACCTGGAGACGAAGCTGGAGAGCTGCGTCGACAAGTTGGTGGTGCTCTCCGGCGGTGGCGAGCCCTATCACTCGGAGACCATCGTGTGGACCGCCGGCCAGCGTCCCCACCCGGTAGCGGCGCATTGGGGCCTCCCCACCGACGACCGGGGCCGGATTCCCGTCGACGACCACCTCCGGGTGGACGGGTTCGAGGACGTCTTCGCCGTGGGCGACATCGCCGCCGTGCCCGACCCCGACGGCGGCACCACACCGGCGACGGCCCAGCACGCCCAGCGCCACGCCCACGTCGCCGCCCACAACATCGCCGCCTTCCTCGGTGTGGGCCGGCCGGAGCCGTTCACCTACCGCAACCGTGGCCTGGCAGTGACGCTGGGCAAGTGGCAGGGGACCGCCCAGGTGAAGCGGTTCACCTTCACCGGCCCGCTGGCGTGGTGGATGGGCCGCTCCTACCACCTCTACATGATGCCCGGCTTCGCCCGCAAGTTCCGTGTCGTCGCCGACTGGACCATGGCGCTGCTCTTCCCCCGCAACGTGGCGCAGTTGGGGTCGCTGGGGACACCGAGCGAGCTGAAGTAGGCGCGAGGCGCTGAGTACTGGCGACGCATATAGCTGAGGTACAACGATCCGGTCTGTCGATTGTGGACCTGGACCCTCGTACAATCGCTACATGAGCAAATACAGCGACGCAGCGCGAAGGGTCGCTGAGGATTCCAATCCTGTTTCCTTCGCTCAACGAATCCGGCGATTGCCGGTCATCAAGCAGATACTCTGGATCCTTGATCGATTCCTCTGAGAACCCGCGGCCGAGAGGTGCGGGTTCGGTCATGGGAGCTGGGGGGTCCCCCGGCGCACAACGATGAACCGCGAGGCGAAGAGCCTACAAGCATCCTTGGAGCGTCCTCCATCCTTGGAGCGTCCTCACACTGGCATTGGCGGACGCTTTCGGGCGGCGGCGGGTCACTCACGGAGAGACTCGACCATCGACATGCCTGTCAGCACGGCCAACGTGAGCGGCGTCAGCAACAGTGTTACTGCCGAGAACAACACGCCTTGGATGACTCCTGCTCGGACGATCTCCTGCGTGACCCCGTCGGGCAGGAGATCCGTCGCGTAGGCAGCTGCGACGGCGAGAGACCCCAACGATGCCACCGACAGAAGGATGAGTGTGCGGCCGGCCGCGATCAGGCAGAGGTCGGTCCTGCGCAAGCCCACGGCCAGATATAGCGCCCACCTGCGCCGCCGGACCAGACTCATGAGCAGTTCGAATAGGAGCCCCATGCCAGCCGCCACCGCGAATGCCCATCGCGACGGGCGGCGACTGAAGCGTTCGGCAAGGTCGAGCGACACACCTTCGGGTGACGAGACGAGGTCCCTGACGATCGGAGCCCGCCCATCCACCGCTAGCAGGGCCCCGACCACACCCCGTAGCGATGCGGTGGCGCCGGGCGCGGCTTCCCTCCTAGTGGTCCCTAGTAGGACTGAATCTGCTTACGGGTCCAGGCACGGATCGTCCAGTAAACGGCCGCAAGTGCGATGGCAAGTGCAATACCGACGCCGGAGGCAACCAGTGCTGAGTAGAAGGCGACCGGACCGACGGTCAGGGCCGCCATCACCAGGAACGAGATGGCATACGACGTCCAGTATCCGAGCCCGAAACGGCTCTGGAGGTCCGACCAGCCTCCAAGAGATTCAGCGCCCGGCAGAGCTCCCGACGTCGCCATGACGAGGACGATGAGAAGAGCCACAAGGCTTCCGACGATGGCGGTTCGCGCAAGAACCCGCCTGTCCACATACATAGGATTCACAATGATCTCCCGTTGTCTCTCCCGTAGTTGGATCACGCCGATCACAACCAATCGATCGAATCGCCCCCTCTCAACGCGCCTGCGACGCCACGCAGGCTTCTTGGGTGCAACGCTGTCGAGACCAGTTCAGCGGCGCCGAACGCTGCAAGTATCACGGTCGCTCACGGACGGCGGGCGATTGGTCATCCGGAGGGTATTGACTTGGCTGTCCACCACCCGCCCGTGGGTCGCAGGATCGTGGCTGAGCCGGTCGCGGCCGGCCTCGCCTACGGCCCAGCCGGCCTGAAGGTGACGCTGGTCGGGAGACAGGACAGACCGGCTAGAGCGGCTTTGTCAGCCTGGTGGGGACCCGCCGCCTAGTCGCCTCGGGTGCCGTCGATGGATTCGCGGATCAGGTCGGCGTGGCCCGCGTGGCGGGCGGTCTCCTCGATCATGTGAACCAGGATCCAGCGCAGCGAATAGGTGCGGCCGTCGGGAAGGAACTTGCGGGACACCTCGTCGAGGCTCGCCGCGGCGGTGATGCGGCGGCTGCGCTCGCATTCGCCGCGGTAGCGCTCCACGATCACCGCCGGGGTCAGCGTGGAGGCGGCATGGAACTCCCAGTCCCGGTCCTCGTCCCAGCGCGCCGAGGCCCAGGGCTCGCCGGGTTCGCCGTCCATGAGCACCTCGTTGAACCACCAGTTCTCGACCCAGGCGAGATGGTGGACGATCCCGCCGAGGGTCAGCTCGGACGGCGGGAGCCGCCTCGAGAGCTGCTCTCCGTCAAGGCCCGAGGCCTTTTCGGCGACCACGGCCCGGTAGTAGTCGAGGAAGGCGGTGAGCGTCTCCCGCTCACCAGCGCCCGTCGGCGGCCGTGGATGCACCATGTGCGGGAGGGTACCGCCTTCACGTCCCGGCGCCTCCGCCGAGCGACCCGCCGACAAAGCCGTCCAGCAACGCCAGCGCAGTCCGCGGCTGGTCGAGCGGGACCAGGTGGCCGGCTCCGTCGACGAGTACCTGGGTGAGGTTGCCGGCGTGGCGGATGTGCCCGGCCACCGCGCCGGCGACGATCCAGGGCCGGCGCGGCGCGGCCAGGTACCGGTCCCGGTCGGGCCAGTCGAGGCTGCCGATCCAGGCGTCGGTGCCCATGAAGTTGCAGTCCATGTCGTAGACGCCGTTGTAGACCAGCACCGGGATCTGCTCGAACAGGGATGGGTACAGGTGCGCTGCCGAGTTCTGCTCGCCCCGCTCCAGGAGGTAGGCGATGCTCTTCGAGGTGTCACTCCACGGCCCCACGTCCGGCGCCACGCGAAGGGCGCTGCGGACGGAGGGCTGGTCGAGATACCTGCCGATGAGCCCGAAGTCGTAGTCGCCGGTGACCCGGACGTCGTAGACGTTGGCACCCCCGGAAGCCTCGGTGATGTACTGCTCGATCTTGTTGCAGATCTCGTCGACGCGGCGTGACGTCACCGGTTGGGACTCCTCGATGGCACGGGCGCAGTCGGCATAGAGGAGGTCGACCCGGCGCTTCTCCTCCGGCCCGACGAGGCCGTGGGCGTAGGCATAGTCGCCGTAGGTGGCCTGCTGCACCAGCGGGTCGACCCACCCGTCGCCGACACCGATTCCGGCCAGGTCGATACGAGGTTCGCCGGCTGCATTGCCGTCGAGGATCGCCGACGCCAGCATGGGGACGTAGACGCCGGCGAACGACTCGCCGAAGGCATAGAACCTCCGCTCCCGGTACTCGGGGCAATGGTCGAACAGGTATTGCAGGCCTCGATAGAGCTGGGCGGTGGCTTCCTGTTCGTCGTGGACGGAGCACTCCTCGCTGCTCACCAGCGACAGGCCGGTGCCGGCAGGCTGGTCGATCATCAGGTAGGTGGCGTTGGTGTTCCAGGAGAACGGGTTGTCCCTCAGGCTGAGGTCGTCGCCGATCTTGTAGGGACCGTTCTCCCAGAACATGCCGAGGAAGCTGGAGGACCCCGGGCCCCCGTTGAGCCACAGCACCACCGGATCGGTGGCCGGATCGTTCCTCGATTCGACGAGCCAGAAGTAGAGGTATGCCTCGCACCCGGGACGGCCGACGGGGAGGTACCCGGCGAGTTGTCGCTCGGCGACCTTCCCGTAGCCGGGCAGCTCGGTGACCTCGGCGATGCCGGGGGCGGTGGTGCCGATCTGGGCGCCCATCACGACCCTCCCGGGCCGGCGGCGTAGCCGGCCATGAGCCTGGTGGCCACGTTCCAGGCGTAGAAGCCCTGGCCCGAGGCATAGGTGTTGAAGTCGATCTCGCTGATGCCGTGGGCGAGGGCTTCCTTCTGGTAGCTGCCGTAGGTCGCTCCTCCCACCGCGTAGCAGGGGGCGTACCCGGGCATGGCAAGGAAGGTGAAGCACTCCCCGTCGAGCGTCTCCTCGGAGAGGCCGGTGGTCGCCGCCGCCCAGGAGATGAAGTCGGTGTAGGTCATCTTCCCCCCGTTGACCAGCACGTCGCACAGCGCCCGCACGTAGCGGACCACTCTCCATATGTAGGTCTCCAACTCGGAGCAGAGCACTCCCTGGGCTCGCTCTTCGGGAGTATCGCCGTACAGGGCCAGGTACGCCTCCTCCGCCGGGTCGAGCTGGGATCGGTAGAGCAGCCCCCGGGCCGCTTCCCAGTACTGGTACTCGCGGTAGTAGGCCATCCCCTCGGTCATCGGCACCTCCAGGGAGGTGTTGAGGTTGAGCAGCGGCGACGGGGCGCCCCGCGCCGAGAGGACGAAGTTGAAGCCGTGCGATGCCTCATGGACGAAGATGTTGATCATGGTGAGCAGCGAGGTGTTCTTCGACTGCGTCAGGTAGAGCTGCGAGTAGGCCGCCTGCGGGTCGAGGTAGTTGACGGCGAAGTCCTCGCCTCCGGTGACCAGGTTGACCAGGTAGTCGGGCGTGGGCCCGAAGCGGAGTTGGTCCTGGTCGGTGAACGAGATGACGTGCTCCTTGCCGAAGTCGTTGCAAGCCGCCACCAGCTTCTCCATCCACTGGCTGAAGTCGACCGAGTAGTGGGCGGACACCTTGTCCCACACCTCCTGCAGGCTCCCGCCCCCGTCGGCGAAGGGCAGCGCTGCCACCGCCTCGGCGATGCTGGTGGTCACCGGGAGATCGATGTCGAGCCAGCCCCGCGCCATGGTCTCGATCTGCCCCGGCGTGGCGCTGAGCTGGTAGTAGTCGCTCAGGCACTCCGGGTAGTGGTCCGCCCGGGCGGGGCCGGAGGCGGCGTCCCATCGCTGCAGCACCGCCCACCAGGTTGCGAAGTCGGTCGAGGTCAGGCCCTCGACGAAGAAGATCTGCCGGTACCCGTCGAGAGCGCTGTGGATGGCGGCCGCCTGCGACGCCACGTCGGGCCGTACCGCTACCAGGGCGGTCAGCGTGCCCTCCAGGTAGGCCGCGGTGTTGAGGCACTCGCGGCGCACCAGGATGTCGAAGCCCTGCCCCCACCACCTGCCTGTCTCGAACTCGACCATCTGCCGCACCGATTCGAGGTAGTCGGGCACGAAGGGTGCCCCGTGGTCGCCCTTGAGGACGATGTAGAAGACGCCGTCGGCAGCGGCCCACACCCCACCCATCCCGGTGCCGGACGGTCCGGCACCCGAGGGGCGGGACATGAGGAGTTGGGTCCCCAGCGATGTGAGCACGGCGGCGGCGGTCGTCCTCAGGTCGTCATCGCCGATCTCGGGAAGGCGGGCTTCCAGCCCGCGGATGCGCTCCTGCATGGCGTGGGTGGCGTCGCCGGTCTGCTGGAAGAGGGTGGTGAGAGTGGCGAGGTGACCGCCGGTGTAGCCGGCTGCCGGGTTGAGGTCCGACCACAGGTCGACGATGTCGGTGACGATGTCGGGCATCGCGGGTTCTCCTTACGTGGCGGCGGAGCCGGCCCGCGCCAATCCGAGGGCCGGCTCTCCGGGGTGTGACTGATCAGCCCAGGTACCGGTTGCCCGCCGGCGCGGCGGCCGCGGCGTCGGCGGCAGGAACACCGATGGCCTGCTCCCACTGCGAGAGGGTGAGGCCGTTGAGAGCGCCGAAGCCGCC
>CAZOGW010000032.1:5989-17851 GCA_964579415.1 uncultured Acidimicrobiaceae bacterium | reverse complement strand
GTCGAGCGGGTTGAGGGCGGTGACGCTCTTGTTGGCGCAGATCACGTGCGCTCCCGGTGCCGGGGGGAAACGGCGGGCCGCCTCGGTGCCGAAAAGGGCCACGCCGGCCTCGAGGAGGGGTTGGGCGTCGTAGACCGGCAGTGCCGAGCCGTCGTACTGGGTTGCGTAGAACAGCGGGCTGATCCCGCCTCCGGCGATGGAATCGGCCACGGCGATGTCGTAGCCCCACACCTGCCCGGCGACGCCGCAGAACGAGGACGCCGTCTCCATGTTGATCTGCCCGATGTAGGCGCCGTTGGCCTCGGCCCTGTCGTAGGCGACGATGCCATCGATGAGGAAGTCGTAGTCACCGCTGGTGTCAGGGGCGTTCTCCTCGACGATACCGGTGATGACCTTGAGGACAGAGACGTAGCCCAACCCCTGGGATCCGGGACGCGCGTACCCGTCGCAGTACTGCTGGTAGGGGCTGATGGCCGTCCTGTCGAATTGCGAATCGCGAGCGCTCATGATGTTCTCCCGTGTGTGGAACGCGGCTGCACGCCACAGCCGTTCGATGTCGCCGACCGGACCGGAACCGTGGTGGCCCGCGGCCCGACTCCGTTCCCTGCCGGGGATTGCCGTCTGCCGGCAACCGGGTCGTGCCCTGCCCTGCGGCTCCCATCAGTCGAGAGCCTCGCGCAGGGAGTCCTCGAAGGCGGTGAGTGAGGTGGCGACGTCCTCGTCGGAGTGTGCCGCCGACACGAACCAGGGCTCCCTGGCGTCGTCGACGGGGAACACCCCGCGGCGGATGATGCCCATGACGATCTCCGAGTAGAGATCTTCCTCGTGGTTGACGACGTCGCGGTAGTCCCGCGGCGGGTTCTCGCCGAGGAAGATCCCGAACATCGAGGGCAGCCCGATGAGGTGCACCGGGACACCGGCATCGGCGCAGATGCGCTCGACACCCTCCATCAGGGCGCTGCCGGTCTTCTCGACCCGGGCGAAGGCGGTGCCGTCGGCGAGCGCGTCGAGCGTGGCCGAGGTGGCCGCAGCCGCCAGGGCATTCCCCGAGTAGGTACCGGCCTGGCCGACACCTCCCTTGGCCCACAGATCCATGATGTCGGCGCGGCCACCGATGGCAGCCACCGGGAAGCCGTTGCCCATGCACTTGGCGAAGGTGCCCATGTCGGGCGTTACCCCGGTGACCTGCTGGGCGCCGCCCATGCCGATCCGGAACCCCGTCTTGACCTCGTCGAAGATGAGGATCACCCCGTGCTGGTCGCACAACTCCCGCACCCCCTCCAGGTAGCCCGGCTCAGGCCCGAGGCCGAAGAAGTTGCCCATGAACGGCTCCACGAGGATGGCGGCGATGCGGTGCCCGTCGTTGCGGAACAAACGCTCCAGCGCCTCCAGGTCGTTGAAGGGCACCGTGCGCACCAGCGAGCGGATCACCTCGGGGATACCGCTCGACACCTGTTGGGGGATGGGAGAACGGCGGGAACCCAGCGCCGACACGGTGGACCCTGCGGTGGAGAACATCACGTAGTCGTGGACCCCGTGGTAGGCCCCTTCGAACTTGACGATGACGTCGCGGCCGGTGGCGGCGCGCGCCAGGCGCACCGCGTGCATGGTGGCCTCGGTGCCGGTGTTGGTGAAGCGCAGCAGGTCGATATAGCCGACGGCGTCACGCACCTTCTCCGCCGCCTCGATCTCCGCGGCCGTGGTCATGGCGAACGTGGTGCCCCTGGCGGCTGCCTGGGAGACCGCGGCGACCACACCGGGGTGGCCGTGACCCAGGATCACCGGTCCGAAGCCGAGGTGGTAGTCGATGTAGCGCGTACCGTCCATGTCGTAGACGTAGGCGCCCTCACCGCGATCGATTACGACCGTGTCGTCGTCCCCCCAGTAGCGGAACCCGCTGGAAACCCCGTTGACCAGCACCTTGGCGCCCCGCTGGAACCACTCGCTGGTCTTCTCACCCTGTAAACCCATGATGCTCCTCTCGGACCCTTGCCTGAATCTACCGGACTCTCACGTCACGAACCACCGCATCCACGGGCTACGTAGACGCGCATAGCCACCGTCCGTGGGCAGAATCCACAGATCCACCCCCCGAAGGAAGCGCATGAACCGCAGGACACTGCTCATCGTCATCGGCGCCGCCGTCGTGATCGCCGGCGCCGGCTACTGGTACTGGTTCGGCGGCGACGAGCCCGATCCCGTCTCCCTGGAGGAGGCGGTCGCCGGAGCGCAGGTCACCACAACCATCACCCCCGGCGCCGCCGGCACCCAGGCACCCACCACCACCGCCGGGGCAACCACCACGACGGCGGAGGGAGCCACCACCGCACCGGGGGCTACCGGCGAGGTCGCCGGGATCTGGACGGTGGACCCGACCAACACCTTCGCCGGATACCGGGTCGACGAGGAACTGGCGTCGTTCGGCGCCAACACCGCCGTGGGCCGCACCGACCAGGTCCAGGGTGAGGTGGTCATCGACGGCGGCAGCGTCACCGGGGTGGACATCACCGTCGACATGACCACCTTGCGCAGTGACAACTCGATGCGGGACGGCGCCCTGCGCAGCCGGGGCCTCCAGTCCGGGGAGTTCCCCCAGGCCACCTTCACGCTCACCGAACCGGTCGACCTCGGCGGCGAGCCGGCGGTGGGTGACGTGCTCACCGTCACCATGGTGGGCGACCTCACCATCCGCGACGTGACCCGCAATGTCGAAGTGACCGTCGATGCCCAGTACCTCGACGAGGACACCATCGTCGCCGTCGGCTCCGTCGACCTCCTCACCACCGACTTCGAGATCGACCTACCCACCAGTTCCAGCGTCCTGTCCATCGACGAGAACGCCGTCATGGAGTTCCAACTGCAGCTGGCGAGGCAGTAGCCAGTATTGCGTAATACCAAGTACCAAGTACCACGTACCACGTATTACGCACGGCGTCCCTGTAGGCCGACCATGATCGCGGCAAGCAGCACCAGAACCACACCGACCGTGAGCACCCACAGGCCGATGCCCGGCGTAGACACCAAGAGGGCCTCGTCCCTCAGGAAGAGGAGGGTGTCCGGCTCCCGGGCGTAGCTGTACCCGCGCCACGCCGTGATCGCGCCCAGCACGCCGGAGGCGACCGCGAGCCGCACTCCAGGCGGGACCCGACCCGCCGCCGTCACACCTGCCGCGACCAGGCCGAGGACGCCCGCCGCCACTGCGATCCACGCTCGTACCGGTGTCTCCATTCCGGTCTGTACCGCCTCCGTCGCGGCCTCCGGCGCCACCTCCCCGGTCCCCCGACCCGCGTCCTCGACCTCCTGGCCGGCTTCTTCCGGAGCGGCGGCGACCGATACCGTGACCCACGGGAGGAAGGGCGAGGCGACCATGGCCAGCGCTCCTGCGACGACCACCCACGCCCAGCCCCGGACGCCGCTACGGCTCGACATGGGGCGGGACGCTACCACGGTCGAGTTGGGGCAGGCCAGGCCCGGGCGACAGAGAGGGCGGGCCTCCGGGCCCGCCCTCTCGTTCCGATGGAGCGAACACCGCGCCGGCCGGCGCGGTGATCACACTCTCACTAACCGTCGGTCAGGTTCGACCAGTAGATCGCCGATCCGACCGCCGGCCACAGGCCCTCCGCGTCCGCCCGTGAGAACGGGTTGTTGGCGAAGTGCGCCCAGCGGGTGGCCGCCGTGGTGTTGCCGTGCGCGATGATCGACGCGTCGGTGAACGCCTCGGAGCGGTTCCGCCACAGGCCGGCCACGAACGACTCTGCCGGCGTGCCGGCGAGCTGACCTGCCACGGTGGCATCGGCGGGGACCGCCGAGTGCCGTGACATGGGCGACGGGTTGTAGACGTAGCCCTGCTCGGGGAGGGCGCCCGTCACCGGGCTGGCAGCCCCACCCGTGTTGTCCCAGATGGCGGTGCCGCTACCGGTCTGGCTGGCGTAGGTGAGACCCGAGACCAGGCCACCGTTGGCCAGGAACGTGGCGCCGTTGTTGAGCGAGCCGACGTAGCCGCCGCCCCGGGCGAAGAAGGCGGCGATCCGCTCCTGCGCCGTGGCGTTGGCGGCTCCGGTTGGGAACCCGGTCCCGCTGTTGTAGATGACGTCGTAGTCGAGCAGCGGGTCGGTGGGCGCCGTGTTGATCGACGCGGTGCCTCCCGTTGCGGCCAGGTGGTCGGCCTCGAACCCGAGGCTCCTCAGCGAGTACCAGATGTCGCTGGTGGTGCCGCCGGCAAGAACGGCGATCCGGGGCGGTTCGTCCAGTCTGGTGGTCGACGGCGTGGCCATCGAGCGGCTCGCCTCGAACCACAGCCCGTTCGTCCGTCCCGCCGCCTTGAGGGCTGCCCCGTCGCTCGCCGGGAAGATCAGCGAACCGGCGGGCATGTCGACGCCGAACGTGGTGGTGAAGGGCTCGTCCGCCACCTCCCCGGTGATCCCGTCGGCGAGGAGGGCGTTGACCGTCCGCACCGCGGTCGGGGAATCGACCTTCAGCGCGTACCAGTCGACCCGGCCCGAGCCGCGCAGACCACCCGCCAGCGGGTTGAGCGCGAACGACGTTGTCACCGGGTTGAAGGTCTCGTCACCCGCCGGCACCTGGACGATGTCGGCGCCCCAGGTGATGTGGCTCCATGCACCGGGGGGCGCGTAGAGCTGGGTGATCCGCTCCGAGATGTCGACGCCGCGACCGAGGAAGTTCTCGGCGAAGCCTCGCAGCGGCTGGTCCATCCACACGATGTACGAGTGTGCCGGGTAGGTCGTCCCGTTCCACGTGAACGGCTCCCGGGCCCGTTCCACCTCGACGGCGTTGTCCACCAGGAACTGTGCCAGCCGGTTCGCCTCCGGCTCGCTGCGCTGGAGGCTCGAGATCGGCGCCGGCGCGTTCACCGCGCCTCCGTTCCACGGGATCACGTAGGCGGTGGGGTACTCGTGCATCCAGTTGTGGTTCGCCTCGTCGAACCCGCGAGCCTGGAGGTCCGGGTCGTCACAGCAGTTGGGCCGCTCGGCACCGTCGGCGCCGCGCCGGAAGATCTCCGACTGGTCCCACATGACCTCGGTCTTGTTCTCCGCCCAGAACTCGATGGACGAGTAGAAACCGACATAGGCCGACTTCTTGGAGCCGAGCCTGCCTCCGCAGGCGGCGTTGGAACACACCTCCCAGGTGGAACCGTCGACGCCGAAGAAGGCGGCGTACGTCTGGGTGTAGAACGGGCCCCAGTCGTCCCAGCCCTCGGCGATCGCCGGGTTGCCGGTGGTGCCGCCACCGGAGGCGTTGAACTGGTTGACCGGCCGGGTGATCCCCAGGCCCACCGCGGCCAGTGCCGCCTCGTTGACGTCCAACCGCGGCTGGTTCCACTTCAGGAACAGGTCGTACTCGAGCCCGAAGTTGTGAGGCTTGGTGAGGCCGTCGACCAGGGTCGGGTTCACGTAGCCGTGGAACATGAGGCCGACCGGAGCGAGGTACTCGAGCTGGAAGGCCGTGTTGAGCTGGATCTCCGGCTGGGACTGCAACATGAAGTCCCGGTTCATGTCGAAGTTGTTGAAGTTGGCCCTGGTGCCGGCGACCCTGCCGTCAGGGTTGGTGGTGGGGATGATGGCCAGCACGGTGTTGTCGAGGATGTTGTCGAGAGATGCGTTGGTGCCGCGCGGGAGCGTCACCAGATCCCGGATGGCCTGCATCACCGCGTCGGTGCCTTCGCGCTCGCCGCCGTGGATGTTGGCTTCGATGAACACCGGCATCTTGACGTCCGAGCCCCACTGCTCGAGGAGTTCCTGAGCGCCGTGCGGGTCGGTGAGCTGGATGCGCCGGAGCTGGCGCCAACGGTCGAAATCCCGCTTCTGGTCGCGGGTCTCGGTGGCGTTGATCACGACGGCCCAGACGTCACGTCCGGTGTCGGTCTTTCCCAGCGACCACCAGTCGAAGCGGTCGGCGACGCCGTTGGCGGCGGCTTCGGCCTCGAACTTCTCGAGGGTGCAGGCGACGGCCCCGTAGGGGATGATCGCCAGCGGGTCGGTCTGCGGGACGTTCTCACCCTCGGCGGAAGCGCACCATTCCTCGCCGTAGGTGGGCCCCAGGCCCGCCGAGATCGAGTTGCCGTCGTAGGGTGGATCTTGTGCCTCGGCCGGCGCCATCGTTGTCGCCACCGGCGCCAGGAGCGCCAGGGCAACGATGAGGGCAAGGATGGCTCGACTCCAGGTCGGCCTCTTCAGAGATAGCTGCACTTGTACCGTCCTCCTTGCGATACGCGAAAGGGCGTTCCGCCCCCCACTGTCAGTCACGCTTCGGTACGGGGAATCCCCGACTCCCACGCGACGGGTTTCCGCGTAGCCACAGGGCGGCACCCGCCCTGCCTCCTCGGGCTCTGCGGCGTCGTCGGTTCGCACTACTTGCGCCGGAGTCTACGTCGTGCCCCCATGCCTCCGCCATCGGTTCCGGGCAGGTATTCCCTTCCATCCCTGCCATCCTTCCCGACGACGGGCCCCACACGCGCCGGCATGAATCGCTACTGTGCCCGACTCGCGAGAGCGACGTCTGCACGGTGACCAAAGGGGGTGAGACACTGTGACACGAGTGCTGGAGATGTACCTCGCCGGTGAGTGGACCACCGGCACCGGGGACGGGCACCACGCGCTCATCAGCCCCGTCACCGGGGAGCACATCGCCGACGTGCCGCTCGCCTCCGCCGCCGACATCGACCGGGCCGTCACCGCCGCCCGTGCCGCCCAGGACGAGTACCGTTTCTGGTCGCCATTCGAGCGAGCCGACCTGCTGCACCGCATCGCCGCCGCCATCGAGCCGATGGTGCCGGAGATCGCCCGCATCCAGACGCTGGAACAGGGCAAGCCGTACCACGCCGAGTCGCTCGACGACATCGCCGAGGCCAACCAGTACTTCCTCAACGCCGCCGAGGACGTCAAGCGGCTCTCCGGGGAGACCATCCCCACCACCGACCGCAACAAGCGCATGTTCACCTACCACCGCCCCGTCGGGGTGTGGGCCGCCATCACTCCGTGGAACTTCCCCGTCACCATCCCGCTGGAGTACCTGGGACCAGGGCTGGCCACCGGCAACGCCGTCATCGCCAAGCCACCCGAGTTCACCTGCTGGGCGCTGCTGGAGTTGGCGAAGGCATTCGACGAGGCCGGTATGCCCAAGGGCCTGGTCTCCATCATCCCCGGAGCCGGCGACATCGGTTCACGGCTCGTCGAGCACGGTGGGATCGACGCCGTCGGCTTCACCGGATCGTCGGCCACCGGACGCAGGATCATCGCCTCGATGGGCATCAAGCGCTCCATCATGGAGATGTCCGGCAACGGGCCCACCATTGTCACCGACGACGCCGACGTGGCCGCCGCCGCAGAAGCCGCCATCTACGGCGCCTACTACAACGCCGGGCAGGTGTGCTGCGCCACCGAAAGGGTCATCGTCACCGAGGCGGTGCACGACGAGTTCGTCGAGCACGCCGTCAAGGCGGCCGGCGCCGCCGTCCTCGGCGACCCCTTCGACGAGGCCACCACCATGGGGCCTCTCAACAACGAGGCCACCGCCGCCAAGATGGACCGCCACATCGCAGACGCTGCCGACCGCGGCGCCGGCGTCCTCGCCGGTGGGGCCCGCGCCTCCGGTCACCCCACCGACCTGTACTACGACCTGACCGTCCTCGACGGGGTAACCGAGGACGCCGAGGTGGCGCAGGAGGAGAGCTTCGGTCCTGTCCTCCCCATCCTCACCGCCCGCGACGACGAGGATGCCGCCGCCATCGCCAACCGCACCCGCCTCGGCCTGCAGGCCGCCGTCTTCACCACCAGCCTCAACCGGGCTTTCTGGTACGCCGACCGGATCCGCTCCGGCACCGTGGTGATCAACGACTCCACCGACTTCTGGGAAACGTTCCAGCCCTTCGGAGGAGCCGCCGGCACCGACACCGGCTGGGGCCGGGGCGGCATCACCGAGTTCACCGACCTGCAGACGCTGGTCATCGACGTGGGAGGAGCGGGATGAGCGAGACGGCCGCCGCCGTCGGCATCCACGGTGTCACCAAGCGGTTCGGGGACTCGGCGGTAGCCGTCGACGACATCGACCTGGAGATCCGCGACGGCGAGTTCTTCTCGCTGCTGGGCCCGTCCGGCTGCGGCAAGACCACCACCTTGCGCATGATCGCCGGACTGGAGTTCCCCACCCAGGGCAGCATCAAGATCTTCGGTGAGGAGATGGGGCTGAGGCCGCCCAACAAGCGCCCGGTGAACACCGTGTTCCAGTCCTACGCCCTCTTCCCCCACATGACCGTGGAGGACAACATCGCCTTCGGCCTGCTGATGCAAGACATCCCCAAGGCCGACGCACGCCGCCGTGCCGGGGAGGCCATCGAGCTGGTGCGTCTCGGCGGCATGGGCCTGCGTCGCCCCAGCCAGCTCTCCGGCGGCCAGCAGCAGCGTGTCGCTCTGGCCCGGGCGCTGGTCAACCGTCCCAAGGTGCTCCTTCTCGACGAGCCGCTGGCGGCGCTCGACCTCAAGCTGCGCCAGGCGATGCAGCTCGAACTCAAGGAAATCCAGCAGCAGGTGGGCATCACCTTCGTCTTCGTCACCCACGACCAGGAGGAGGCCCTGGTCATGTCGGACCGCATCGGGGTGATGAACGAGGGCAAGCTGCTCCAGGTGGCGGCGGCGGAGGACATCTACGAGCGGCCCGCCACCCGCTTCGTCGCCGAGTTCATCGGCGAGACCAACTTCATCGACGGGACCGTGGTGGAGGCCAACCGCATCCGGCTCGGCAACGGGTCCGTCGTCACCGCCCACGCCGACCAGCCGGTGGGAACCGCGGTCACGCTGACGCTGCGCCCGGAAAAGGTGCACCTCTACGGGAGCCTGGACGAAGCCCCCGCCGGCTACAACAACCTGCCTGCCCGGGTGGTGCGCCGCATGTACTACGGCGACTCCCGCTACTACGAGCTGGAGGCCGGTGTCGGCACCATCATCGACTGCCGGGCGGAGAACATCCCCCAGCTAGCGGTCTGGAACGTCGGCGACGAGCCGGTGATCAGCTTCCATGCCCGCTCGGCGGAGGCGCTGTCGGAATGACGATGCTCGACGAACGCCCCGAGAGCGTGGCGGTAACGCCCGAGTTGGAGGCCCAGGCCGAGAAGTCCCAGGCACGTCGCGGACTGTTCCACGCCCTCCCCGCCTACGTCTACCTCATCTTCTTCTTCGCCTTGCCGCTGGTGATCGTGTTCATCTTCTCGTTCGCCAGCCGCTCGCCGACGGGCCGGCCGGTGCTGGGAGGATGGAACTTCGACTCGTACGCCCGGCTCGGCGAGCCGGTGATCCGCAGCATCGTGGCCCGCAGCATCTGGCTGGCGGTGCTCAACACCGTGATATGCCTGCTGATCGCCTACCCGTTCGCCTACTGGATCGCCACCCGGCCCCGGGCCACCAGCCGCAACCTGCTGCTGGTGCTGGTGCTCATCCCCTTCTGGACCAATTTCCTGGTGCGTACCTACGCCTGGCGGGTGCTGCTCGATTCCGACGGTCCCGTCACCCGCATCGGTGAGGCCACCGGTTTGTGGGGGCAGATGCTGTTCACCCAGCCGGCAGTGTTCATCGGGCTCCTCTACGGCTACCTGCCCTTCATGGTGCTACCCCTCTACGCCGCCATCGAGCGGCTCGACTGGTCGCTGGTCGAGGGCGCCCGCGACCTGTACGCCTCGGGATGGGAAGCGTTCCGCAAGGTGACACTGCCGCTGTCCCGACCCGGCGTGGTGGCGGGCTCGGTGCTGGTCTTCGTCCCGTCGCTGGGCGCCTACGTCACCCCCGACATCCTGGGCGGGGCCAAGACGACGCTCCTGGGCAACTACATCGTCACCCAGTTCACCTCGGGCAGGAACTGGCCCTTCGGGGCGGCGCTGTCGTTCGTGATCCTGGCCATCATGCTCGTCGCCACCATCTTCTACTTCCGCAGCGGGGGGAAGACGCTGTGACCGCCCGCGAGGGGACCCGCGCCCGTGGTTGGGTCGACACCCTGCTCAGCATCAACGGGTGGTTGGTCTTCGCTTTCCTGTACGCCCCGATCGCGGTGCTGGTGCTCTACTCGTTCTCCGGGGACCGCAACGTCGGCACCTGGGGCGGCTTCTCCCTGGAGTGGTACCAGGCGATGTTCGCCAACGACGCATTGCTGCGGTCGTTGCGCAACTCGGTAGTCGTGGCGCTCATCTCCACTGTGGTGTCGACCGTGCTCGGCACCGCAGCCGCCCTCGCCCTGGAGAACTACCGCCGCTGGGCCACCCGCAACACGTTCGACGCCCTGATGTACCTTCCGGTGATCATCCCCGATGTGACGATGGCGGTCATGCTGCTGATGTGGTTCACCACCATCGGCTGGTCGCTTTCGCTGACCACCATCATCCTGTCCCACATCGCCTTCAACATCTCGTTCGTGGCCATCGTGGTGCGAGCCCGGCTCGCCAATTCCGACCCCGCCCTCGAAGAGGCGGCGGCCGACCTCTACGCCAACCGGTGGCAGGCGTTCCGGCGCGTGACCCTGCCGGTGATCATGCCCGGTGTGCTCGGCGGGGCCCTGCTGGCGCTGACGCTGTCCCTCGACGACGTGGTGGTGACCTCGATGGTCCAGGGGCCGGGCTCAACCACACTGCCGGTCTACGTGTTCGGGCTCATCAAGCGCGACGTGACCCCGGAGATCAACGCCGTCTCCACCCTGATGCTGGCGGCGTCGATGTTGTTGGTGCTGGTGTCCCTGGTCTTCCAGCGACGCGGCGAGAGCGAGCAAGCGAGGTGACACGATGATCAGGAGCACTTTGGTGCTGGTGCTGGTGTTGATGTTGGCGGCATGCGGGCTGTCGGGTGAGTCCGGCGGCGAGGAGGAGGCCGCAGGTGCCGAGTGCGAGCCGGGCCAGACCGACGGCAACCTCAACCTGTACAACTGGTCGGAGTACATCGACCCGGATCTGATCACCCGGTTCGAGGAGGAGCTCGGCGTCGAGGTCGTCGAGACCTTCTACGACTCCAACGAGACGATGCTGGCCCAGATCGACGCCGGAGGCGCCGCCTACGACCTGGTGGTTCCGTCCGACTACATGGTGGAGACCATGATCGATGCCTCGCTGCTGGTGGCACTCGATCACGACGCCCTGCCCAACCTGGTGAACCTCGATCCGCTGTTCGCCGCTCCGCCCTTCGACCCCGAGGGCACCTACTCGGTGGCGTACCAGTGGGGCACCACCGGCATCGGCTTCAGCTACGACGACGTCCCCGATCCCGAACAGCTGAGTTGGGGACTGATCTTCGACCCGGAGATGAGCGCCCCGTTCGCCGGCAAGATCCAGATGCTCAACGACGAGCGGGAGACCCTCGGCGCCGCCCTCAAGTACCTCGGCTACTCGCTCAACTCGACCAGCGAGGACGAGATCAACGAGGCGGCCGAGCTGTTGCGCTCGGCGAAGGACCGCATCGCCACCTTCGACTCCGACGCCTACGACGACCTGCTCGTCTCCGGAGAGACGATGATCGCCCATGGCTACAACGGCAACTTCTTCACCGCCTTCGACGCCGCCGACGCCTGGGAGACGCTCGGTTACGGGATCCCCGTCGAGGGTGGCACCGCGTGGGTGGACAGCATGGCCATCCCCGTCACCGCCGAGAGCGTCTGCACCGCCCATGCCTTCATCGACTTCATCCTCGATGCCGAGAACGGGGCGGCGTTGACGAACTTCAACTTCTACGCCAGCCCCAACGCCGCCGCCTCGGAGTTCATCCTCGCCGAGATCCTGGAGGACCCGGCCATCTATCCGCCGGACGAGGTCATGCAGAACCTGGAGTTCATCGCCAGCGTGGGCGACGCCGCCACCCTCTACGCCGACGCTTTCGT
>CAZOGW010000032.1:0-5889 GCA_964579415.1 uncultured Acidimicrobiaceae bacterium | reverse complement strand
CGGTGTTGGTCGCCTCCCCGGGTGTCGCCGCGGTCACGGTGATCTGGCACGTGGCGGTGTCCCCGGCGGGGAGGTCACCCAGCTGCCAAGTCCGCGGTGGCGCGTCGGAGCCGCCACAGGTGTCCGTGTACCGAGCCCCTTTCCGAGCCGATCCGATAACATCAGCTCCCGTGACATCTCTCTGGCACCCCTTCGCCAACATGGCCGCCGTCTCCGGCAACGAGTTGACCATCGAGCGCGGTGACGGCGTCCACGTCTGGGACGACACCGGCAAGCGCTACCTCGACGCCACCGCCGGCCTCTGGTACATGAACGTCGGGTACGGGCGCACCGAGATCGGCGAGGCGATGGCGGCCCAGTCCGCCCGGCTGCCGGCCTATCACATCTTCGGTGACTTCTCCAACCCGCCCGCCTCGGCGCTGGCGAACCGCCTGGCCTCGATAGCCCCTCTCCCCGGCTCCAAGGTGTTCCTCGCCTCGGGCGGCTCCGATGCCGTCGACACCGCCGGCAAGCTGGCGCGGCGCTACTTCTCCCTGACCGGGCAACCGGAGCGCACCGTGCTCATCACCCGGGAGTGGGGCTACCACGGCACCCACGCCTTCGGGACCAGCCTGGCGGGCATGGCCCCCAACCTGGAGGGATACGGGCCGATGGTCCCCGACGTGGTCAAGGTCCCCCACGACTCGGTCGACGCTCTGCGCGACGCCATCGACGGTGTCGGCGCCGACCGCGTCGCCGGCCTCTTCTGCGAGCCGGTCATCGGAGCGGGGGGTGTCCGGCCCGCTCCCGAGGGTTACCTCAAGGACGCCCGGGCAGTCATCGACGAGGCGGGAGCGCTGTTCATCGCCGATGAGGTGATCACGGGCTTCTGCCGCACCGGCGACTGGTTCGCCTCGACACGCTTCAGCCTCGAGCCCGACCTGCTCACCTTCGCCAAGGGGGTCACCTCCGGTTATGCCCCCCTCGGTGGCGTCATCGCCGGCCCGAAAGTCGCCGCCCCCTTCTTTGACGGAGACGGCTCCCTGTTCCGCCACGGCTACACCTACTCCGGTCATCCCGTGGTGTGCGCCGCCGCCCTGGTGAACCTCGACATCCTCGAACGTGAGGGCCTGGCGGCCCGGGCGCTGGAGCTGGAGAGCGAGATCATGGACGCCCTGTCGCCGCTGCTCGACCACCCGGCCGTCGACCACATCCGGGGCGGCGTCGGTGCCCTGGCCGCGGTACAGCTCGGCGGCACGGCCGGTTCCGACCCGGTGGCGGCAGCCACCGCAGCCACCGCGGCCGCCCGCCGGGCCGGGGTCATCAGCAGGGCACTCGCCGGGGGCGGGCTCCAGGTGTCCCCACCGCTGGTGATCACCCGCGACCAGCTCGACGAACTCACCGCCGGGCTGCGGGCAGGACTGGATGAGCTGTGACGGTATTCAGTATCCGGTATTCGGTAGTCAGTATCGGGCGTGCCTCGACGCACTCCGGCTGACCCGGCGGTGGGGACCGTGAGCCGGGGCGGGTCTTTGGTGCTGGCGCCGTTCTGGCGGGAGGATCATCCCCATGTGGCCGCTGAGCAGGTGACGCTCCCCGACCGCGCCGACGTGCTCGTCGTCGGCGCCGGGTACACCGGCCTCAACGCCGCTCGCGTCATCGCCGAGTCGGGGGCATCCGTGGTAGTGGTGGACCGGGGGACCGTCGGCGCCGGTGCCAGCTCGGTCAACGGCGGCATGGTCAACTACGGCCTCAAGGCAGCCACCACCAAGGTGTACAGGGCCTATGGCGAGACCCTGGGCAGGGAGTTCTGGGACGCCTCGCTGGCGTCGATCGACCTGGTGGAGGCGCTGGTGTCCACAGAGCGCATCGACTGCCACTTCCACCGCGGCGGCGCCGCCGAGCTGGGCTACAACGACCGAGACCTGGAGACCTTCCGCCACGAGGCTGAGTGGCTGGCGGACAGGGTCGGCTTCGCCATGGACGTGATCGGGCCCGACCGGATCGGCGGCATCGTGGGGAGCCCCACCTTCCACTGCGCCCTGGTCGACAGCGTCGGCGCCGGGCTGCATCCGGCCCGGTACGTCGACGGCCTCGCCGACGCCGCCCGGCGCCGCGGGGCCACCATCGTCGAGCACGCCGGCGTGGAGACCCTGGAGCGGGACGGAGCAGGCTACCGGGCCACCACCTTCCGGGGCATCATCCGTGCCGGCGAGGTGCTGGTGGCCACCAACGGCTACACCGACCGGCGACCCCTCCCCGGACTGAAGCGGCGCGTCATCCCCATCGGCAGCTACATCGTCGTCACCGAGCCCCTCGACGACGCCACCGCCGAGCGCCTCATTCCCGGCCGGCGCATGATGTGGACGGCGCGGCGCTTCCTCAACTACTTCCGGCGCACCCCCGACAACCGCGTGCTCATGGGCGGCCGCAACAACCTGTCCAACGACCTCGACCTCACCGAGAGTGCCGGCATCCTGGGAAGCACCACCGCCGAGATCTTCCCCGAGCTGGCGCGGGTGCCGCTGACCCATTCGTGGACCGGAACGCTTGGGGTCACCTTCGACCTGATGCCGCACATCGGCCGGATCGACGGGGTGTGGTACGCCCTCGGCTACGGCGGCCACGGCGTCGGCATCGCCACCTACCTCGGCACCGAGGTGGGCAACCTCATCGCCGGCAACATCGACCGCAGCCCCTTCGCCGAGATCCCCCACCCGACACGGCCCTACTACCAGGGCAATCCCTGGTTCCTACCCTTCGCCAAGTACTGGTACCGGTTCCTGGACGCCCTGGGCAGATGACCTGGGCGTCGGCGTACGGCTCCCTCGTGTCCCCCCGGCGTCACGGTCGTGCGGCTCGCGAGGGCTCCCGGCATCGATGCCGTTCCCCGAGGTCCGCTCCCCGGCTCTGAGCGCAGCCCGGGCAAAGGCCGCGGCCGCCGTACGAGTCCGGACTCCCAGCTTCTCGAATATGTTCTCCAGGTGTTTGCGTACCGTCTGAGGGGAGATGAAGAGGGCGGCGCCGATCTCGGCGTTCGTCTTACCGCGGGCCACCCAGCCCAGGACTTCCGCCTCACGCGGCGTAAGGCCCCGGTTGCTGCCGACCCGCCGCCGCGCCTCGGCATTGAGGCGCATGCGGCCCAGGTGCGGGCGGAGAAGTCCGAAGAGAGCACGTTCGCGCTCGGTGTAGTTGCGGCGCCCCCGCTCGAGATACACCGACCGGGCACGACCCGACGGCGCGGGGAGCCATATCCGCAGGGCGTCATCGATGCCGTGCGGGCGCCAGACCATGTCGTTGTACTCGAGCTGCAGCCGTTGTCGACGCGTCAGGAAATCGGAGAGGCGGAGGACACCCTGCTGGCGAACGTGCAGCCGACAATGCATCGGGTTCTGCCAGCCGAGAGTATGAAGGGCACGCTCGGTCTCGGGCGACGGTGGCGTCCCCACCACCTCGACGAGCTCGACCACACGGAAGTGGTCCGCAACCTCCGCATCCTGATAGCCGACGCACGCGTCGGACGGGATCAACCGTGCCAGATCGACCAGGACACGTCGAGGAAAGGGATCGACGCCGTCGTCCCAGGCGCCGTTGTGAACGATCTCGAGTAGCGAGGCGGCATCGCGTCCATCGATCAAGACCACCGCGCGGAAGATACGACGAACGTCGTATTCCGTCAACGCTCGTCGCCATATAGTGTCGAAGCTCGAGCCGACCGAGGCGGGACAAGGGATGGGTGTGCTCGACAGGCGCTGGTTGACCGATACCTCGATGGCGCTGCTCATGACGGCTCTACTCACCGGGTGCGGCGGCTCGGCGGATGAGGGGACTGCGAGAGGGTCCACCACGGTGGAACCGCCGTCCACCCCGGCGCCGTCGACGACTTCCAACACAGCACGGTCGGAGGCCCACGTGGTACGGGCACTCGGAGACGTGGAAGGATCGCCCCTCGGCTACCTCGAATACCTCCCCCCGGGCTACGGCGACGGAACCTCGCGACCGCTCCTGGTCTTCCTGCACGGAGGCGGAGAGGCCGGTGATGGATCAGCCGGGACGCTGGAACTCGTCGCCAAGCTCGGCATCCCCCGGCTCATCGCGGCGGCAGAGTGGCCGGTCGAGCATCCCTTCGTCGTCCTCTCACCCCAGTACGGTCCCGGGCCGGCCTCCGGGGATTGCGCCTTAGCGGGCGAAGTCGCCGGTTTCCTCGAATTCGCCATCGACCACTATGAAGTCGATCCCGACCGCGTCTACCTGACGGGCATAAGCTGCGGCGCCATCGGCATCTGGGACTATCTGGCGGCCCACGGTGATGATGAGGTCGTCGCCGCAGCCGTCCCGATCTCGGGTCATGCCGAGTGGGCGTTGGAAAGCGCTGGTTGCGAGCCGCTGGGCGGAATCCCGGTGTGGGCCTTCCACGGCGAGTTGGACGACATCGTGCCACCGGTCCACATCGAGGGGCCGATGGACCAGATCCGCACTTGTGCCGGATCCGATGCTGCCGAGATGGAACTCACCGTGTATCCCGACACCGATCACGATGCCTGGAACCGGACATACGATCTGACCGCCGGCAATGACATCTACTCTTGGATGCTCGCTCACACCAGCGACTGAGGCATCACGCAGACGGTACCAACCCGCAAGCTGCAAGCGCCTCGTCCTCGAGCTCACCGGCGAATGCATGGCGTTGGAAAGCGGCGACCTGTGCGATCTCCGCCGGCGTGAGGACTTGATCGAACGGCGGCATCACGCCGGTGATCTCCCGTCCGCCGAGCGTGGGGCCGACCTGTTGCTTCCACTGCTCGGAGCCGAGGGTGATCCAACGCATCTGGTCGTCACAGGAGTCGAAGGTCTCGTTCACCGATGCCAGGGCCGGCCCGACAGCACCTTCACCCTGGGGACCGTGGCATACCGCGCAGAGCCGGACATACACCGCCCGTCCCGCTTCGAGCTCTGCCGGCAGCGCCACCGGCTCCTCACCCCCACCGCACGCCCCCAACATCAATGCCAGCAACAGCCCGATGATGAGGAAATGAAACACCCGTAGGCGGCACGAGGCGGACGCAGCAGGCATGAGCCCCGGACGATACAAGCTGGCACCACAACGCCAGTGCTCTGAATCTACGCTACGCGTAGTACCTAGTACTTAGTACCGCTCAAGCCGACCGGCGCAGGTCACCTGAGATGACCCTGACCGTGGGAATCTCGATCATCGTCGCCGCGGGGAGTGCCGCGTCCCTCGCCGACGACGACCGTTCCACCCGGTGCACCCGGCGCTGGTAGCCGAGAGCCCGCCACTCGGCCGCTCCCCAGGCCACCATCCAGGTCACCACAACGCTCAAAGTGAGGACCAGCACCTCACCGCTGCTCTCGAACATGACCTTTTCCTCTCTCGTTGCCGCTGTCGATACCCCTACCTGAGCACCGCGGCGTCCGCCTGAGACATGTTTGTGCGGCGCCGCCGTCATGGAATGGGTCGCCCGTCCCGGCTCCGAAGGTGCACCAAATCGACGGGAATATGACAATGGTCGACTCAAGTTATAAGCTGCGGACTTACTGAAGACTTGCCGGGCGTGCGCCGTCCGGCTCAGCACGGACTAAGCAAGGAGCTGCACATTGGGACGCGCAGTAGGAATCGACCTCGGCACGACGAACTCGGTGCTTTCCATCCTCGAAGGTGGTGAGCCCCGGGTCATCAACAACGCCGAGGGGCATCGCACCACCCCCTCGGTGGTCGCCTTCGCCAAGAACGGCGAGGTACTTGTCGGCGACCAGGCCAAGCGCCAGGCGATCACCAACCCGGACCGGACCATCCGCTCTGTGAAGCGGCACATGGGGACGGACTGGAGCATCGAGGTCGACGGCAAGACATACACCGCGCAGGAAATCTCGGCGCGCATCCTGATGAAG
>CAZOGW010000031.1:20690-27240 GCA_964579415.1 uncultured Acidimicrobiaceae bacterium | reverse complement strand
TACTGGTCACTCGGTGGCGTCGGGTACCGGGGAGATGCCGACGCGGGTGATGCGCAGGCCGGTGACGGCGAGAACGGTGAAACGCCACGGGCCAACCTCGACGGACTCTCCGCCCTTGGGGAACTGCTGCAGGTGGGTGAGCACCACGCCGGCCACGGAGGAGTAGGGGCCCGAAGGCAGGTCGATGCCCAGGTCGGGCAGGTCATGGACCGGGAAGCGGCCCGGGACCACCAGGGTTCCGTCGGCTTCGCGGCGGACCCCGAGGATGTCACGGTCGGCCTCGTCATAGATCTCACCGACCAGTTCCTCGACGATGTCCTCGATGGTGATGATCCCTTCGGCGCCGCCGTGCTCGTCGGTGACCACGGCCAACGTCACCCGGGACCGTTGCATCTCCCTGAGGGCGTCGAGGACCTTCACCGTTTCCGGGAAGACCACCAGCGGTGACATCAGGTCCCTGATGGCCCGGTCGTCGTCGACGATGAGGTCGCGCAGGTGCACCGTCCCGATGACGTCGTCGAGGTTGGCGCCCGGCGCCACCGGTGCCCGGGAGTGGCCGGCGGCGGCGAGCTGGGCCCGGCCCTCGGCGGCGCCGGCGTCGGCGTCGAGGACGGTGACGACGGTCCGGGGCAGGTACACCTCGCGCAGCGTCCTGTCGGTGATCTCGATGGCGCCGTCGATGATTGCCCGGTGCTGGCTGCTCAGCGCCGACTGGATGGCGATGAGGTCGCGCAGCTCCTGGGTGGAGATCTGCCCACGCTCCAGGTTGGGGTCACCGCCGAGGATGCGCACCACGATGTCGGTGGACTTCGACAGCAGCCACACCACGGGTCGGGTCAGAGTGGACAGGATCGAGAGGGGCCGGGCGGTGACCAGGCCCCACCGCTCGGCGCTCTGCATGGCGAGCCGCTTCGGCGCCAGCTCGCCGAACACCAGCGTGAAATAGGAGAGGATGATGGTGACCACGACCACCGAGGCGACGTCGGCGGCACCGCCCAGGAAGTCCAACGACTCTTCGAGGGGAGCCGCCAGTGATACCGCCGCCGAGGCCGAGGCGAGCATCCCGGCCAGGGTGATGCCGATCTGGATGGTGGCGAGGAACCGGTTGGGGTTGCGGGCCAGTGCCGCCAGGGCGCGGCCGTTGGCAGACTGGCGCTCCAGGCGGTGGAGCTGGCCCTCCCGCAGCGACACCATCGCCATCTCGGCGCCGGCGAAGGCGGCATTGAGCAACACAAGCAGAAGCACCAGGACGAGCTGCGGCCAGACGTCGCTCACCAAAGCCCCCTCAGCGGGGGGTACGGACTCTCGGAGGGATCGTTCATCCGATCAGTACCACGACCACCATGTGACCGACGGGCCCTTCGACCACGCCTACGCCGAACCGGCGGAACCCGCCGGCGGTGAGCACGGTAGATGCCTCCGGATCGCCTTTCCAGGTCGAGACCACCGAGACGCCCGACGTGGCCAGCCCGACGAGCTCTCCGGAGCTGACCCGGCGCACCCCGGCGGCGGCCAGGCGGTCCTCAGGATCGGCGCCGGTGGCGTCGGTGTGGGAGACCCTGCCCTCGGCATAAAGTGCCGAGGCATGGGCCAGGGCGACCGCGTCGAGGTCGCCGGAGCGGGTCAGCGGGGCGGCGTCGCCGGCGACGCGGGCTTCGTTCAGGGCCTGTGCGACGGCATCCGCCTCGTCCCGGTCGGCGCGTCGCTTCGCTTCTGGATCGGCGTCGAAGATGACGACGCCGTCGCCGGGGTCGCCCACCGACGGCGAGCCGACGGTGCGGTCCAGCCGCAGCGCCCAGGCCAGGTGCTCGTCGCCGGCGGCGATGCCGATGGCCCTCTGAGTGAGCCCGTCGGGATCGGTGAGCCGGGACGCCAGGGCCGAGTCGTCGATCTGGCGAGCCAGGGCGGAAGGGAGCGGCGCCACCGCGATCACAGAGAGGAGGAGAGCGGCCACCAGGGCCCCCGCCCCGGCGGCGACGGCGGCGCCGCCGACGCGGTTGGCGGTGGGGAGGCCGGGCAACGCCCGCACCCCGCGATGCATCACGGCGGCGAGGACGGCGCCACCGACAGCCACCAGCAGGAAGACGGCGGTGCCGCCGACCAGGCGCGCCGTACTCGGGGACGCCCCCGACATTCCGGAGACGACCATCCCGGCAGGTCCGGCGAGGCGGAACGCCAGCAGCGTGCCCACCACGAGAGCGGCCAGGCCGATCGCCTCGCGCACCAGGCCCCGCGACCAGCCGCGGATCAGCAACGCCACCAGGGCAGCACCGAGTAGGAAGTCGATCACGGCTCGCCGTCTCCGGCGACGGGGTCTTCGGCGTCGGCCGCAGGATCGACTCCCTCCACCGCCTCGACAGCGTCCCACTCACCGCTGACAGGCACGTCCTCCACGGGCACGGCGCTTCCCGTCGAGGCGGCACGGGCCCGTGCCAGGCGCTCCCGGGGGTCGGGCGGTCGCTCCTCGAGGATCGCCTCGGCGGCTTCCTCCCAGCTCTGGCCCAGCAGGCGGGTGCGCCACAGGTGTCCCACCACGATCTTGATGCCGGCGGTGACGGGAACGGCGAGGAAGACACCCCAGATGCCGCCGAGGGCGCCGCCGAGGATGAGCACCAGGATGACCACCGCGGGGTGGAGGCGCACGGTGGCCCGCAGCACGGTGGGGCTGACCAGGTGGTTGTCGATCTGCTGCACGCCCAGCGCGATGATCCCGGCCCAGAAGGCGGTGGTGAAGCTGCCGGTGAGCAGCCCGACGGTGACACCGAGGATGCCGCCCACCCACGGACCGACGAACGGGATGATGTTGAGGAACCCGGACACCATCCCGATGATGAGCCAGAAGTCGAGGTCGATGATGAGGAAGCCGATGCTCATCAGGATCCCGACGATGACGGCGACAAGGAGTTGCCCCCGCAGGAAGCCGCCGATGGTTCCGCCGAGGCGGCGGAACACGAAGAGGATCTCATCCCGCATCGACTGCGGGATCAGTTCAACGGTACGGTCCCGCACCCGGGGCAGGTCCATCAGGGTGTAGAAGGCGAGGACGGGGGCCACCACGAACACCAGAATCGCCTCCACCAGGCCCGAGGTGAGGTTCCCCAGCCGCTCGAAGACCGCCGAGATGAACCAGTCCTGGTTGTCGGAGTCGTTGATGAACTCCTGGAGCTCGGTGTAGGACCACACCTCCACGTTGAATCCGAGCTGCGCCGCCAGCGACTCGATCTGGGTGGAGAGGTCGTCGAACAGGTGGGGGAAGTCGGAGGTGAGCGCGCCCATCTGCGACGAGATGGCCGGGACCACCAGGAACCCGAGGGCCACCAGCACCGCCAGCAGGAACAGGAAAGCGACGAACGTGGCCAGGATGCGGTTGAGCCCGCGACCGGCGAGGCGGCTCACCACCGGGTTGAGCATGTAGATCAGTACCACCGAGACGACAATGGGCGACAGCAGCACTTCGAGGCGCGTCGCCACCCACAACAGCGCGTACAGCGAGGCGAGGATGCCGAGCAGGCTCCACGCGGCGATGCCGGTCCTGGTGAGCACCTCGTTGAGGCGCGCCGGCCGGTTCGGTGTCGTGGCCTTCGTTTCCGGCGCGGGTGTATCCATCTGGATCAGCCCCGCAGGTCGCCCCGGCTCACCTTCTCGGCGATCCTGGCGAGACGCTTTTGCTGCAACCTCCGCGTGCGGCGCACGGCGAGAGGGGCGTAGCGCAACGCCTCCTCATCCTCCACGAGGCGACGGAGCCGTTGGTAGTAGCGGGTGGCACTCATGTCGAGGTAATCACGGATGGCGCGGTCCTTGGGCTCAGGGTAGAGCCACCACGATCCTTCGAAGTCGAGTACCTGCCTGTCGCGCTCGGTGAGCATGAGGGCAGGGTAAGGGGCGGGTATGACAAAACCGGGGATTTGCGGGGACCGGTGGCCTTGCCGGCGGAATGCGGGGGCGGGCCGGGGCTTGCCCCGGCCCGCCCTGCCGGCATCTTGGTTGTCGGTCTACGGAATGTTGCTGACGACCTCGCAGGCTGCGCCGGTGTCGATGCCGCTGCCGCCGTTGCAGTTGTCGGTGCCGGAACCGCCGTTGAGGGCGTCGGCCCCGGCGCCGCCGAGCAGCGCGTCGTTGCCGGCACCCCCGCTGAGGGTGTCGTTGCCCGCATCGCCGTAGATGGTGTCGGCACCGCCGGCGCCGCTCAGGCTGTCGTTACCGGCTCCGCCGACGAGGATATCGTTGTCGTTGCCGCCATTGAGGGTGTCGTTGCCGCCATCCCCGTACAGCTCGTCGCGGCCGTCGCCGCCGCTGAGACGGTCGTCGCCGGACCCGCCGAGGAGAGTGTCGCTCCCGGCCTCCCCGTTGAGGGTGTCGGCCCCGCTGCCCCCGAGGAGGTCGTCGTGGCCGGTCCCGCCGAAGAGCTGGTCGTTGCCGGCGCCCCCGCTGAGGGTGTCGTTGCCGGCCCCGCCGCGCAGCGTATCGTTGTCGTTGCCGCCGTTGAGCGTGTCGTTCCCGCCGTCCCCGCTGAGGGCGTCGTTCCCGGCGTCGCCGTTGATCACGTCGACCCCGGCTTCTCCGAAGAGCTGGTCGTCGCCGTTGCCGCCGCTCAGGGTGTCGTTGCCGGCCCCCCCACGCAGTATGTCGTTGCCGTCGCCCCCGGAGAGGACGTCGTTGCCGTTGCCGCCGAAGATCTGGTCGTTGCCGGCGATCCCGGAGATGCGGTCGTTGCCGTCGCCGCCACGGATGGTGTCGTGCCCGGTCTCGCCCAGGATGGTGTCGTTGCCGGCGCCACCGTCGATGGTGTCGTTGCCGGGGCCGCCGCAGATGACGTCGTCGCCACCGAGGCCGTTGACGGTGTCGTTGCCCGCCCCGGCCCAGATGACGTCGTTGCCGGCGGTCCCGTTGATGACGTCGTTGCCGCCGGTACCGACGATGGTGGCCACCGTCCCGTTGCAGAAGGGGACCATGCCGGTCCCCGCCACCCGGACCTCATAGGCGCCCAGGCTGCCGTACCGGGTGTGCCCGGTGGCCGCGGTCCCGAAGGCGCCTCCCGCCACCTGGACGAAGTAGATCGTCCCGGCGACTACCGGTGCCGAGATCTGCGCACCGAGTCCGGTGGCGACTTCCGCGGTGAGCGCCGTCACCGGCGGGAGGCTCTCCGCCACCAGTACCACCGGACCCGCCGGCGGGTTGTCCCACCGGTAGAGCCGCAGCTCGACGTCGAGGTTGGGGCTCACCGGGGCCGGGTCGGCGAAGAACGTCGCCGTGCCCGACACCGGAGGCACGAAGCGGAAGGAGTCGTAGTCGGCCTGCGACGAGACGATGCCCCTTCCTGCCGTGATCAGCGGTGTGGCCGTGGTGGTGACGTTGGTGTGGTCGTCGGCACGTTCCAGCAGGGCGTTGGACGCCATCACCGCGAAATCGTTCTCCGTGTTGTTGGCGCTGGTGTACTCACCCCGGCTCCACTGGCTCACCGGCCGGTAGTAGCCGACGCCCATGATGGGCGCCCAGTGGTTGTGGCCCTGGTAGTAGCCGGTGCTGGGGAGCTGCCCGTCGTGGCTCAGCCCGACGTTGTGGCCCGCCTCGTGGCTGACGCACTCCGCCACGTTCTTGGGTGTGTCGAGCAGGCTGTTGGAGAAGCACCACGCCGGCTGGTAGAAGTCGTGGGTGGCGCCCACGGCGTCGAACACGCCGACGTAGGCCACTCCGCCGCAGCCCCCGGGGCAGAAGGCGGCCGAGTCGGTGATGACCACCCGGGTGCCGAAGACGGTGTCCGCCGCCGACGATCGGTTGATGGCGGCGTACCCCGGGTCCTGGGTTGTCACGTTCACCTCGAGCGGGGCGAAGTCCTCGGCCACCTGCTGCCAGATGCCCTGGATGAACGCCAGTTCGGTGTCGTTGAACGACGCCGGGTCACCGTCGATGTCGTACGCCACCGCGTTGTACGGGTTGGGGAGGCTGAAGGCGGGCTGCCACGCCGTCCCCGAGATGGAGTGCCCGGTGAAGTCCAGGTAGATGGTCTTCCGGGACCCCGCCTTGGAGTTGAGCCGGAAGGTCTGCGACAGCGGGAACGGAGGCGATGCCGCCACCTGCGCCGGCGCCGGACCCGGCTCGGGAGCCGGCTCCACGAAGAAGAGGATGCCGTGGGCGTCGAGGTGGGCCGTGGCATCCTCCCGGAGGATCGCCTCGAGACGCTCCGGCTCCATGCCGTTGCGGGCGGCGACTTCCTCGAGCCGGCCTGCGGCGAAGCCGAGGGCATCGGAGCCCTGCCGCGCCTCGCCGAGGAGGGGCTCCTCGTGGACATCGAAGTTGAGGGGTGTCCCGGCGACGCTCCCGGCCGGCGTGTACTCGCCGCCGGGGAGGCTGCCGTCGGGTTGGGAAGCGCTCGCCGCCACGGGAAGTGCGGCCAGGCCGGCCACGACCGAAGCGGTCACCAGCAGGTGGACGAGCGTTGCCCGAAGTCGGGCTCCAGGTGTGTGTGCCATGGTCTTCTCCTTGTCGGCACGATGTGGTTGGACCCGTGCGCGTAAGGAGGACGTGGGGCGGCGACGGATACGCGGAAAGA
>CAZOGW010000031.1:0-20590 GCA_964579415.1 uncultured Acidimicrobiaceae bacterium | reverse complement strand
GTACTTAGCGGGCGAAGGTGAGGGCTTCGTGGATGGTGATGGCGACCCGGTCGCCGGGGGCGAGGTCGGGAACCGGTCCGAGCCGGCTGCGCAGGCGGGAACCGTCGGGGAGCGTCACGGTGACGAGCTGGTCGTGGCCGTAATACTCGCGGCTGTCGACCACGCCGGCGCCGGACGGGTCGGCGGAGAGGCCGACGGCCTCGGGGCGGATCATCACCGTCACGTCACCGACCAGATCGGTGGGGAAGGTGCCGGCGGCGATGGGCACCACGCCGCCGGCGGCGTGTCCCAGGAACAGGTCGGCGTCCCCGAGGAAGCGGGCGGTCCAGGCGTCGGCGGGGCGGCGGTACAGGTCGGTGGGGGCGGCGACCTGGACGACGCCGCCGGAGCGCATCACCGCCACCAGGTCGCTCATCGCCAGCGCCTCCTCCTGGTCGTGGGTGACGAACACCGAGGTGGCTCCCGCCCTGGTGAGGATCTGGCGCACCTCGCGGCGCACCCGGCCCCGCAGGTCGGCATCGAGATTGGAGAACGGCTCGTCGAGCAGGATCACCGCCGGGGCCGGCGCCAGAGCCCGGGCCAGCGCCACCCGCTGCTGCTCGCCGCCGGAGAGCTCTCCGGGGAGGCGGTCCTCGAAACCCGACAGCCCCACCATCTCCACCACCTCGGCCACCCGGGCTCGCCGCCCCGGCCCGCGGGGGACCCCGAAGGCAACGTTGGCGGTGACGGTGAGGTGGGGGAAGAGGGCGTAGTCCTGGAACACCATGCCCACCCGGCGCCGCTCTGGCGGGACCCACTCGCCGCTTCCGGCGACGCGGCGGCCGGCGATGTCGATGGTCCCGGCATCGGGCCGCTCGAAGCCGGCGAGGAGGCGCAGCATGGTCGTCTTGCCCGATCCGGACGGCCCCAGCAGGGTCACCACCGAGCCTTCGGGGACGTCGAGGTCGATGCCGGCTACGGCGGGGTGCCCATCGAAGGACTTGGCCAGGCGGCGCACCGCGATGGCGGGTGGCGCCGAACCCGGCGGTGCCGGCCGCGTGGCGGTGCCGAGATCAGTCATGGAGACCCCTGGTGACGAGCACGTAGAGCGGCGCCGCCGACAATCCCACCAGAATCAGTGCGGCGACGCTGGCCTGAGTGTAGAAGAGCTCCGACGCTGCGGCCCAGATCTCGATGGCGAGAGTCTCGAACCCGGTGGGGCGCAACAGCAGCGTCGCCGGCAGCTCCTTCATGGCGGTGAGGAACACCAGCGCCACCCCACCCAGGATGGAGCGCCAGATGAGCGGCCCGGTCACCAGGCGCAATGTACGCAGCGGACCCATCCCCAGGCCTCGGCTGGCCTCCTCCAGACTGGTGGGCACGAGACGCAGCCCGGCCTCGGTGGCGGTGAGCGCCATCGGCAGGAACAGCGCCACGTAGGCGACCAGCAGCAGCGGGATGCTCTGGTACACCGAGGGCACGTAACGCACCGCCACCACCATGAACGCCAGACCAACCGCGATGTGGGGCAACGAATAGGCGGCCCACGCCACCGACTCGACGCCGCGGGCGGTCGGGGTGGCGTGACGCACCGCCAGGATGGCGATGGGGAGGGCCGCCAGGGCGGCGAGGAGGGCGCCTCCGGCGGCGACGGTGATGGTGTTGGTCAGGTCGCTCCACACCAGGTTCACCGAGTTTCCCAGCGAGGTCCCCCGCAGCGCCCACCAAACCAGGGTCGCCATCGGCAGCAGCAGGGAGGCGGTGGTGAGAAGGGAGAGGAACGTGGCGGCGAGCACCTTGCCGCGCCGGGTGAGCGACACCGGGCGCTGGTGGCGGGGCGGCCGGCCCGCCAGCCTCACCCCGCGGCGGCGGCTGTACTGCTCGGCGACCACCAGCACCATGGCCAGCATCACCAGGATGCCGGAGAGGAAGAGCGCGGGCGTGTAGGTGAGCCTCCCGGAGAGCTGGGTGTAGATGGTCCAGGTGAAGGTCTGGTAGCGCAGCAGCGACACCGCCCCGAAGTCGGAGGTCACGTAGAGGGCCACCAGCAGGGTGGCGCCGGTGAGGGCGGGGCGGAGTTGCGGGACCACCACGGTCACCAGGGTGCGCCACCGGCTGGCGCCCAGGCCCAGGGCGGCTTCCTCCAGCGACGGGTCGAGCCGGCGCAGCGCCGGCACGCACAGCAGGTGGACGAAGGGGAAGTTCCACAGGCTGAGCGCCGCCCACGCCGCCCAGAAGCCCTGGAACACCGGCAGCGCCTCCAGCCCCACCGCCTGCAGCATCCTGCTGAGCAGGCCCAGGTTGCCCGACAGTCCGAGGAGGGCGAGGGCACCGACGTAGGACGGGATGACCAGGGGGAGGGCGGCGAACGTGGACCAGACCTTGCGTCCGGGCAGGTCGGTGCGGGTGGTGAGCCAGGCGGTGGCGATGCCCAGCACCAGTGTGGTGGCCGTCACCGCCACCACCAGCCACGTGGTGGCCAGCAACAACTCGAGGAGTCGGGAGAGCCGCAGGCCACCGGCTCCGATGCCGCCGGGCCGGACCACGGTCCATATCAGGAAGCCGATGGGGACGGCGGCGGGAATGACGGCGACGATCGCCAGCGCCGTCAGCAGACGTGGAGCCGCCCGCCCCCGGGGGGCGGGCGGCTCTGCCACGGTTGCCGCGTGGGCGACCGGTGCGGTCACGGAACGTGGCTCAGCTCAGCCCTGCGTCGGCGATGAGCTGCAGGGCTGGTTCCAGGGTGTCGGCCGTGTCGGAGAGGTTCAGGTCCAGCGTCGGCAGCTCGTCCAGCGGGAGCTGGCCTTCCGGGGTACCGGCACCTTCGATGAGCGGGTACTCGAAGAGGCTGAGGAAGTGGGCCTGGGACTCGGCGTTGAGGAGGAAGGCGACGAACTGCGCCGCCTCTTCCTGCTTGTCGGAGACGTTGAGGACGCCGGCGCCGGTGGCCATCACCATGGCACCCGGGTCGCCGGACGGGAAGAAGTGGTTCTCCGCCGGCACCTCGCCCTGGTCGGCGATGCGCTGCAGCAGGTAGTAGTGGTTCACCAGCCCGGAGTCGAGGTCTCCGGCGATGACGGCGTCGGCGATGGGGCCGTTGCCGTCGAAGATCTGCACGTCGTTGGCGACCATGCCCTCCAGCCAGTCGGAGGTGGCCTCCTCCCCGTCGACGGCGATCATGCCGGTGATGAAGGTGACGAACGAGGCGTTGGTGGGGGCGATGCCGACCCGGCCCGCCCACTGCGGCTCGGTGAGGTCGTAGACGCTGTCGGGCAGCTCGTCGGCGGGCACCAGATCCGTGTTGTGGACGAGGACGCGGGCCCGGGCGGTGATGCCCACCCACTGGTCGGCGGCGTCGTTGTACTGGTCGGGGACGAGGGAGGTGATGTCCCCGGGCAGCGTGCTGAGCACGCCGGCGTTGGCGAGGCCGCCGATGAAGGCCGGGTCCTGGGCCCAGAACACGTCGGCGGGGGAGTTGTCACCCTCCTCGAGGATGGCCGTCGCCAGGTCGCCGGTGCTGGCGTAGCGGACCGCCACGTCGATACCGGTGGCGGTCTCGAAGGCGTCGACCACCGGCTGGATGAAGGCCTCGTTGCGACCGGAGTACACCACCAGCTGGTCCTCGGTGGGAGCGAACACGGTGGTGGTCTCCTCGGGCACCGCGGTGGTGGTCGTCTCGGCGGCCTCCGTGGTGTCAGGGGCAGCGGTGGTGTCCGCAGCCGCGGTGGTGGAGTCACCTGATTCGCCGCCGCAGGCGCTCACCAGTAGGGCTAGAGCGACGAGAACGATCAGTCGCAGCTTCACGAGGGGTTCCTTTCTCGGATCAGTACTCAACCGGCGGCTCCGGGCGAGGAGGTCGGGACCGCGACCCCGACCGTCGCTACCTCGCCCGGAGCGCCAGCATCTCGGCGAGGCACAAGGTAATTAACACGATACCCATAGTGCAAATCGGCCTTACAGCGAGTGTCAGGCAACCCTAAAGGCCAGGAGCGACAGGGTGCGGGAGAGCCGGCCCCGGCTACGCCTGTTGGGCCAGCCGCCGGGCGCGGGCGGTGACCTCGGCGCGGGCCCGGGTCACGTCCACCTGCCTCGCCCTTCCCTCGGAGACCACCCGGCGGCCACCCACCCACACCGAATCGACCAGGGCGGGTGAACCGGAATACACCAGGTGGGTGATCAGGTCCGAAGGCTCCACCACCGGGCCCAGCGAGGTGGTGTCGACGAGGACCATGTCGGCCCGGCTCCCCGGAGACAGAGTGCCCAGATCGGGCCTGCCCAGCGCCCTGCCGGCATCCCGGGTCGCCATCAGCAGCACCTCGGCCGGGCTGAGCACGGTACCGCCGGCAGCGAGGCGAGCCATCCGCAGCGCCGAGCGCATCTCCTCGAACATGTCGAGCCGGTCATGTGAGGAGGGCCCGTCGGTCGCCACCGCCACCGTGACTCCGGCGGCCCGCAGGTCGCCCACCCGGGCCACACCCGAGGCGTGCTTGCCGTTGGAAACCGGGCAGTGGGCAATGGCGGTACCGCGCTCGGAGAGCAGGGCGATATCGGCGTCGGAGAGCCATATGCCGTGCGCCGCCACCACCGGATTCTCCAGTAGGCCGATGTCGTCCAGGTAGCGGGAGACGCTGACGCCGTAGCGCTCCATGATGCCGTCACCCTCGTGCTCGGCCTCGGCGAGGTGGATGTGCAGGTGAAGGCCGCGCTCGCCGGCTGCCGCGGCCAGCGCCCGCAGCGGCTCCTCGGGAACGGCGTACGCCGAGTGCGGGCCCAACCCGACCGTCACCAGGTCATGTCCGGCGAAGCGGTCGGCCAGTTCCAGGATCCCGTCGAGTTGCTGCTGCCAGGTGCCGAAGCGCGTCAGGTCCTCGCCGGTGAGGATCGGCGGGGTCACCACGGCGCGCAGCCCGGCGGAGGAAGCGGCTTCGGCGACGGCGCCGGAATGGAAGTACATCTCGTGGCTGGTGGTGATGCCGTTCCCCAGCAGCTCCTGGGCGCCCAGGGTCATGCCCCACCACACGTCTTCGGGGGTGAGCAGACCCTCCCGGGGCCACATCACCTCGGTGAGCCAGCGCGGTACGGGCAGCCCCTCCCCGGCGCCACGGAGCAGGACCATGGCGGTGTGGGCGTGGGTGTTGACGAAGCCGGGTATCAGCAACCCCGCCAGCCGCTCCACCGGTCCGTGGTGCTCGGGGGCATCGGTCGCCGGGCCCGACCAGGTGACCGAGCCGCCGGCCACGTCGACGACGCCGTCGCCGACCACGGTGGGGTCACCCTCCAGGGTGAGGAGATGGTCGGCGCGGAATCGGGTGGCGGTCATGGCGCCGCCGGGCGGGTCGGATGAAGGCGCCGATACCATTGCGGCAGGCTAGTGCCGGGACGGTCGCAGCAACCGACCGTGCCGGTCACCCCTCCGAGAGGCGCCTCCCCAGCGGGGTGGGGAAGCGGGGGATGGCCACGACGCCGGCCAGCCAATCGGTGAGGGCCGCCGCCTCGGCTGCCACCGCCTCGGCGGTGTCGGGTGTGGTCTCGTCGAGCAACCGGAAGCCGACCTCGCCGGAGGGCCGCTGGCCCCACCCGCCGACGATGCGCCCGTCCACCCACACCGTCGGCCCGACGTTTCCGTTGGTGTCGAAGAGATCGTCCCGGTGCGGCCCCAGGTACCAGTCGCGCTCCTTCCATCCCATCGGGGTGGAGTCGAGGGCGGGGAGGAGCGCCACGATGGGTGCCGGCGGAGGGTCGGTCTCGGCGGTGTCGCCGGGCAGCACCCATCCCTTGCTTCCGGAGTCGAGCCCGACGGCTACGGCGCCGACGTCGGCGAGAGCCTGGCGGGCCGCCCGGGCGGTCCAGCCGGCCCACCAGCGCAGGTCGGTCTCGGTCACCGGCCCGTAGGCCGCCAGGTAGCGGGCCGCCACCAGGGCACGGCCCTCGGTCTCGTCGATGCGGTCGAGCGGCGTCCCGAACCAGGACTCCACCCTGGCCCAGCGGTACTGGCTGGCGCGCCAACTTCCCGCGGTCCGGGTGCGTACCACCCGGCCGTCCAGGGCCAGGACCAGCATCAGTCGGTTGCCGACGGGTACCCGCTGTGCCCACTTGCCGCTCCCCAGCAGGACTTCGGTCGTCATCCCGGGGACGGTCCCGCTCAGCTCCCGGGTACCCATCTCTCCGTCGCCCAGCACCTCCACCACGGCGTCGCCGAGCTCATCGAGCCAGGCACCGGCGGCGGCGGCGTCCATCTCGGCGGAGAGCCAACCCACCAGCCGCTGCCGCTCCTTGCGGGCGATGTCGCGCGATGCTCCCGCCTCGAAAGCTACGGCGTCGACGGTGGGGACCAGGAACAGGGTGCGCCTGATGGTGTGCATGCGCCACAGGGTGCGGTCCCCGACCAGTACCCGGTCGAGGTGGTCGATCTCGAACCGGGGCAGCCTCGCCCAGGCGGCCAGGTAGGGGGTGGTGGGGTCGGTGGAGTGGGACAGCGCCACCGCCTGTACCGAGTCGAGCACCGACGTCGCCGCGTGGCCGAGCCGGTGGCGCCCTACCAGGCGGCGGCGCCGCTCCCCGTCGTCGACGTGCACGTCCCGGTCTCAGCCCGGCGCGGTACCGGTGTCGGCGACGTTGTCCTTCCAGGCGGCGTCGGCCGCGGCGATGATCTCGGTGAGGTGTTCACGCATCTCCACCTCGGGAGTCGCCAGGCGCTTGAGGAACGCCTCGTTGGTCCGGTTGAAGTACCAGCGGGTCTCGCGGTGCGCCCGGCGGCCGTCCTCGGTGAGGCTGATGAGGAAGGAACGGCCGTCGTCCGGATTGGGGACGGTGGTGGCATGGCCCCTCCGGCGCAGCAGCGCCACCCAGTCGCTGGCGGTCTGCATCGGCATGCCGAGGGCGTTGCGCATCTCGGTGGGGGTGGCGCGGTCGTTCTCGAGCACGAAGCTGTAGACGGCGTATTCGTTGGCGGCCAGCGGGGCGTCGGCGAGGCCGTCGGTGAGCAGTTCGCCGACGGTGCGGGACAGTACGAAGACGTCGTAGAGCAGCGATCCCTTGGCGGGGCCGGCGGGTTGCGGCGGCGGCGCGGTGGTCATGGCGGCATCGTACTCGCCGAGCAAACTAATCCGGTACCGGACTATATTGACTCCGATGCGGATGACACTGGCGACTGCGATCGTGGTGCTGGCAGCGTGCAGCACCAGTCCTCCGGCGTCCCCGGCCGCCGCCACGACTCGTCCCGCACCCGAGATGCCGGCGACGGTGGCGGTCGAGGAAACGTCCTCGCAACCGGTGGCGACGGAGGCAGCCCCGGAGACGACGAGCCGGGCGCCGGGGACGCCGGAAGGGGATCTCGACCTGCTGCTGGAGAGCCTGGAGCGCTACCACCCGGACCCCTTCCACGGTATCGATCGCCCCACCTTCGTGGCGGCGCTCGGGGACCTCCGGGCGAGCCTGGCGAGCATCGCTCCCGAGGAGGCGATGGTGGAGCTGATGCGCCTGTGGGCCGCACTCGGCAGCGACGGCGGCGAGGGTCACCAACTCGTCGCCGGCCCCGGCGACGCCCCGGTGCTGCCCCTGCGCCTCTACCAGTTCGACGACGGCGTGTTCGTCACCGACGCACTCGACGCAGACCTCGTCGGGGCTCGGCTGGTGGCGGTCGAGGGGCGGCCCATCGAAGAGGTGGTGGCGCTGGTGGCGACCCTGGTTCCGGGTGACTCGCCGGCGACGGTCCCCGGTTTCTGGCCCTGGTTCTTCCTCAAAGCCGACGTTCTCCAGGGACTCGGTGTGATCGCCTCCGACGACGCAGTGGAGCTGACGCTCGACAGGGAGGGTGTCGTCGGGGACGTCGTGGTCGAGATGGTTCCCCTCCTCGACCACGTCGCCTGGGCGGGCATGTTCGGCCTGGTGCACCTGCCGGAAGGCTCCGGCCTTCGCTACCTCGACGACGGCAGGTTGCTGTGGACGGACATGCCCGCTCCGGGGATGCTCTACGTGCGCCACCGCGAGATACTCTCGCTCGACCTGGCAGCGGTCATCGCCCTGCGGGAGGCCGTGGCGTCACCGGACGTGGAGAGGGTGATCCTCGACCTGCGGCACAACCCCGGCGGCAACAACCAGACCTACCGGGTGGTGCGCGACATCCTCGTCGACGCCCCGCAGCCGCTCACCATCCTCGTAGACCGCCACACCTTCTCGGCGGCGACCAACCTGGCCACCGAGTTGGAGCAGTCCCGTGAGGTCACCTTCGCCGGTGAGGCGTCGGGCGGGGCGCCCAACCACTGGGGCGATGCCCGCTACGTCCGGCTGGAGCACTTCCCGATCCCGCTCGAGGTGGGCATCGCCACCCGCTACTGGCAGAAGAGCACCCCGGACGACCCTCGCTGGACCCTGGAGCCCCACATCGAGGTCCCCATGACGTCAGCGGACTTCTTTTCCGCCCATGACAGGCTTCTCGAGGTGATCATCGCAGACGAAACGTAGTACGTAGTACGTAGTATGCTCCCTTGTCCGATTCCCGCCAGTCACCGTTGCCGGACAGTGGCATGATGCTCCCACGGGCCCGCACCAAGAACCCGGAACCGAGCAGGAGCCAAGCCGTGACCACCGCATTCATCGACACCATCGACACCCCCGACGGTACCTTCGTCATCATCGCCGACGAGGATCAGAACGTGCTCGGCTCGGGCTGGACCGACGACGCCGCACGGGTGGTGGAGCGGATCCACCCCTCCCTGCGCCCGGACGACCTGCGCCGCGCCACGCTGGGCGCCTCCGCCGCGGTGCGCGCCTACTACGCAGGGGACGTCGCTGCCGTCGGTGCCGTTCCGGTCCGCCAGCAGGGCACCGACCTGCAGCTCAGGGCGTGGAAGGCCTTGCGCAGCATCGTCCCCGGTGAGCCGCTGAGCTATTCCGGCTTCGCCGGTGCCATCGGCATCCCGGGTGGGGTCAGGGCGGCCGCCTCCACCTGTGCCCGCAACGCCCCGGCGCTGTTCGTGCCCTGCCACCGTGTCCTCCGCTCCGACGGCTCCCTCGGCGGCTTCGCCTGGGGCATCGAGGTCAAGGCATCCCTACTGGCCCGCGAGTCGGCCGCCGGCAACGGCGGCTGACGGCGGGCACCCACCGCGGCTACACCAGGTCGAAGGCGGTGCGGATCGCGCCCGCCAGCGCCGGTTCCTGGTGGGGGAGAAGGAAGCCGATGTGCTTCCCGATCGAGTCGGCGGGGACGGTGACGATGTTGTCGCAGCTCACCACCCCGTCCTGGTCGAGCCCGTTGGCGACACCGACGGGAACCTCGGTGGAGAGGCCGCGGGCTACGGACGTGATGGGGGCGACGGTCGCCCGGCTCAGATGAGGGCGCACCATCTGGCGCGTGAGTACCAGCACCGGGCGGGCCTTGTCGAGCTGGGCGATATGGATCGGGCGCATCACGCGTCGTCGATCTCCAGCGAGGCGACATAACCCGCCAGGGCGTCGAGGTCGGAATCGTCCTGCGATCCTGTCAGGATGGCCACGTCCCGCAGGGCCACGGCGCGCCTGCGCTCCCTCTCCAAGGCACGTGCCACGACGTCGGCCCGGCTCACGGCGTCACCGGAGGCGACGACAGCGTCGATGAACTCCACCTGCTCCTCGGGCAGGCGCACTGTGATCTGCCGACTCATCCGCAGATGATACCTTGTCGGGATTCGTTCACGATCCCACGATGAGATCGGCGATGGCGGTCTGTCTCGCCACACCTGCCTCTCCCGGCCACTTCCGTACTTCCGGCTCACGGCGGTGCCCTGCCGTCGAGTGGGAGCAGGTGGTTGGGGATGACGTCGTGGCCGACGACGGTGGCATGTCCCTGATGGATCATGGTGTGGTGGGCGCGGCACACGAGAACGAGGTCGTCGAGGTTGGTTTCACCGTCGAGCACCCATGGGACGATGTGGTGGGCGTCGCACCACTTCGGCGGCCGGTCGCAGCCGCGGAAGCGGCAGTGGCGGTCCCTCAGGATCAGTGCCTTGCGCTGGGCCGGTGAGGGGACTCGGGTGGAGCGTCCCAGGTCGAGGATCTCGGACTCGCCGCGGGTGATGACCCGGGTGACGTCGCAGTCGCAAAGGATCCTGAGCGCGGTGTCGCGGTCGATGGGTCCGGTGCTGTCGAGTTCGCAGTGCCTGCCGTAGCGGCCCTGAAGGGTGTCGAGGTCGACGGTGCCGTTGCGTAGCCACTGAGCGCAGATGTCGCCGAGGGCGTGGGCGCGACGGTTGGGTGCCGGCCTGGTGTCGTGTTCGCCGGGCGGTGGTGTGGCGGCGTCGAGGGCGGTGATCAGGGCTTCGCCGGTCTCGGGGTCGAGCAGGCCGTCGAGGCGCACCATCCCGCCATAGGTGACCGAGGCGTGGAGGTAGGCGGCGCCGCGCTTGACCTCGGCCGCTCCTGAGGCGGCCTCGTCGTCGGCGCAGTTGCGCCAGTACCTGAGCGACTTCTTCAGGTCGGCGATGGGCTGATCGGCGGCGAACCCGAGCAGCATCTCCTCGTCCCGCTCGTACACCTTGGGGTGAGCGTCGGCGGTACGTGCCAGCAGCCTGGCCCGCGGGTGCGACAGTGAACCGTCGGCGATGCGGTCGGCGGTGTCGGGATGCGATACCAGAGTGCGTGCCATCCCGACCAGGGAGCGGGCCTCGGTGTCGGGGATGTCGCCATTGAGTGCCGTCCACCGGGTGAGGCCCAGTCCCTCGGGGCGGGAGCTGAGCGCCCTCTGGTCGGCGATGCGTCCGGCCACGCGTGCGTAGAGCCTCGAGATCGCCGCCGTCAGCAGAGCGATGTCTTCGCCGATGGCCTCGGTGTCGCTTCCGAAGGTGCGTACCGGGATCTTGTCGATGTGGGCCAGCAGGGTGTCCACGAGGGATCCTTCCAACAGCATTCCGCAGGGCTCCAGAGGTGGGGGAGACCCTGTCCAGTCGGGGAAGTCATCCCAATATATCGAACATATGTTCTCTTGTCAAGTCACGATCTCGATCCGGGCTCCATGGTGTACCAGTGGACGACCGAGCGGGGCGCCGGCCATCACCGGGGCACTCAGAGGCCGGGGAGGTTCGGCGGGAGCCTGTCGAGGACGGCTCGGGCCCGTTCCGGATCGTCGAACTCGGCCATGATCACCTCGCCATCGACGAGGATGCTGCCGTGGATCGCCCAGCGGCGTGCACCGACGGCGATGACGTCGCCGGCGACCCAGGCGTGCTGGTCGATGAGCTGGCGCAAGAAGCGCAGCTCACCGTCGGGTTGATGGCGTTCCGTGTACATGTCGGTCTCTCTTCCGTCATGTGGCGCCCGTGGCGGGTACCGGCTGCCGGGTGCAGCCGGTACCCGCCGGTCGGGCGGGAGGGGTCACGCCGTGGGGACCGCCGACAGGCTGAGCCAGTCGGCGAACCGAGTCTCGGCGATCATGGCGTCGTCGTCGGCTACCAGGGTGCGCTCCTGCAGCATTGCGCCGAAGTAGCGGGCGCCGGGATCGGTGACGACCTGGCGGGGGTCGTCACGCTCGGCCAGGACGTTGCGGACCAGTTCGTCGAGGCGGAACTGCTCGGGCCCGGCGACCTCGATGGTGCCGTTGATCGGCTCCCCGACCGCGGTCCTGCCGACCGCTTTGGCGACGTCCTCGGCGGCGATGGGTTGGATCAACACCGGCGCCAGCCGGACCGTGTCACCATCGGTCGCCGCGGCCGCGATGTTCTTCACGAACTCGAAGAACTGCGTGGCGCGGACGATCGAGTAGGGGATGGGCGTCGCCTTGATGAGCCTCTCCTGGGCGAGCTTGCCGGGGAAGTAGCCGCTCTCGAGCAGCCGTTCGGTGCCCACCACCGACAGGGCGACGTGGTGGCCCACCCCCGCCTCGGCCCCGGCGGCGAGAAGGTTGCGGGTGGACGTTTCGAAGAACTCGAGCACGTCGGCGGGGGCGAACGATGGCGAGTTGGAGACGTCGATCACGACGTCGGCACCGTCGAGGGCCTCGGCGAGGCCTTCGCCGGTGAGTGTGTTCACCCCGGTGGCGGGCGAAGCCGGCACCGCGTCGTGGCCGCGCTCGCCGAGCTTGGAGACGAGCTTGGAACCGATGAGCCCGGTCCCGCCGATCACGATGATCTTCATGTCGTGTTCCTTTCCGTGGTTGTGGGGCTCCCGCCGCCGAGGCGACGGGAGCCTGCTTGGGGGCCTGCCTCCTGGGCAGGCCCTGGGGAGTGAAGGTCAGCTCTCCAGGAACGAGAGCAGATCGCCGTTCACCTGGTCCTGGTGGGTGGCGGTGATGCCGTGAGGGGCACCGGGGTAGTAGATGTCCTTGGCATTGAGGATGAGCCGGGCGGACTTCACCGCCGAGTCCTTCACCGGGACGATCTGGTCGTCCTCGCCGTGGACGACGAGCGTGGGCACGTCGAACCGCTTGAGGTCTTCGGTGAAGTCGGTCTCGGAGAACGCCTTGATGCTGTCGTAGGCGTTCTTGAGGCCCGCCTGCATGCTCCACGTCCAGAACTGGTCGAGCAGTCCCTGGGAGACCTCCGCCCCGGGCCGGTTGGCGCCGTAGAACGGGATCGCCAGATCCCGGTAGAACTGGGCCCGGTCGGCGAACAGTCCGGCACGCAACCCGTCGAACACCTCGATCGGCAGTCCGTCGGGATTGGCCTCGGTCTGCAACAGCAGCGGCGGCACCGCGGCGATGAGGACAACCTTGGCGACCCGGCCGGTCCCGTGGCGGCCCACGTAGCGGGCGACCTCGCCGCCGCCGGTGGAGTGCCCCACCAGGGTGACATCGGTCAGGTCGAGGGCCTCGATCACCGCGGCGAGGTCATCGGCGTACCCGTCCATGTCGTTTCCCGCCGAGGCCTGGCTGGAGCGGCCATGGCCGCGCCGGTCGTGTGCCACCACCCGGTAGCCGCGCTGGGCGAGGAACAGCATCTGCCCGTCCCATGCGTCGGAGCTCAGTGGCCACCCGTGCGAGAAGGTGACCACCGGACCCTCGCCCCAGTCCTTGTAGTAGATGTCGGTCCCGTCATGGGCCTTGATGTAGCTCACGCGTCTGCTCCTTTCGTGAGCGGTTGGTGTGCTGCCACGGTGAGGCGGACCGGGCACCCTCGCCTCTGTGGAACACCCCAGTCGGTCCCCGGGGCAGCGACGGGTGCGGGTGGGCCGGCCGGCGCCTGGGGATCTGCCGGGGACTCCCGACCCTGTCGCCGTGCGGTCCCCTACGCCGGCGACTCCGGTGTCGCCAGCGCTGCGCGCAGCTCGCGGCGGGAACTGATGTCGAGCTTGGCGAAGACCTTGTGCAGGTGATACTCGACGGTCCTGGGGCTGATGAAGAGCTGGCTACCGATCTCCGGGTTGGTCGCGCCCGCGGCGGCGAGTTGTGCCACCTGGCGCTCCTGCGCAGTCAACATGTAGCGGGACTCCGTGGTGCGCTTGCGAACCTTCTCCCCGGTGGCGGCGAGCTCGCGGCGGGCACGCTCGGCGAACCCTGCGGCGCCTATGTCGGTGAGCATCGCGTAGGCAACCTTGAGCTGGTCGCGGGCATCGACGCGCCGGTTCTCGCGGCGGAGCCATTCTCCGTACACCAGGTGAGCGCGGGCGAGGTGCACCCTCACGCCGCTGAGCTCCAGGCGCTCGATCGCCTCGACGTACGACGACTCGGCGGTATCCCCTTTGCTCACCAGCGCCCGTGAGCAGGCCAGCACGCCGAGTGCCCACTCGCTGCCACCGGGCACGGTTCGTTCCTCGAGCCGCTCCAGCGCGGCCATGGCCGCGGCCTGCGATCCCGCCCGGGATGCCGCCTCGACGAGCTCGGCGAGAGACCAGCCCAGGTAGCCGAGCTCGCCGCTCTGACAGGCGCTCACCGCGCCCCGCAGGGCGGTTTCGTAGCGGCCGTGCCCGTTGTGGAGCACCGCCGACACGTATCCGGAGACGGCGATCACCCTTCCCTCACCCCGCTCGGCGGCATCCTTCGTGACCGCGTCGAGGATCCTCGACGTCCCGGACTCGCTGCCACGCCAGGCCGAGAGCACCAGCGCGGCGTACCAGACCGGAGCGTTGCCGGTGGCTGCCGTGATCGCCTCCGCCTCGTCCACCATGGTCAGAGCGGCGGCGAAGTCGCCGCCGAAGAGGTAGGCGCCGGCCTGGTAGGCGAGGGCGACGGGAAGGGTGGAGAGGGCACCGACGTCGCGTGCGAGCTGCACCGCCCGGTCGGAGAGGTGGCGCCAGGCTCCGTAGTCCCACAGGTCGTGGACGGCCGTCTCCAGGGTGAGCGGGAACGACAACCACAGACCCCTGGTGACGTCGTCGCTGCGGTCAGCCTCCGCCCTGAACGCATCAATAGCCCGGCGCAACGCCGGGACGCTCTCCACAAAGCCGTCGGTGAAGAGGCCCGCCACGGCATCGAGGAGCAGGTCGCCCGCTCCCGGTGGCTGCTGCGGTGCAGTCCGGATGGCGGCGGCCACCTCCACCACGTTCGAGGAGTCGTCTTCGCGACCGGCGAACACGGCGGCTCCCATCGCCTCCAGGTACGCCTCCCCCGCCGAGTCGTCGTGCAGTGCGTCGAGCTGTCGTGCCGCTTCGAGCAACAAGGCGGTGGCGCCTGACCCGCGCCTGAGGGCGAACGCCACCTGTCCCCGCAACCGGGTCAGGTGGGCGCGCTGCAGCGGGTCGAGCGGGCACCGTTCGGCGACGGTGACGAGCTCGGATGCCGCATCGAGGGAGGCCGCATCGAACTTCGCCTGCGCCGCCGCCAGGGCACGGGACCCGCGCCGGGTGCGATCCGGTGTCATCTCGGTCGCCCTTGCCAGGAACGCCGCCGCAGCCGCGACGCCACCCCGGCGGCGCGCCCGTCCCGCCGACCGCTCCAGCTCGGAGGCGACGGCCTCGTCCGGGCCTACTGCGGCCTGGGCCCGGTGCCAGGCGCGACGGTCAGGGTCGAGGTCGGGATCCGTCTCCGCTGCCAGCGCCCGGTGCGCCTCCCGGCGATCGGAAGGGGAGGCGGCCCGGTAGGAGGCCGCCCGCATCAGCGGATGGAGGAAGCGAAGCTGCGGACCCAACTCGATCAGCCCGGCCATCTCGGCGGGGACGGCGTCGTCGCCGGTGACACCGAGCCGCTCGGCGGCGCGCCACAGCAGGTCGCTGTCACCGACGGGCTCGGCGGCGACCGTCACCAGGAATCTCTGCGTGCCGTGGGGGAGCGCCCGCAGCCGGCGCAGGATGCTGTCCTCGATGCGGTGCTCGACCGGCCGCGTGTCGGCCTTTAGGAAGGCGCCGGCCAGTTCGTCGTCGGGCAGGCCGCGGGGGAGTTCCCGCAGCGCCAGCGGGTTGCCACGAGCCTCGGCGACGATCCGCTCGCGGATTCCCTCGTCGAGCTGACCGGGAATGATCGCGTTGAGGAAGGCGCGTGCGTCGGCGTCGCGGAGGCCCTCCACCACGAGCTGCGGTAGACCGTCGAGGACCGGGTGGTTGCCCGGGTCCCTGATGGCGAACACGAGGCCCACCGGCTCGGCCAGCAGGCGGCGTGCGACGAACCCGAGCACCTGGGCGGAGACGCTGTCGAGCCATTGGGCATCGTCGACGATCCAGACGACGGGTCGACCCTGGGACGCATCCGACAGCAGCCCGAGGACGGCCAAACCGACGAGGAACCGGTCAGGAGCCTGCCCCTGGCGCAATCCGAGGGCAGTGGTGATCGCCTCCCGCTGGACGGCGGGTAGGCGGGGCATGTGGTCCAGCACGGGAGCGCACAACTGGTGCAGGCCGGCGAAGGCGAGTTCCACCTCGGACTCGACCCCCGAGACACGCGAGACACGGCAGCCGGTCGCCGAGCCGGCAAGGTGCGCCAGCAGCGCGCTCTTGCCGATGCCCGCCTCGCCGCGCAGCACCAACGCCTGGCTCCGACCGGAGCGCACGTCCTCGACGAGTCGTGCCAGCGCGGCGCATTCACGTGCCCGCCCGCGTAGATGGGTCTCAAGACGACCGGTCACTCGAATCCCTCGCAGCTTCGCGACGCGTTGATGCACCATACCGGGAGGTGTCCGGCGTGACGGCAGCAGCGAGCGGGTCGGTCGCTCCGGGAGGTCGTGCCCGGGTGCCGACTGGGGAGGTACACGGGGGCGACGCCGGGTTCCCGGCGCGATGGTGCCGCGGTCCCTCTCGAGGCAGGAGCACATGGAAGCCCTCATCACCAACAGCACTCCGACACCGCCAACCGTCACCATGGCCGCCGGGCGGGCCTCCGGCTTACGGAGGACCCGGGGACTCTCCCGGAGCCGGCGCACGCCCGCCGCGTATCCGGAGGTGGCTACGGCGGTGCAACTCGGGTCTCAGGCGGTCGAGTTCCTCGACATACCATCGATGGGCGAGTCCGCCGCCATCGGGCGGGTGACCTGGGGCGTTCCGCTGTAGTGCTCGCCGGCAGGTCGGCTGGACACGGTGACGTTCAGCCGACCGCGGCCTTGATCAGCGCCACCACTTTCTTCTCTACTGCCGGGTTCCACTCGACGATGGCGAACGTGACCGGCCACATGGCGCCGTCATCGAGTGCCGCTGCATCGTTGAAGCCCAGGGTGGCGTAGCGGGCATCGAACTTGGAGGCGCCCTGGAAGAAGCAGACGACCTTGCCGTTCGAGTCGGCGTAGGCGGGCATGCCGTACCAGGTCTTGGGCAGGAGTTCGGGAGCGTTGGTGGTGACGAGGGCATGGATGCGTTCGGCGAGTGCACGGTCGGCGCCCGGCATCTCGGCGATGGCGTCGAGCACCGCCCGCTCGTTGTCGGCCTTCTTCTGGCCGCCGCGGCCCTGTGCCTTCAGCTCCCGGGCACGCTCCTTGATGGCGGCCCGCTCCGCCTCGGAGAAGCCGTCGGGGCCCGGTTCGTCGGTGGTGCTCATCATTGGTCCTCCGAGCGTGTCGCCGTCCTGAACGGCACCCTACCGGTAGCGCCCCGCTTGGTGCGGTAGCCAGGTGGCCGGCCGGTGCTCACGGGCCGTCCCTTCTGGTGAACGTGAGATGGGTGACGCCGCTGGGTGTCGAGACCGCCTCGACGTCGTAGCTTTCCTCGAGGGCCTCCAGACCGTCCCAGATGCGGACGCCGCGCCCGAGCACGATCGGGACCTGTGCGAGGTGCATGTGGTCGACGAGCCCGGCGGCGACGAAATCGCGTGCGACGGTGGGGCCGCCACCGATCCGGACGTCCTGACCATCGGCTGCTTCGCGGGCGATCGCGAGCGCCTCGGCCGGGTCGGCGGCGAGGAAGTGGAACGTGGTGCCGCCCTCCATCTCGATCGAAGCTCGAGGCCGGTGGGTGAGCACGAAGGTCGGGGTGTGGAACGGCGGGTTCGGGCCCCACCAACCCTTCCAGTCCGGATCGTCCTGCCAGCCGGGCGGGCCGAACTTGTTGGCACCCATGATCTCGGCGCCGATGCCGTAGTTGTGACGCTCGGCGATGGCGTAGTCGACTCCGGTGGATCCGTTGCTGTCCCACAGCCGGGTGGCGGAGATCCACTCGTGGAGACGCATGCCGGCATGACCGAATGGTGCATCGGCGGACTGCGGCTCGCCGGTGGCGAAGCCGTCGAGCGAGATGGACAGGTTGTGGATACGTGTGAGCGGCATCGGCGCTCTCCTCGATCGATGATCGCGGTCCGCAATCGTTCCAGGGACTGACGGTAGTGACCGGGGATACTCATCGGCGGCCGAGGCCTGGGACCCGCCACCGGCGTACATCAGCCTGTGAGCAGGGTGAGCAGTTGGTCCACCTGCTCGAGCGGTTGCTGTCGGCGGGCTTCTGCTGCGAGGCCGGCGGCAGCCGCTCGGTAGCTGCCGTCGTCGAGGACCTCCTGGACGGCGCGGGTTATCGATGAGGGTGTCGCGGTGAGTGGGTCGAGCACGATGCCGATCCCGAGGTCGCCGACACGGTCGGCGTTGTCGATCTGGTCGGCGCCCATCGGGAGCACCACGACCGGAACGCCGAGCGATGCAGCGGCGACCAATGTTCCGGAGCCTCCGTGGCAGACGACCGCCGCCGATCGGCCGAGCACTGCTTCGAGGGGCACGTACCGTTTCACCTTCACGTTGTCGGCCAGGTCGACGAGTTCCTCGGGCTCGACGTGTGGGCCGGTGGTCACCAGCACGTCGGCATCAAGCGCAGCCATCGACTTCACCAGCGTATCGAACAGGTCGCCGGACTCGACGTTGAACACCGTGCCCAAGGTGACATACACGAAGGGACGCGCCGAGGAGGGTGGGTCGATCACTCGAGCGACGATCTCGGGACGAACGAAGTGCATCTGGTCGGGGACGGCGATGGTGGGATCCCGGAACGAGCGAGGGACCGGAGCGACCATCAACGTCCCGGCGAGTCGATCGCAGCCGGGATCAGGGGCGAGATCGCTCAGCTCTCGGAGGCCGTTCCAGGCGTCCCCGACGACGGTCGGACTCATCAACTGTCCCGCCGCGATCACATTGACCGTCACGCATGGGATGCCGGCGTGCTCGGACGCCAACACGGCGCCGACGTCGACCTCGTCGCAGACGACGAGGCTCGGTTGCTCGGTGGCGAGCAGTGCGGTGAGTGTCTCCAGGCGCAGGCTGCCGAAGCGAGTGACGAAGTGTTCGCGCATCACCGCCCGTTCGGCGTCGCGGTCGACGGCCCGGAGCGGCCGGCGACGCGAGGACAGCGTGTCCGGTCCGATAGCGTGAGTTTCGAACCCGAGCGAGGCGAGGCGGGGCAACACCGCAGCCTGCCCGGCGAACGTGACCTCATGGCTATGGCGGGCGGCCAGACGAGCGACGGGGATCAAGGGCTCGGCGTGACCCCAACCTCCGACGAATGACGCGAGGAGACTCACTGCGGCATGGGACCCTAGCGTGCCGCACCGGCTCGCCCTCCTGACAGGCGGCCGGTGTGGGTGGTACCCTATAGGGCATGAAGAAGACCAGCATCTACCTCGACCCGGAGTTGGACGCGGCGTTGGACCGGCTCGCCGGCAGCCGGGGCACCTCCAAGGCCGAGGTCATCCGTGAGGCGCTACGCCGGGCGGTGGAGCATGCCCCTCGTCCCCGGGTGACGGCGATCGGGGTGGGTCGCGGTCCCGGTGATGTCGCCGCGAATGTCGATCGCCATCTGGAGCAGACCGGGTTCGGGAAGTCGTGATCGTCGACACGTCGGTGGTGTACGCGCTGCTCGATGCGGCCGACGAGTCCCACCGGATGGTCGCTGCCTGGTACGAGGAGTCGCTGCCGGTGTTCGTGACTACCCCGCTCATCCTGGCCGAGATCGACCACCTCGCCGGCGCCCGCGCCGGGGCTGCGGCGAGGGCAGCCTGGTGGCGAGACCTGGCGGCGGGTGCCTATCGGGTGGAATGGTGGCGCACTGCAGCCGGCGAGTCCGTGGACATTGCCGAGCGCTACGCCGATCTCGGCATCGGCCTGGCGGATGCGTCACTGGTGGCGTTGGCCGCCCGACTCGGGACCACCGAGATCGCCACACTCGACCAGAGGCACTTCCGTATGGTCCGGCCGCTTACGGGCGGCGATGCCTTCACGATCCGACCGATCGACTCCTGACACGCACGTGTCAGTGGTTCTCGGACACGACCCGCCCTCGTAGCCAAAGCACGAGGACGGGCGGCGCGCCGGTCGCGACCAGAGCCGCTGACGATGGGACGCAAGACCCTTCCACGCTTCGGCTGTCGGAGTGACGATGGCATCGGAGTGGTCGACGGGGCCGCTCGCGGCCCCCGAATCGGGAGACGAGAAACGCGATCCGCCGTGAAAACCCGACGATGGCTGCGAACTCACGTGTTGGTGGTTCCGGCTCTGGTGGCCATCCTCGCCACTCCAGCAGGGGCCACCGCGCAATCGGACAGGACGTTCGAGGAACTCCTCGACGCCGAGATGCCTGCCCTCCTCGAGCTATACGGAGTCTCCGGCTCGGTGGTCTCCTGCATCGATGGCGGGGCGGTCGCCTGGACCGGCGCCTACGGCGTGGCCGACGTGTCCGACGGGACACCGATGAGCCCCGACATGGTCTTCGAGTTCGGCTGGTGCGGCAAGGTCCTCACCGCATGGGCGACGATGCGCCTCGTCGAGGAGGGGATGGTCGGCCTGGACGCACCGGTCAACGACTACCTGAAGCGATGGCAGATCGAGTCGGACACCTACAACGCCGAAGCGGTGACGGTGCGCCGGCTCCTCACCCACACCTCGGGCCTGAACATACACGGCTATGCCGACTTCAGCCCGCGCCGGGTCGATCCTCCTGGACAGGTGGAGACCCTGGAGGGGATGAACCTCGCCGAGGGCTTGAGCGAGACGTTCGACACCGGGCGCCTGTCATTGGGCAACGCCAAGCTGGTGCAGGAGCCAGGCAGTGGCTACCTGCACTCCGGGGCCGGCTACGGGGTGTTGCAGATGCTCATCGAGGACGTCACCGGCGAGCCGTTCGACGCGTTCGTCAGGACAGAGATCACCGACCCGCTGGCGGTGACCAGCCTGCGTTGGGCCTGGACGCCGGCGTTGGAGAGGCGCGCCCCCACTCCCTACGGCGAGGAGGGTCAACGGCTCGAGTACTGCCAGCTCTCCATACACGGCATCGGTAGCGAGATCGCCACCGTCCCCGACTTCGCCCGCTTCGT
>CAZOGW010000030.1:19174-27820 GCA_964579415.1 uncultured Acidimicrobiaceae bacterium | reverse complement strand
ACTAGGTACTAGGTACTAGGTACTAGGTACTACGCATAGCGTTACGTGATACGTGATACGTGATACGTGATACGTGATACGTGATACGTGCCTATCGAACCGCGAAGGCCAGCTTGCAGGCGGCGCGGTACTGGGTGATCTTGCCCTCGTCCACCCGTGCGTTCAGCTTCTGCACCTCGACACCGGTGATACCGCGGATGCTCTGAGCGGCCTTCTCGACGGCACGTTTGACTGCGTCGTCGAAGCTCTCCTCCGAGATCCCGATGACCTCGATGACCTTGATGGCGCCCGAATCGATGTAGTCGTCCACCGGTGCTCCTTTCGCGACGGGTTGCCGATGGTACCGGCGGGTACGATGGGATCGATCCAGGGGAGGTGGCATGGGACACAGCGCAGCAACCAGGTGGGCTGTCGTGGGGGCCACCGTCGCCGGGCTCCTCGGGGCCGCCTGCGGCGGTGTCGGCGAATCGGTGCAGGGCTTCCGCGACCAGGTCGCCACCATCAGCCTGGACGACGCCATGGCGGGGCTGCGCGACTGCGACGCCCTCTCCGAGAGGTTCGTCGATCTGGTGGGCACCGCTGCCGACGCCGTCGACGGTCTGGCGGAGAGCACCGACGGCCGGTTGCCCGCCACCGAGATCCGCGAGGTGGTGGACAAGGTGGCCGTGGCTCGCTACTTCCAGATTGCCGAGCAACTCGGCTGTGCCCGCCTCCAGATGGAACTCGACACCATCGACCTGCTGCGCGGAGTCCAACCGGAGACCCCAGCCGGCGACGACTTCCTCACCGAGGTCCTGCGGGAGCTGGAACAGGCGGGCTGACCGGCGTGGCACGGCCTACAGGGTGGTCGCTGCCAGCTCCGCCAGCGGGCTGCGGACCGAGCGGTCCAGCGTCACGTGGCCGAACAGCCGGCGCCCCTTGAGTTTCTCGACCAGGGCCGCCAGCCCCCCGAACGGTGAGACGTACGGGTTGTCCACCTGGGTGAGGTCTCCGCAGAAGACCACCTTGGAACCCTGGCCCATCCGGGTGAGGATCACCTTGAGGGTGGGCAACTCCAGGTTCTGCGCTTCGTCGATGATCACCAACTCGTTGGTGATCGACCGTCCCCGCAAGTAGGTGACAGCCGCCATCTCGAGGATGTCCCGCCCCAGCAGTTCGTCGACGGCGTCACGGGAGTGCTGCGGGTCCGAGTCGGAGAAGAGGGCGTAGAGGTTGTCGTAGACCGCCGCCATCCACGGCGCCAGCTTGTCGTCGAGGTCGCCGGGGAGGTAGCCCACCTCCTGGCGGCCCACCGCCACCAGCGGCCGGTACACCGAGATGCGCCGGTAGCGCTCCTGCTCCAACACCTGTTCCAGGGCAGCCGCCAGGGTGAGGAACGTCTTGCCGGTACCGGCCATCCCCATCACCGACACCGCGGGGACGTCGGGATCGAGCAGCAGGTCGGCAGCGAACGCCTGGCGCACGTTCTTGGTCTCCACCCCGAAGACGTGGCGGGACCCGGGCACCCGTACCAGGGTGGCCTCGTCACCTACGTCGGCGACCCTCGCCAGCCCCGTGTGCGAATCGGTGGCCCTGAGGATGACGTACTGGTTGCGCCACAGCCCGGTGTCGGGGATGGTGACCTTGCTCTCGGCGTAGAGGCGGTCGACGATCTCTGAGGTGGCGTCGATGTCGACCACGCCGGAGTACGACTCGTCCACCTCGACGGTGTCGGCGCGGTAATCCTCCACCGGCACCCCGAGCTGAGCGCCCTTGATGCGCAGGGCGGCGTCCCGGGTCACCAGCACGGCGGCATGCCCGCCGTCGACGAGGCTCAGGCAGGTGGAAAGGATGCGGTGGTCGGGCGTGTGGGGGTCGAGCACCTCGGGGAGGCGGTCGGAGCGGATGCCGTTGAGTTCGATGCGCAGGCTTCCGCCGCTGTCGAGGCGCCGCGGTTCCGACATGCCTCCCGGCTCGGAAGCCCCCAGCGCCTCCAGCAACCGGATGGCAGAACGGGCGTTGGCGCCCACCTCGTCGACGCGGGTCTTGAGGCGGTCGAGCTCCTCGACGACCACCAGGGGGAGCACGACGTCGTGTTCATCGAAGCGCAGGATGGCGCGGGGGTCGGCCAGGAGCACGCAGGTGTCGAGGACGTAGTCTCGTGAGGTCACCCCTCGCTACCGCCTTTCCCCATCGTGGGCGCCAAGCCTGGCCCGTGCGGCGCAGAAAGGCAAGGACCCCCCGGGTAAGTGCGGAGCCCCCACCGAGGCGAGGGCTCCGCGGTTGTCGATGACCCGGAGGGTCAGGGAGTCGTGGTGGTCGTGAGCATCTGCAAGGTGGTGTCGGCGCCGGGCTCGGTCCCGCCGTTGTCGCCGTCGCCGTCGTCGCAGGCTCCGAGGACACCGACAGCGAGCAACACACCGAGAACCGATGCGGCGAGTCTCCGCATGCTCATGTGCTTCTCCTTCTCGTATTCCCCCATCCGAAGATACCTCTACCCGCGATTTGTGAACGCAATCGGGTATCGACCCGGCGAACGGGGCGCCGTCACCGCATCGCCGGGCGTGGGAACGCCGCCCGCGCCGCCGCCACCCGCGGCCGAGCGTCACATCGCTCCAGGTGGTCATTGACAAGGCCCATGGCCTGCATGAAGGCGTACGCGGTGATGGGCCCGACGAAGCGGAAACCGCGCTTCTTGAGGGCGGCCGCCAAGGCCTTCGATTCCGCCGTGGTGGGTTGCAGAGACGGTTGCCGGTCACCGGCGGGCTCGAACGACCAGACGAAGGCTGCCAGCGACCCATGCTCCGCCGCCAGTTCCACGGCGCGCCGGGCGTTGTTCACCGTGGCCTCGATCTTGCCCCGGTGGCGCACGATGCCGGCGTCGTCGAGGAGGCGATCCACGTCCGGCTCCCCCATCAGCGCCACCTTGCGGTAGTCGAAACCGTGGAACGCCGCCCGGAAGGCGGGACGTTTGCGCAGGATGGTGAGCCAGCTCAGTCCCGACTGGAACCCTTCCAGGCAGAGCTTCTCGAAGAGGCGCCGATCGTCGCCGACCGGCATACCCCACTCCTCGTCGTGGTAGGTGGAGTAGTCGGGCGTGGCCGCTCCCCACCAGCAGCGGGCCACCCCGTCCTCTCCGGTGACGACGTCCGGCGTGGTCATCCGCCCTCGTGCCCGACGGCGCGCCGCTGCGCCGCCCGGCTGTGCTCCAACACCAGGGCGAACAGCCCCGCGGCGTACTCGGGGTCCATGCCGAGGCGCACTGCATCGCGCCGTGCCTCCTCGATCAACTCCGCCTCGCGCTCGGGGGACCGCATCGGGAGGCCCCGCTCTGCCTTGATGCGGGCGATCTGGACCGAGTTGTGGAGGCGGCGGGCGACGAGTCGCACCAGGTCTCGATCGATGCGGTCGATCTCGTCACGCAGCGTGGGGATCCCGAGGCGGTCCATGAGCCGGTCGAAGGCGACCAGGTCTATCTGGGCTCCGGCACCCGCCCGAGAAGATCCGGGGTCGTTGTGAACGAGGACGTTGAGGCCATCGGCACCCGCCGAACGTCCCGCCATCGCCAGTGGGGCGAGCAGGTCGGCGCCGCCCTGAGCCGGCGAGGGGTCGACGATGACGGGCAGGTGGGAGAGCCGCTGCACCACGGGCACGGCGCTGATGTCGATGGTGTCGGTGGTGAGCGGGTCGAAACCCCGGCTGCCCCGCTCGCAGAGGACCACCTTCTCGTTGCCCTCCGACATGATGTACTCGGCGGCCATGAGCCACTCGTCGACGGTGGCCGAGGGGCCCCGGTGCAGCAACACCGGCTTGCCGGTCTTGCCCACGTCGCGCATCAGCGAGAAGTTCTGCATGTTGTCGGGGCCGATCTCGATCATGTCGGCGTGGTCGACGGCATCGGAGAGATGGCCCGACTCGATGACCTCGGTGACGGTGGGGAGGCCGCACTCGTGGCCGGCCTTCTCCAGGAGCCACATGCCCTCGGCGCCGATGCCGCGGAACCCGTACGGGGAGTTGACGGCGCGGAAGGTGCCGCCGCGCAACAAGGAGGCCCCGGCGGTTGCCACCGCGGCGCCGATGGCGAGGATCTGCTCCTCGGATTCGACAGCGATGGGCCCGGCTATCACCGGGTACGAGCCGTCGCCGAAACGCACGTTGCCCACCTCGACGATGGTGGTGGACACGTCGTCAGGTCTGCGGCGGCTCTTGAGGGTCGGCTCCTCGCTCATGGTTCCTCCTGGAAAGGTGCGAGGCCCCAGGCACAAAGAAACCCGAAGCCTCGGTCGGCTTCGGGCTGGTGGTGGTCGGGTGAGAGGTCTCTCAGCGCGCCATTTCCGCCCGGGCCGACTGCCCGGTAAAGAAATAGGCGTAGAAGAAACGGTTGCTCACGAGCTGAAGGTACCACAGCGGTCTGATCGTGTCGAAGGGAACATACTAAGTACTAAGTACTAGGTAGTACCTAGTACTTAGTACCTAATACCTAGTACCTCAAGGAGCCCACTGGTCGATGGTGAGACCGACGAGCTTCGGTGTTCCGCCCTCGTAGGCGATCGACACGTACCAGGTGAACCAGTCGAGACCGCCGAACTCGGGGTTGTCGCCGGGATCGTGGAGCATGACGTAGTTGAACCCGGACAGCTCGACGGGGATGGCGGCCCTGGCCAGCCGGCCGTTGGGGCCCTCGAAAGGCTCGTTGAACGCCATCTGCACGTCGTCGTCGGTGTACACCGAGAGCCAGTTGTCGGCGATGGCCTCGCTGAAGGTCCGGGCCGGGTTCTCGGGGCTGTCCGGCTCCAGGGCGGGTGACGGCCACCGGTAGGTGGTGGGGTCGTCGAGGATGCCTTCGAGCTGGTCGCGGGTGAAGCGGACCGGGGGCGCATGGTGCGAGATCCACAGCCCGCCTGACGACACCAGGTCGGTGAAGTCCTCGCCGTTCTCGATCCGGGTTGCGAACTCGTCGAGGAGATCGATCACCCGGTCATCTTCGGCGAAATCGGCTGCGGGAACCACCTCGGTGAGGAACCTCCCGTTGACCCAGCCGGTGCCGCCCGGGATCCGGATCTCGGCCCAGCGGGCGCCGGAGACGCTCTCCGTCCTACCTGTGCTGCGGACGGTGGCATCGGGGTGGAGCATACCGAGGAGGGCGCCATCGACGCCGGCGACCTGGCGCACGTTGAGGACGTCGTCGCCGGCGACCAGCACTACGTTGCGCAGCTCGGCTGGGGGAGCACCGTCGACACCGGGCAGCTCATCCTGTTCCCAGACCCGGGCCTCTGTTCGCGGCTTGCCGATGGGGAGCGCCGAGGCGTACTCGGCGCGGGTCACCGGGCCGTCGAGGACGATGCCCTCACCGGAGAACACCGAAACCGGCTCGCCGTCGAGCCAGAACAGGACACGGTCGACGGAGTCGAACTCGGTGAGCGTGTAGACGACCTGCGCCAGCCGCGACAGCATCGAGAAGGACCCTCCGCCCGCTTCGAACTCGCGGGACAGGTCGACGGTGGCGAGCCCGTCGCGGATGGTGAGCCCCAGCAGCAGGGTGTCAGAGGGCACCGCGCTCGACAGGCCCTCCGCCTTCTCTTCGGCGGTGGCGCCCTCGATCAGGGTCCGGACCGCCGCGGCGGCGACCCCGGTCCCGGTGGCGCTGCGCGGCACGGCTTCGGCGTAGAGCCCGTCGGCGACCAGGTAGATGGTCACGAACGACTCGGCTTCACCGTCGGGTTTGGTGGTCGTGGTCGGCCGGGTGGTGGTCGTGGTGTCCTCTCCGGGGAGGGTCGTCCCCGACGTGGGGGTCGTGGTCGGGACGGTGGGTGTAGTGGTGGTGCTCTGCGGGGCCTGCGTGTCCGGGGCCTCGGTGGCGATGGGACCGGCGTCACCGCTGCCGTCACCGCAGGCGGCGAGGAGCGCCACAAAGGCGACGATGAGGATGGCGAGACGCTTCATGGGGCCCTCCTGGGGGAACGTGACTCTCGAGTCAATCGTCCCGCACCGGGTTCTCGGTGACATCACCGTCGGGTAACGATCGGGTAACAGGGATATCGAGGGTGAAGACCATGCCTCCGGCGGCGGCGGTGCGTGCGGTCAGGTCGCCGCCGAGACGGTGGGCGTGCTCACGGGCCAGCGAGAGCCCCAGTCCGCTACCGCCTGCCCGGGAGCGGTCGGACTTGTAGAAGCGGTCGAAGAGGCGTGGCAGTTCCTCCGCCGCCACGCCGGGGCCGGAGTCGGCGACCTCGACGACCAGCCTCCCGTCGTGGAGCAGCGCCTCCACCGAGACCGGCCTGCCCGCGGCGTGCTGGGCGGCGTTGTCGAGCAGGTTGCCCACGATGCGCTCCAGCGCCCTCGGGTCGGTCTCGACGCGGCCCTCGGGCCCGCTGATGGTGAGCTCGGCGCCGGGGCTTCGCTGGTCGACCAGCGCCCGCAGGAACCCGGCAACGTCGACCTCCTGGGCCGGGCCCCCGCCGGTGCCGGCGTCGAGGCGGGAAATCTCCAGCAGGTCCTCCACCAGCGTGCGCAGCCGGCCGGTGTCGGCGGCGAGCATGGCGGCGATGCGGCGGTCCTCGTCGGGCACCGGCTGGCGCTCCAGGTGGGCCGCCAGCAGGGCGGCCTCGTTGATGAGGGCGGTGACCGGGGTGCGTAGCTCGTGGGAGACGTCGGCGACAAAGCGCCGCTCCCGTGCCGTGGCCTCCTCCAGGTCGGCGACCTTGCCCTCCAGCGAGACCGCCATGAGGTTGAACGACTCGGCCCAGCGACCGAACTCGTCGGAGGTGTCGCCGGGGATACGCACCGACAGGTCGCCGGCAGCAATCTGAGCCGCCGCCTCGCTGGCGAGCCCGACCGGCCGCAGCACCCGGCGCGCCACCAGCCCGGCCACCAGCGCCCCCAGCGCGGTGACCGCCAACCCGGCGGCGACGAGGACCCCGAGGAGGCGGGACAATGCCGCCTCGACCTCGGCGGCCGAGCGGAAGAAGTAGAAGTCAGGTCCGTCTGGTGGGCGCCGCCCTCCCACGATCACCACCGGGCCCGCCGACGTCTCGCCGAAGCGCCAACCAAGGTTTCCGGCGGCGACGATCGCGCGCAGTTCCGGGGCGATCTCCACCTGGCTCAGCTCGAACGACGAGGCGTAGGGATCGCCCTCGGCGAACTCGACCACCACCCCGGAGGTGCCCCGCCGCAGGAAGCGCTCACCGAGCCCGGTGGCGGCGAAGTCGCTCTGGGTGGATCCGGCAGGCAACACCTCCTCGGTCGCCAGCGCCACGATGTTGAACTCGGCCTGGGTCACCGCGGCGTCGACGAGTTGGGAGCGAAGCGAGCGGCGGGCGCCCAGGTAGGCGAACAGCGACACCAGCACCGCCGTCACCACCACCAGACCGATGATGGTTGTGATGAGGCGGGAGCGAAGGCTGTGCAGCATTGTCAGGTGTTGGCCCGGTACCCGAAGCCGCGCACCGTCTCGATGACCGAAGGCTCGGAGGGGTCGGGCTCGATCTTGGCCCGGAGGCGTTGGACGGCGACGTCGACGAGGCGGGAGTCGCCCAGGTAGGAGTAGCCCCACACTCGCTCCAGCAGGATCTCCCGGGTGAATACCTGACCGGGCCGGCGGGCCAGTTCGGCGAGGAGGCGGAACTCGGTGGGGGTGAGGCTCACCTCCTCGCCGTCGCGGGTGACCAGGTGGCGGTCGACGTCGATCTCTACGGGACCGAGACGCATCACCTCGGCACGGGTGTCACCGGCGCCGGAGCGCCGCAACGCTGCCCGGACCCGGGCCACCAGCACCGGCATCTCGAACGGTTTGGTGACGTAGTCGTCGGCGCCCGACTCCAGGCCCACCACCACGTCGACAGTGGACGTGCGGGCGGTGAGCATCACCACCGGCACCGCCGACCGGGCGCGGATGGCGCGGCACACCTCGAGGCCGTCGCGCCCGGGGAGCATCACGTCGAGCACCACCAGGTCGGGCCGGGCCCGCTCGAAGCGTGCCAGCGCCTCGTTGCCGTCGACGGCGGTCTCCACGGCGAACCCCGCCTCGACCAGCCCCAGCTTGGTGATCTCGCGGATGGAAGGGTCGTCCTCGACGAGCAGTATCCGGGCGTCCATGGAGACGACGTTACGGCAGGGAGCCGGCCAAACGGGTACTAGGTACTAGGTACCAGGTACTAGGTCCTGAGTCTTTCGATATTCCGCGTTGTATATAACTATATTGACCTATTCATCGTCGCACGGCAGAATGGCTTGATGGTCGCTACGGAAGCCGCCCGTCACGATCTGTACACTGCGCTGGTCGACTCCATCGGAGAGCAACCGGCCGGAACGCTGATGGCATCCCTTCCCACCTATGAGCCAACCGAGGTTCTCACCAAGGCAGACCTGCACCTGCACCTGGCGCCGATCAACGCTGCCATCGAGGGCCTGAGAAGCGATATGAACCGCGTCTTCGACGAGTTCCGCACGGTGAACAAGCGGTTCGATGCGACCAACAGCGAGATCAACCAGCGCTTCAATGCCATCGACCAGCGCTTCAATGCCATCGACCAGCGCTTCGACGCCATGAACCAGCGACTCGACAACTGGTGGAAAGCGCTCCTGGCCGCTGTCGTCGCCATCGCCGCCGCAGCCATCGCCGGCAACCTCTTCTGAGCGCCTCTTCACCTAGTACTTAGTACCTAGTAC
>CAZOGW010000030.1:0-19074 GCA_964579415.1 uncultured Acidimicrobiaceae bacterium | reverse complement strand
GTACCTCATACGTACGTATCCACCAGCATCGCCAGGAAGAGTCCTGCCAGATACAGGTTCGTGTAGCCGAAGAAGCGCATCGCCTGGTCGGGGTGTCGCTTGAGGCGCCAGGCACCGGTGACGAGGCCGGCGCCGAGGACCGCTGCCGTGATCAGATAGAGCAGCCCGACACGGGGCGACACCGCCAGCATCAGGGACACGCACACCACCACCGCGCTGTAGCGGAGGATGTAGTCGAGCGTGACCGGGACGCCCCGCACCACCGGCAGCATGGGGACCCCGGCGGTGGCGTAGTCCTCCTGGTAGCGCAGCGACAGCGCCCAGAAGTGGGGCGGCGTCCAGTAGAACACGATGGCGAACATGATCCAGGCCGGAAGGGCCACCTCGCCGGTCACGGCGGCCCATCCCACCAGCGGCGGGACCGCCCCGGCGGCACCGCCGATGACGATGTTCTGCACCGAGATGCGCTTCAGGTACAGCGTGTAGACGAACACGTAGAAGAGGAGCCCGGCGGTGGCCAGCGACGCCGCCAGCAGGTTGGTGGTGGCCCACAGCAGGGCGAAACCGGCTATCCCGAGGACGATCCCGAACCGGATCGCCGCCGCCGGCGAGACCCGGCCGGTGGGAATGGGGCGGCGCCGGGTGCGGCGCATCTTGGCGTCGATGTCCCGGTCCGCCACCTGGTTGATGACGTTGGCGCCCGCCGCCGACAGGGTGCCGCCGATCACGGTGGCGACGACGAGCCAGGTGCCGGGCCATCCCCCGGCGGCGACGACCATGGCGGGCACGGTGGTGATCAGCAGCAGTTCGATGATGCGCGGCTTGGTCATCTCGACGTAAGCCCTCACCACGCCCCAGCCGCGCGGCTTCGCCAGTGGGTCGGTGATCTTCACCTGGCTCATGCGGCTGCGACCCTCCTCGGCGCGGTGCGGGTGTCCGCTTCCAGAGCGCGTGCACCCAGCAGCACCCACGTTATCCATAAGACGTCGGCGATGAGAAGGTGCAGCACCTGGGTCTCCACCGGAGTGAGCAGCGCGATGTTGACCACCCCGGCCAGCGCCTGCACCACGATGATCCCCTGCACCGCCAGCCCGAGCCGGCGCACGCCGTCGCCGTCGCCCAGAGCGGGGTGGCGGGCAAGCACGAAGATCAGGATCCCGCCGATGACTGCGGTGGCGGGATGGACGGCGCGGACGTCGATGAGGAAGTGCTCGACCCCGGTGGTGGCGGCGGCTCCCTGGGCGGGGAAGAGGGTGTCGGCCAGGGCGTTGAGGGCGCCGGTGGCGCCGATGAGCAGCATCGCCACCGTGCCGCCGAGCACCACCCGGTTGGCGCTGCGCCGCCGGGGGACGAGCCGGGGCGCCGGGCGACCCGAGGCGATGTGGATCACCAGCGTGAGTGCTCCGAGAAGGAGGAAGGTGTTGACGAGGTGGAGGGAGACGGCGATGACCCGCCCCACCGAGGCATCGTGCTCCACCCAGCCGAACCGCACCAGGGCGGCGCCGATGAGCACCTCGGCGGCGAAGAGCCCGGCCGACCACAGAACGGCCCTTCCCAGGCTCCCCCGCAGGGTGTGCCGTCGCCACACTGCCACCAGCAGCGCCACGCCGAGCAGGCCAAGGACACCGGTGGTGGCCCGGTGGAGATACTCGATCAGCGTCGACTGGTCGGTGAGGGCGGGGAAGATGTGCCCGTCGCAGCGGGGCCAGTGGTCGCCACACCCGGCGCCGGACTCGGTGGCCCGCACCACGGCTCCGCCGAGGATCACCAGGACGGTTCCGGCCAGCACCAGCCACGCCAGCCAGGTCACCAGCGAGTCGGGGAGCCGCCCGTCCGATGCCCCGTCGCCACCACGATCCATCACGCCAGGCTAACGGAGCTCCCGACCCGCCGAGCCAGCGCTCTCATCGAATACTGAGATTGTTTAACCGCTAATTTCTCTTGTTTCTAATGTTTCTCCATGGTAACGTTATCTGATGATGCGTGTCGCCACTTACTCGGATCCTGCCTCGAGACAGCGATGGCGTCCGATACTGGCGTGGTTCGCTGTCGTCGTCGGTTCTTCTGCTGCGATCGTCACCCTGCAATCCCTGGGGGGGTCGCCCCAGTTCACCGTGGAATGGGGCGACCTGTGGGGCTGGCTCGGCTCTGTCCCGGCCGAGCGGGTACTCCTCGGTCTGGGCCGGGCGGTCGCCACCGTCCTTGCCTGGTGGGTGTTGCTCTCGACCCTGCTGTGCACGGCGGCCCGGGCGAGCCGCATCCCGGCCCTGGTGCGATCCGTCGAGTGGGCGACGCTGCCCGCGGTGCGCCGCGTCGCCGAACGGGCGGTGGCCATGTCGCTGGTGGTGACGGGCCTCGGGGCCACCGGCCCGGTCGCCTTGGCCGGCGTGGATCCGATGCCCGGCGAGACGGACTCGGGAACGGGCCCTACCGTCCTCGTGCTCGACCCGGCCGCCGACGAGCCGACACCGCGGCCGGTGTACGTCCCGGTCCCGGCCGGGCCAGGCGACGACCTACCCCTCCCCTACACGCCGACGCCGGCGGGAGTCGACAGCCCGACGACTCCGGTCACGATGGTGCCGCCACCGTACGCGGCCACCCCGGGGAACGATCCCGCCCCGGTGGTGCCCCCCGAAGACACATCCCCGCCGAGCCCGGACGGTGCCGTGCCCGGCCCCTCTGCCCAGGCTCCCGCCGAGCACACCGTCCAACCCGGGGAGAGCTTGTGGACGATCGCCGAATCACGCCTCGCCGGCACCTTCGGGCGCTCCCCCTCGGACGCCGAGACGTCGCCGTACTGGGCCCTCGTCGTCGCCGCCAACCGCGACACTATCCGTTCCGGCAACCCCGACCTGATCTATCCCGGCGAGATCATCACCTGCCCACCCATCCCCGAACCGAGTCCGTGACCGAGGGCACCCGGCACCGTGCCCGCCTACTGGCTCCTGGCTACTGACTCACGGTACGGCGACGACGGTCCATAGACGCCAGCGATCGTCAGGGCCGGCACGGCGCATCTCGATTCGCCACACCGGGGACCGGCTGTCGCCTTCGCCAACGGTAACGGTGCCTTCCACCACGGCGACGGTCTCATCCACCGTGACCGCTCGGGGATCCTCCATGGCGATTCGCAGCGGCGGGCCCCCGGTGGGTTCGATGCTGCCCGTTTCGGTGACGAGAAGTGCGTACTGGTTGCCGTCCGGGTCGAAGGTTGCGGCGACGGTGGCGATGTCGCCGGTGACCCCGAACTCTCCCCACGCATCGAGCGCCGACTGCACGTCATGGAACAGGTCGTCGTGCTCGGAGGCGACCCAGGATGTGCCCGGCCCCTGCGAGCTCACCGGGCCTGGTGTCTCCACGGCCGCCCAGACGCCTCCCACCGTCGATGCCGGCGGCGGCGAGGTCTCCGAGGTACGACGTTCGACCAGCGCCAGACCCAGCGCGAGGAGGGCGACGACTCCCAGCCCTGCGGCGACCCGCCACGGCGCCGGACCGCCCGGATCGTCACCGGCGTCAGCCACAGCGGAGCGCCATCCCGCAGGTGTCGCCCGGTGTCCCGCGGTCCGCGTCGCAGATGTGCATCACGGCCCGGCGCGCTCGCCGGGGAGGGCGAATGCGGTGGCGCGGACGGTGAAGGCGGTCTGGTCGGTGAAGAGTGTGACCAGGGTGAGGGAGACCTCCCGCTCCACGGTCACCTCGACGCCGACGGTGGGCAGCCCGGGTCGGAGCACCTCCCTGGCGCTGCCGCTGATGCCGGGAGCGACGCCGGCGGCGTGACGGGCGAGGTAGGCGGAAGCTGCCGCCTCGCCCTCGCCCGCGGCGATCTCCACCTCGTGGTCGGTGCGGAACCTGTCCAGGTCGATGGCGTTGGCTCCGACGATGGACGCCGCGTCGGCGAGGCTGGCCAGGGCCTGGCGCTCGGCGAACACCCGCCAGGTGTCGATGGCCAGGCCGGCGAGGCCGAAGAGCAGCAGCGTGATCCCCAGACCGAACAACAGGGTGTTGCCCCTCTCGTCGGTCGGCGGTCTCACCGGTCGAAGCTCCGGTACTGGTCGACCAGTTCGGTGTGGCTGGCGGTGAAGGTCCCGCCGCCGCGGAACCTGCCGACGAAGGGCACCACGATCGGAGGGACATCCATGGTCACCGTGGCGGTGATGCTCTGACCACCCTCCAACTCGTCGCCGCCGCTCCAGCGCAGCCCGCCGAGTGCCGAGGCCGGCCAGCCGTGGTTGGCGACGATCTGGGTCACCGCATCCTCGGCTCTTCGTGCCCCGGTGGCGTAGTCGGGGGCGAGCACCATGAGCCGGGCGGCCTCGGCTGCCGCCAGTTCGGCGGTGGAGCGGGCGTCGATCCAACGGGGCACCTGCATGAAGGCGACCAACGTCGGGATGAGCAGGAACGAGATGACGGCGATGACCTCGATGGCCGCAGCCTCGCCCCGCTCGCCCAGCCGCGGCCTCACGGCCCTGTCTCCAGCGCGCCCGATCCGGACAGGCTCACCCTCCACACGGTCACCGTCACCGGAAGGTAAACGGGGAACTCGGCAGAGACGTTCGCCACCAGCAACCCGTCGGACCCGACGACGCATCGGGGCTCCTCGATGGAGCGACCCAGCGTCCCCGGTATGAGCGAGTCGACCACATCCCGGGCGGCATCTTCACACATCGCCACCGGGTCGCCGCCCAGTCGGGTGCCGGCCCGGATCCCCTCGTCGACCGCAGAGCGCATCACCGCCTGCCCGTACAGGTGCACGAAGGCATTGGTGACCACCAGGGCCACCACCATCGTGAGGCCGATGGCCACCAGGATCCCGATCCCGACCTCGCCGCGCTCGCCCGCCGGCGGCCGCCACCGCGGCCCCCACCGTCGCAAGCCGGTGTCAGCCGATCCCGAGGATCTTGGACTGGACATTGGACATCACGTCGGTGACGAGACCGTCGAACGTGATGTTGATGGCAGCGATGATCACCACCGCCAGCACCATCCAGGCGAGGATGGCTGCGGTGTTCACCTCACCCGACTCGTCGGGCGGTACGGCGAGGGCACGCAGTGCCGTCATCCAGGCGTCCATGGCTTGCTCCCTTCCACCGGCATGCGCCGGCACGTTGCCTGTACGGGGTCCCGGCTGGGGCGGCGCCGGATCATGGCGCCGTCCCGAAGATGAGCGAGGGCAGCGGCGCCCCGATGAAAAGCAGCATCACCGGGGCAAGAATGATGACGATGGGGACGATTAGCAGGAGGCGGCGGCGGGCCGCTTCCCGCTGCAGGTCGTCGCGCCGCTGCGACCGCAGGTCCTTGGACAGGTCCAGCAGGGCGTCGCCGAGGTCGGCGCCGCGATCCTGAGCGGTGGCCAGCACGCTGAAGGTGCGCTGTGCCTCAGGCTCCAGACTGAGCCGCGCCGCCCGCTGCAGCGCCGCGCTCAGCGACACCCCCGACGCCTGTAGCCGCAGAACCTCGGCGATGTCGTCGACGAACACGCCGTTGCCGCGGGCCACGGTGTGACGGAGGGCGTCGGTCACGCCGCCGCCGACCCGGGTCCGCATGGCGATGATCTGGTTGAAGGTGTACAGCTCGGCGCGGAGCCGCTCCCGGCGGGCCTTCACCGCCCCGTCGAGCCGGCTGCGGGAAAACAGCACCCCGTACACCAGTCCACCGATCCCCAGCAGGACCATTGCCCGGGGACCGCTGGCGAGAAGGCCGAGGCCGCCGCCGGCGCACATGAACAGCAGCGAGCGGCCCAGCGACCGCACCTTGTACTCCCGCACCTTCTGGCTCATCGGCAGCCCGGGGTACATGCCCGCCTGGCGCAGCTTGAGGCCGAGTGCCTCGTCGTTGCCGGCGCCGAGGAGCTGGGCGAAGGAGGACACCGCCGACTCGAAGATGGGCCCGAAGAGCCGGTGCAAGGTGGATTCGCCCACCGCGGCGCCGGCCTGGCCGCGCACGTCGACCGACCGGGCGAGGCGGCCTCGGGAGACGGAGGCATAAGGCCGCAACCGCGGCGCCAGTCGGCGGTACGGCTGGACGACGACCCACACCGTCGAACCCACCGCCAGGCCGGCGAACAGCGCTCCGAAGACGGCAAGCTGACTCACGGGACCGCCCTCGCGGTGTCATCGGAGACGGCTGCGGACCCGCCGAGGACGCGGACCTCGCCGCGGTCGCGTTGGATGAGGCGCATCACGATCAGCCCGACGGCGCTCCAGATGGCGCCGAGGACCACCACGAACTGGCCGGCGGAGGACCGGTAGAACTCCCGGTAGTCCTCGGGGACCGTGGCCAGGAACACCAGCACCAGCCACGGCACCACCACGACGAGGACACCCTCGATCCGCTGCTCGAAGCCGGCGGTGCGGATGTCCTCCAGGGTGCGCAGGTCCTCGGTGATGGCCTCCACCAGGTCTCGCAGCACCTCCTGGATAAGGTCGCCGCCGAATTCGTGGGCCAGGATGAGTACCTCGATCACCTTGTCCGACGTCGGGTCGCCCAGCTCCTCCTTGACGATCTCCAGCGCCGAGACCACCCCGAACATCCGTGCCTGGAGCGGGAAGCGGGCGAAGGCGGCGCGCAGCGCCAGCGGGCCTTCCGTCGCCAGCGCCTCGACGGCACGGGCCAGGGTCGCCCCCGACGATACGTGGGCCAGGATGTCGCGGATGCCGTCGGGCCACGCCTGCTGCACCTCCGCCATCCGCCGCTGCCGTTCCCGGGAGTAGTAGGCCCGGGGCAGCAGGCCGACGGCCACGGCGGGGATGGCCGCCACCACCGGGCTCTGGGTGAGCAGCGCCAGCAGCGCGAAGGCGAGCACCCCGGCGGCGACGGAGCCCCACCAGAACTGCCGGGGGGTGAGCTCGGAGCCGGCCTGGATGAGCCACAGCTGCCGTTTCGATACCTGGGGGCGTGCCCGGGTGCGTACTTCGAGGCGGGGAGCAACGCCGAGGAACGTCGTCATGGTCAGGTAGACGAAGGTGGCGCCCAGCAGCGCGGCGAGGATTCTCACAGGTGAGGCCTCCACTCCCCCATGAGGACGTCCTTGGCGGTAACTCCCTCGGGCAGGATCTCGTCGATGCGGCGGGTGACGTCGGGCTGGGGGAAGGCGCCGGTCCACTCCATGGGGGCGTCGCGGTGGGCACGAACGAACAGCGGCTCGGTGGTGAAGTCGTCGGTGGCCATCGAGGGGGCCACGGCGACGATCTCGCCGATCTTCCGGCTGGGGCCGGTTCCGCCCAGACCGATGCGCCGGTCGAGATGGACCACCACGTCGATGCCGCGGGCGAAACTACGCCGGGCCACGCTCACCGGGATGTTCTCACCCGCCTTGAGCGAGTTCTCCACCAGGGCCGAGAGAGCCTCGCGGGCCGAGTTGGCGTGGACCGTACAGGTGAATCCGCAACCGGCGTTCACCGCGCGGGTCAGCTCGTAGGCCTCTTCTCCGCGGACCTCGCCGACACAGAGCAGGTCGACGCGCTGCGACAAGCAGACCTTGATCAGGTCCCGCAGCGAGTACTGACGCCCGCCGTCCATGGCGACGGACGATGCCTCGTAGAACGACGAGTGCAGCGAAAGCGGGATGTGCAGCTCGCGCACCTCCTCACACATACGGATGCAGATGTCGTCGGGGACCGCCCGCAGGTAGGCGCTCATGGCGGTGGTCTTGCCGGCGCCGGTGGGCCCGGAGAACAGCACCGAGGCGCTCACCTGCGCCAGGCACCACAGCAGGGCGGCGGCGTTGGCGGGCATGGATTCACGCTCGATCAGCGTGGTGAGCGTCTCGTCGGAGATGGTGTACTTGCGGATGGTCACCGAAAGCCGGTCGGACACCGGCGGGATCACCGCGGTGAGCCGGGCCTTGCCGCCAAGGATCCGAGCCTGCTGGATGGCCGACGAAGCGTCCAGCCTGCGGTTGGTGCCCGCCAGCATCCGGTCGACGATCTGGCGGTTCTCCGCCTCGCTGGTGGGGGCCATGAGGGCTTCGAGACGCCCCGACGAGCCGATGAAGCTGATCCGGTCACCCTCGATGAAGATCTCCTCGACGTCGCTGCGGTCGATCAGCTCGGTGAGCGGGCCGAAGCCGGCAATCCCGTGCCACAACCTGCGGGCCATGTCGGCGGGATCCCGGAGGGCCTGAGTGTTCCCGGCGTGCGCTTGGTTCTGATAGGCCTGGACCGTCTCGTCGACGACGCGGCGGATGGAGTCTGCGTCGCGGTCCGGGGACAGCTTCCGCTCCTCGATGTCGTGGGCGACCTGGCGGGCCAGGTCCTGGTACACGCTCACCGGGACTCCTCGGTGTGTTCTGCCGATGCCATCTCACTCTCCGTCGCCTCCGCATCGCCGGCAGCACGACGCTCGGGGCCATCGGGTGCGTGCCCGGTTCGGAGGCCGTCGGTGACGGCGTCGGCGACGCTCGCCACCTGCTTGAGGAACCTCCCGGTCCGCACCGTCTCCCCCTGCCAGGCGGCCTTGCGCACCCGGTTGTCGATGGGCAGGAAGGTGACCGAAGCCACCCCGGCAGACCTCCGGATCTCCTCCGCTATCTCGCCCTGGATGAACTGGCTGCGAGGGGCGTGGTTGACCACCACATGCACCGGTGCGGCGCCGAGCAACCTCACGTCGCCGAGCATGGCGAGCAGCCGGGTGCTCCCCAGCGGGCTGGCGCTGGTCACCCCGAGCACGTGGGTCGCCATCGCCATGAGGCGCCGGCCGACATCGAACCTCCCCGCCGAGCCGGCGAAGGTGGAGAGATCCTCGAGGTGGCGGTTCACCTTGACGATGACGACGTCGAAGCCCTCCGCCAGTTCTTCGACCAGATCGGCGGCCTCGATCTCGGTGATGTTCTCCCACTCCCGCGGGTTGGGGATGCCCCCGATGACGGCGAACCCGTCGGGGTGACGGGCGAAGGCGTCATGAAGCCGGGAGCGGAGCCGGAGATGTTCGGTGGCGGTGAAGATGTTGGGGGTGAGAGGCAGGCCGAGCCGCTGCGCTACCGACGGCTCCAGCGTGTCCAGGTCCACCACCACCACGGAGATACCACGTCCCGCCACGATTCCGGCGAGAGCGACGGCGACCTCGGTGGCCCCGTCACTGCCGGCGACGACGGCGATGCGTCGACTCGCGACCCCCGCCGGCGCCTCAGCCTCGGCGATGTCGGGCCCTGACGGCTCGGCGAACTCGTCGACAATCATGGCCAACTCGTGGTCGATGGAGTGCCGGCGCACCGCGTCGACAATGACGCGGACGATCTCGGGAGCGGCGGCATCGGCTCCGACCAGCCCGTCGACTCCGGTGGCCTTGAGCCTCTCCCTGACCTCGGGCCCGCGGTCGGTGTCGTAGACGGCGACCACCAGCCGGCCCGCCGCCTGGACCCGGGTCACCAGCCGGGGTGAGAGCACGCTGGAGACGTCGTCGATGACGAGGACGTCGTAGTCCATGCCGACGGCGTCGTCCTGGGTGAGGGCGGTGCCCACGATGCGTATCCCGCCGTGGTCGCTCACATGGCTGATGAGGTCGGTGACCCAGGCCCGCTGCGAGGACCCGAAGCAGACCGCCGGCTCGGTGCGGGTGGCCGTCACCGCCGGTCTCCGCCCGCTTCGCCCTCCCGTCTCTCGGCGATCCCGTCCTGGGGGGACGCCGGGAGCAGGCGCTCCAGGGTGACCTCGGGGGCCCCGGTGGAACGCAGCACGTGGATCTCGCCCTCGGTGAGCGCCTCGGCCAGCATCAGCGCCTGCTCATCGGTGACGGCCAGCGTGATGGCGTAGCCGGTGCTGGTACCGAAGGCGCCGGCGCTGGCCACCGGCACGTCGAGCACGACCACGTCGGTGGCGATGTAGAAGGGGCCTCCTCCGTCGAAGCCGATCACGTCGACCCTGTCGCTGGCTGCGAGGGCACCCCCCACGGCCCGGTTCAGGTCGACGGGCAGTGACATGGCCCGCAGCCCCACCGGCATGTCGGCGCTGCGGAAGTCGGTCGCCAGGATCGGTTCCTCGGCGCCGATGCGCCGGGTGGCGACGGGACGGGGACCGGCGAGCAGGGCATTCACTTCGTCACGGGTGAGAACCTTGCCGCCGAACGCCCCGTCGGCGGGGACCTCGACGAAATCGAACATCTCGACGGACACGACGTTGCCCGCCGGGATGTCGACGCCGGCGACGGCTGCTTCGACAAGGTCCTGCTGGCCCCGCATCCAGCTCAGGATCAAGAGGAATGCCAGCAACCCGCTCACCGCGGCGATCACGTGGAGTAGGGAAACCCGGCTGCTGAGCCGCCTGCGGGGCGCCGGCTGGGGTTCGAGCATCGTCGGACGTCCGTCGGCGTGCCCGATGGGCTCTGTCATGCTCATCCCGCCATCTCCCTCCCCGATCTGGCGCCTGCATGGGGTTATCTGCCATAATCGTAGTGACCGGTGCCGAGGCTTGCCAAATGGTTCTTGCGTGCCCGCGAGACACTATGGTAACGTTACGCAATATGGGGACAGGTGGAGAGCAGCTCCGAAACCGTCCCCCAACCGCCGTGGAGGTGTGGAATGGCCTTGGAGTTCGACAAGATCCTTGAGGCGTACCGGGAACAGTACCCGCCAACGTTGAACACGGCACAGGTCGCCGAGATGGTGGGGTCCACGGCCGAGGTGGTCCGCTCGAAGGTGTCGAGCGGCGAGATCCCGGCCTACCGGTGGGGCAAGAACTTCCGCTTCTTCCGCGACGAGGTCCTCGACTGGCTACGCGACCAGGCAGTGCAGGTGTCGCCTTCCGAGGAGACCGTCGAGGTCTCCTGATCCCGCAAAGACCCGGTTCTGATACCGGTTTCTGCCTTCACCGGCTGCGGATGTCGTGGACGGGACGCCGGGCGGCGAAAGCGGGTGCCTTCACTCCGGCGAGCCGCAGCAGCAGGATGACCCGGCGGCGGTGCGGCCGGTAGGGCTCCAACAGTTCCAGCATGCGGGCGTCGTCTGCCCGCGCCTCGCCGGCGAGCGCCCAGGCCACGGTGTTGGGCAGGTGGAAGTCCCCGACCGGGACGGCGTCGGGATCGCCCAGCGCCACCCCTGCCACGTGCCCGGCGGTCCAGGGACCGATGCCCCTCACCGCGGTGAGGCGCCGGTACGCCTCGGCCCGACCCATCGCCACCGCCTCCTCCAGCCGCCCGGCTCGGCGGGCCGCCTCCCGCAGGATCAATGCCCGGCTTCTCTCCACGCCGTGGGGATGCAGTTCGTCGGGGTCGAGGGCGGCCAGCACCCGTGCCGTCGGTGCCAGCCAGGCGTCGATCGGCCCCGGTGCCGGGGAGCCCCAACCGCGGGCGATGCTGCGGTAGGACCCGATCGCCTGGGTCGCGGCGACCCGCTGGCCCAGGATCACCGGGACCAGGGCGTCGAACACCTCCGAGGTGCGCCCGATACGCAGCCCGGGGTGGCGCCGGTGCAGGTCGGCCACCGGTCCCGGCGAGGGACGGAATGCGCCCGGGTCGTCGTCCAGGCCGCACAGCGCGGCCAGCCTGTCGAGCACGAGTTCGGCGCCGTCGCCCCATGCCTCGCCGTGGATGGCGCCACCCGACACCGATACCTGGAGCGTCGCCGTCCCTGCGGCTGTGTTGCCCGTCCACCAGCCGCCGGGAGACCGCGGTTCCGGTCCCCGAGTCGACGAGCCGAGAGCCCGCATGGTCACCACCACGTCGAGCGGCCCGTCCACGGCCAGCGTCCTGTCCATCCCGCTCACGCTACTCGTGACCTGGCCGTCGCTACCCGCCCTGCCGCTTACCATCCCCGCCCATGGAACCACTCTTCAGACAGACCGGAGACGTCACCTTCGCCGCCACCGAGCTCACCCGGGGACCGTGGTTCCCCGGGGTCCAGCACGGCGGCCCGCCGGCGGCGCTGCTGATGCGGACTTTCGAGCGTGCCGCCGGCGAGGAGTTCCAGGTGGCCCGGTTCACCATGGAGTTGCTGCGCCCGGTGCCGGTAGCCGAGCTGCGCACGGCGGTACGGACCGTCCGGCCGGGGCGCCGGGTGCGGCTCCTGGCCGCCTCGCTGCTCGACGGCGACGACGAGGTTGCCACCGCCCACGCCTGGGTGTTCATCCGCCGGGCGGGCGCGTCCCCTCCGGTGGACCAACGCGCCGTGTCTCTCCCCGGCCCCCCGCCGACCAGCGACGACTTCGACCCGGAGATGCCCGGCTGGTTCGGTGACGGCTTCCACGCCCAGGCGGTACAGAAGGCGTTCGTCTCCGGCTCCGCTTCGGTGCCGGGGCCGGCGACGGTGTGGATGCGGCTCGCAGCCGCCGTGGTCGAGGGCGAGGAGCCGACGCCGTCCCAGCGGGCCGCCGCCGTCAGCGACTTCGGCAACGGGGTGAGTACCTATCTCACCGCCGACCGCTACCTGTTCGTCAACACCGACCTCACGGTGGCGTTCGCCCGGCGCCCCGTCGGTGAGTGGATCCTGGTCGATGCCGCCACGGTGGCGGGGAGCGAGGGCATGGGATCGGCCACCGCCCGCCTCGCCGATATCGAGGGGACCTTCGGGCAGAGCGCCCAATCACTCCTCATCGAACCGCGCTGAGGTCGGGTCAGACGATGGCGGCGCCGAGGGCGGCCAGCGGCACTGCCTGCTCCCCACCGGGCACGGCCACCAGCACGTGGTCGGCGGCCACGGCGACTATGCGCCCGCGGATGTCGAAACGGTCCCCGACGAAGCGGGCCGGGGTGCCCTCCACTTCCAGCATGCCCAGATAGGCGCGCAGCGAGCCGTAGGTGCGGTCGCCGGAGGTGCCGCCGCCGTGGCGCTGCAGCGAGACGATGTCGATGGCGGCGACGTTCACCGCCACGCTGGCGTCACCCACCTCGACGATGACCAGGTCGCCGCGCGCCGCCAGCAGGTCGCCGGCGAAGACGTGCTCACCGACGGTGAGAGACACCCGGTCGCCGCGTTGCATCGCCTCCCACAACACGTTGACCATCGACCGGGAGCGGAGCCGCAACGCCTCGGCGTCGCTCTCCCAGGTGGCCAGGTCCCGCTCCCACTCGCGGGCCCCGCTGCGGGCGATGTCGGCCAGCTCGCCCGTGAACGGGTCGTCACCGGGCGGGGGGTCGCCGGGGTTCAGGCCTCGACCTCCTCCTCGAGGTCTTCGGCCGCCTCGGCGGCGGGATCGACCGGGAATCCCCGTAGCCACTCCAGGATCTCATCGCGGAAGAAGCGGAAGGTACGACCCCCGGGTAACCGGTAGGAGGGGATCTGCCCCTCGCGCGCCATGCGGCGGACCACCTGGATGTTCATGCCGAGGAGTTCCGCCACCATGGCGGTGTCCAGTACCGGGGGAAACTGCTCTGACTGGTCCATCGCTGCCTCCTTCGCGGCGAAGACAATTTGCTGCACGCCGTAGCTCGGACGAGAAGATTCTACAGTGTTCTGTGGTTCAGGGCGGAGGCTGACGGCACACCAGGGATGCCGGGTTGGCGCCAAGGTCCTGTCAGACGATGTGGGCCGCCTGCGTGTCCACCCTACGTCCCAGCAGCGACAGGATCTGGGCCTGCAGAAGGGCGGCGTCGCCGGTGGTCCGGTAGGCGGACGGCCCGCCGCCGGTGGTGATACCCCGCTCGGCGAGGACCCGGCCGAGCTGCCGGGCCACCGCCGGGGCAGGGTCGATGAGCCGCACGCCGGGGCCGACGATACGGCGGATCGGGGCGGTGATGAAGGGGTAGTGGGTGCACCCCAACACCAGCGTGTCGATGCCGGCGGCGACGAGGGGCGCCAGGTGGGTCGCCAGCAGCGCCTCGATCTCGGGCCCGTCGACGGCGCCCCGCTCGATGAGGTCCACCAGCCCGGTGCCGGCCCGTTCCAGCACCTGCACCGACCCGGCGTGACGGTCCACCACCGATGCGTAGAGCTCCCCCTGGAAGGTGGCGGTGGTGGCGAGGACCCCGACGACTCCCCGGTCGCTCTGCTCGGCCGCCGGCTTCACCGCCGGTTCCATCCCCACGAACGGCACCGCCGGGTGGCGGGACCGCAGCGGGTGCAGCGCCGCCGCCGAAGCGGTGTTGCAGGCGACGACCACGGCGGCGGCGCCGCGGTCGAGCAGGTGGTCGACCACCGCGAAGCTGCGGTCACGTACCGCCTCCAGGCTGCGCTCCCCGTAGGGCGCCCAGGCCTGGTCGGCGAGGTAGTCGAGGCGGACCTGGGGCCACTGGCGCACGATCTCGGCCACGACGGACAGGCCGCCGACGCCGGAGTCGAACACTCCCACCGTCGCCGGGGTGCCGTTGCGGGCGGATGTGTCAGCCACCGTCGAGGGCGCCGGCGATGTGCTCGGCGTACAGCCGCTGCTCCACCAGGAACGAGTCGTGACCGCGGTCGGAGTGGATGGTGACCCCGGTGTGGGCGACGTCGGCCAGGTCCAGGTAGCCGAGCAGCTCCTCCTGCTCTGCGGGGGTGAAGCAACCGTCGCTGTCGACGGAGAACACCAGGAATTGCTGCTGCTTGCAGCGGGTGAACACGTCGGCGAGGTCGTCGACCCCGGCGTCGGCGGCCAGGTCGAACGACTGCCAGGCGCCGATGATGCGCAGCAGGCTGTTGGCGTCGAAACGGTGGGCGAACTTGCGGCCCTGGTGCCACATGTACGACTCCAGCGGGTCGGTGAGGCGGTAGCCGCCGGGCCCGGCGTCGCCGTCTGGCAGGCCGGGGATGATCCGGTCCCGCAGGGCCGGGACCGACACGAACGTCTTGTGCTGGATCATGCGCGCCAGGCTGAGACCGGCCGCGGGGGGCTCGCCTGCGTGGTAGTCGCCGCCGTTGAAGCGGGAGTCGCCGTGGACGGCGGCGATCTGCTCGAAGTTGCTGATCATCTGCTGGTCGGTGACCCGGGGACCGCTGGCCACCGGGATCACCACGTCGACCAGGTCGGGGTAGCGGGTGGCCAGGGAGAGCACCATGAGGCCGCCGGTGGAGCCGCCCATGACGGCGCGGAGGCGGGAGATGCCGAGGTGCTCCAGCAGGGGGATGTGGGCGTCGACCATGTCGGCGAAGGTCACCGCGGGGAAGGCGCCGGCCCATCGCTCCCCGGTCCCCGGGTGCAGCGAGTCGGGGCCGGTGGACCCGTAGCACCCGCCCAGGTAGTTGGCGCAGACGACGAACCAGCGGTCGGTGTCGACGGCCCGGCCCGGGCCGATCAGCCCGTCCCACCAGCCCCCATGGTTGTCTTCGGTCCACCGGCCTCCGATGCCGGGAACGTGCCGGTTGACCCCGGCGGCGTGCTGGCTGCCGGTGAGGGCGTGGAACACCAGGACGGCGTTGGAGGCGTCGGGGGCAAGGGTGCCGTAGGTCTCGTAGGCCAGCGTGACGCCGGGGAGGGATGCCCCCGAGGACAGCACGAACGGGTCGGCGACGCTGCCGAAGCTGAAGAATCTGGTCTCGACCGTGCCGAGCGACGAAGCCATGCACTCCTCCGGGGAGAGCGCAACGATAGGTGACTGATCGCCCCCTGACGGCGGTGACCCATGTCCAGTATCCCGTATCCACCATCCCGTGCCCGTCAGGCACCTCCCGGACAGCGCACCGTCGGGTGCCTGGCTGTGGGACACTTGCCGGCATGTGGCTGTGGGTGGCGATCGCGGTTGTGGCCGTGCTGGCGTTCTGGGCGGGTCACCGCGCCCTCGACCCGCCCGTCGAGCGCCCCCGCGACGACGACAAGCCGAGGTTCCGCGGCTCCAGCCTGGGCCTCCTCGAGGAGATCTACAACCCGGGCATGGAGTACGTGATGGAAGAGCGTGCCTCCGAGCGCGCCCGCGGGTCACAGGACGACAGCGGCGACGGGGACCCCGAGGAGGACGGGACATGACGGCGCGGCGTTACCGCTTCGAGACCCTCCAGCTCCACGCCGGGCAGGAGCCCGACCCGGCGACCAACGCCCGGGCGGTTCCCATCTACCAGACGACGTCGTACGTCTTCGACGACACCGAACACGCCGCCAGCCTGTTCGGCTTGCGCGACATCGGGAACATCTACACCCGCATCATGAACCCCACCACCGACGTGTTCGAGAAGCGCGTCGCCGCCCTGGAGGGCGGGGTGGCGGCGGTGGCCACGGCATCGGGGCAGGCGGCGCAACTGGTCGCCATCACGACCATCGCCCAGGCCGGCGACAACATCGTCGCCACCAGTTCGCTGTACGGCGGGAGCTACAACCAGTTCAAGGTGGCGCTCCCCCGCCTCGGCATCACGGTGCGTTTCGTCGAGGGGGACGACGCTGACGACCTGGGTGCCGCCGTCGATGAGCACACCAAGGCCATCTACGTGGAGTCGATCGGCAACCCCCGCTACAACGTCCCCGATCTGGAGCGGATCGCCGCAGTGGCCCACGACGCCGGGATCCCGCTGATCGTGGACAACACCTTTGGCGCCGCCGGGTACCTGGTGGCGCCGATCTCGCACGGCGCCGACATCGTGGTGGCGTCGGCCACCAAGTGGATCGGCGGCCACGGCACGTCGATCGGCGGTGTCATCGTCGACTCGGGCAGGTTCGACTGGCGCTCGGACAAGTTCCCCCTCTTCACCGAGCCTGCCCCCGGGTACCACGGCCTCGAGTTCGCCGAGGTGTTCGGGCCGGAAGGCCCGTTCGGCAACATCGCCTTCGCCATCCGGGCCCGCGTCGAGGGCCTCCGCGACCTGGGCCCGGCGCCGGCGCCTTTCAACAGCTTCCTCTTCCTCCAGGGCCTGGAGACGCTGTCACTGCGGGTGCAGCGCCACTGTGACAACGCCCTGGAGCTGGCCCGCTGGCTGGAGGCTCACGACCGGGTCACCTGGGTGTCGTACCCGGGGTTGGAGAGCCATCCCTCCCACTCCCTGGCGCGCCGCTACCTCACCCGCGGCTTCGGCTCCGTCCTCTCCTTCGGCGTCGCCGGCGGCTACGAGGCGGCCCGGACCGTCATCGACTCGCTGGAGTTGGCCAGCCACCTCGCCAACGTCGGCGACGCCAAGACCCTGGTGATCCACCCGGCATCGACGACCCACCAGCAGCTCACCGACGCCGAGCAGCGCGCCGCCGGCGTCACCCCGGACCTCATCCGCGTGTCGGTGGGGATAGAGCATATTGAAGACATACGGGAAGACTTTGCGGAGGCTTTCAGCAGCCTCGCCTAGATGGGTACTGGGTACTTGGTACTTGGTAGGCGCGGATACCAAGTACCAAGTACCACGTACGTCCCCGAGTTAACCGAGGCGTCGGAGGGCGGGGAGGACGTCTCGACCGATCATGGCGATGGTGGCATCGGGGTTGGTGGACGCCACCTGGATCGAGACCACGTCGGCGCCGACGTCGGTGACCAGGGGCGCGTAGGCGGCGATGAGTTGCTCGGCGTCGGCGACAACCGCGTAGCGGCTCAGTATCTCGCTGCGGTCCATCTCGTCGGCCCGGCGGCGCAGCACCATGGGGTCTACGGCCTCGAGACGGCCGGGAGCGCGCAGCCCCCGCATGGCGGTGAGGGCCTCCCACGCCTCGTCCTCGCCGCCGGCGAGGATCACCCAGCGGGTGGCGATGATCTTCGCCCCGGTGCGGTCGGTGCCGGCGAAGGCGACGTGGAAGGGGGCGATGACGTTGGCCACGGTCTCGGCGGGGTCCTTGACGCTGGTGATGAGGCCCCCGGCGTGGCGCCCGGCAAACGTCGCCGACTTGGGCCCGCCGGCCGCCATCAGGATCGGGATCCGGCTCAGGGGCGGGCTGTAGAGCTTCGCCTTGTCGGCGGTGTAGTACTCGCCGTCGAAGTCGACCTTCTCGCCGTCGAAGAGGCGGCGGATGATCTGCAGCGCCTCGCCCATGCGGGCGATGCGCTCCGTGTAGCCGGGGAAGCGGAACCCCATCGGCCCTTCGTTGATGTTCTCGCCGGTGCCGACACCGAGGAGGAAGCGACCGCCGCTGAGGCGGTCGACCGTGGCCGCGGCCTGTGCCACCAGGGCAGGGTGGTAATGGAACAGGGGGCAGGTGACGCTGGTGACCAGTTCCACCTTCTCGGTGCGCGAGGCGACGGCGCCCAGCCACGACCAGACGAACCCGGCCGCCGAGTGGTCGTCGACCCAGGGGTGGAAGTGGTCGGAGGCGGCAACCACGTCGAAGCCGGACCGCTCGGCGAGTACCGCCTGCTCGACCAGGACCTCGGGCTGGTACTCCTCGTGACTGCACAGCCAGGCGAACTTCATCGGTAAGGACCCTTCGTAGCGTGGAGGAGAGAGTATGGCCTGGTAAACGTATCACGTATTACGTAATACGTGATACGTAATACGTGATACGTCAGGAAGCCATCGGTATCTCGACCACGAACACCGTGAAGTCGCCCTCGGGACGGCATTCGACGACGCCGCCGACGCGGCGGATGAAGCGCTGGGCCTCGGCCAGGGTGCGGGCGCGGTCGGGGTCGTTGTCGGCTCGGGGGCCGGTGTCGACCACCATCCAGCGGTAGCGGTTCTGTGAGGCCTGACCGTAGACCAGCACCTCCTGGCCGCCACGGCGGGATGCATCGCGCAGGATCGCCTCCATGACCCGAGACAGGTTGTTGGAGGGATTGGCGACCAGCCCGGTGCCGACCTCCGTGGTGAAGTCGGTCTCGGATTCGAGAGATGCGATAACCGACTCGGTGAGCTTGATGACGTCGACCATGCCCGCCACCGGCTCGGCGATGGCGGGGTCGGTGGCCCGTGCCGGACGGGACCGGCGGGGTGGCGCGGCCGCCTCCGGCCGGGGGGCGACGGTGAGCGACCGCTGCGGCTCCGGCTCTGGCGCCGGCTCGGCGCGGGCGGCGGGAGTGGCGACAGCCCGCTCCGGCTCGGCCGGCGTCGGCGGTGCGGCGACCGTCGGGGACGCTGCTGCAGCCGGAGTCGTTTCGACGGCGGGCGCAGGGGTCTTGGCCGCCGGCGCGGCACGGCGCCGCGGCCGGGCAACCGGCGGAGCCGCCACCGGCTCCACAGGAGACTCGGCAACCTCCTCCACCACCACCGGCTCAGGCTCGACCGCATCCACAGCAGGAGCGGTCCTGGCCGCCGGCGCGGCACGGCGCCGCGGCCGGGCCACCGGCGGAGCCGCCACCGGCTCCACAGGAGACTCGGCAACCTCCTCC
>CAZOGW010000029.1:14123-28098 GCA_964579415.1 uncultured Acidimicrobiaceae bacterium | reverse complement strand
GCCGCCGCACCGAGACCGACTCCACCTTGCGGGCCGCCGCCGACGCCAGGAGCGGCAGGCGGTCCAGGATGAAACCCGGGTTGACGCCGGTCATGATGATGGAGCGGCGATGGGTCCGAGCCGCGGTGTGCAGCGCGTTCCAGGTGTGGCGCGGCGGCCACGCCATCTCCTCGCATGTGGTCACCACGTGGTAGCCCAGCGAGAGCAGGCGCAGCACCTCGGGCGCGGTCACGTCCACGGCAGGGGAGACGGCCACCAGTGCCCGGTCGTCCTCGATGGCGGGGGGCACCTGCAGGGTGTGGGCGTAGCCCGGAGCGCCGAAACGGTCGGCCAGAGCCTGGCGCGATGCGGAGTCGGGATCGACGACGCCTGAGATGCTCTCGACGACGCCGTCCTCCAAAGCGGCTTCTGCACCGGCGCTGCCGATCAAACCGGCGCCGACGACGAGGAGACGAGCCATTGGAATCGCATGATGGTCTGCGCAGGTCTGAAGCGCCAGCCGGCTCGGGGAGGTACTTGGTACTTGGTACTTGGTACTTGGTACCTGGTACTTGGTATGGGGCTAGGTGATGCGGAGGTGGCGGAGGGCTGCCTGCTCGATGGAGCGCAGGTTGGGGCGGCGCAGCGGGGCGGGGACCAGGCAGCCGTCCTCCAGGTCCCAGGGAGGGTCGACCAGGTCGGTGGTGAAGAAGCGATCCGAGGCGGCCAGGTCGCTGGGCAGGGTGACGTCGCGGTGGGTGGCGAGGGCGACGGTGACCAGCTTGCCGACGCCGGTCTCGACCAGGCCGCCGACCTTCACGCCGAGGCCGTGGCGGCGCGCCAGTTCCATCCCCCGCAAGGTGAGCGACGGCCCGAGGCGGCCCGGCTTGAGACTCACCGCCGACGCCAGACCCTCGCGGGCGACGGTGACGATGTCGGCGAGGCCGGCCACCGACTCGTCGAGGCACACCGGCGTCACCAGCGTGCCGTGCCAGGTGGCGTGGCCTTCGGCGTCATCGGCGGGTAAGGGCTGCTCGACGTAGGCCAGGCCGAGCTCGTCGATCCCGGCCAGCGCCGCCGGCGCCAAACCGCCGAGGGAGCCGTTGCCGTCGATGGCCAGGGTGAGGTCGGGAAAGGCGGCGCGGACCGCGGCTACGTGGCCCAGCGTGGCGGCGTCGACCTTGAGCTTCACCTGCCCGTAGCCTCGCTCGACGGCGGCGGCCACGGCGCCGATGAGGTCCGCCCTCACCGGATGCAGGTCGATGGCGGCGCAGGCCGGCACCGGCTCGATGGCCCCGCCGAGGGCCGACGCCAGATCGGTCTGCTCGGCGGTGGCCCGCAGGTGGGTCAGAGCGCCGTCGAGACCGGCAGTGGACGCAGAACCTTCCAGCAGCGTCGCCTCGCCCCCGTCGACGACGCGGCGCGCCTCGGCCTGCAGCAACGACCAGGCGTCGTCCACGGTGTCTCGGGTGTGACCCGGGTAGGGCGCCGCCTCACCCCACCCCGAGTTGCCCTCCCCATCGACAGCCCGGATGACGACAACTTCCCGCGACGCCATCGTCCCCTCCGCGGTCACGAAAGGCGCCCGCAAAGGCAACGCCACCTGCCACAGGTCGATGGCGACGGGCGTCACAACGAACCGCCCTAGTACCTAGTACTTAGTACCTAGTACCTCAATAAAGCTCGTACTCGCCGGCGATGAGCCGGGTCTGGACACCGTACCAGTCGGCGAAGCACTCCTTGACGATGACCTCGACGGCACCCTCGTCGACCTCTCCGGCGACCTCGAGATGCACCGCCTGCGGCTCGGTCACCGGATGGCCGATGGAGCTGAGCAACCGCAGGGTGACGTCCTCGACGTCGAAGTCGGCGATGAGGCGGGCGGCGATGTCGGCGCCGACCGCGTGGTAGGTCTTGCCGACGTGGGCCGCCGGGTTCTTGCCGGCCGCCGCCTCCAGGCTCATCGGCCGGTATGGGGTGATGAGCCCGCCGAAGCGATTGCCACGGCCCACCTGGCCGTCGTCGCCGGCCTCGGCGGAGGTGCCGGTGTAGGTGAGGTACACCGACTCGGGCCCGTCGGCCTGGTTGACCACCACGGTGACGCGCTCGCCGAAGGCCTCACCGGCCACCTCAGTGGCGGCTTCGTTGATCTTGGCGATCTCGGAGTCGTAGTCGATGCGGTCGGCCACCCGCATGGCGAGGATGGGGGCGGCGATGGTGATGCGCCCCTCCCGGCCCACCCGGGCGCCCATCACCTTGATGTCACGGCCCACGGCGACCTCACTGCGGAACTCGTCGCTGTTGAGGTGGCGCTCCACGTCGTACACGGCGCTCTCCAGGGGGGAGCGGGGAGCCGATACCGCGGCGAAGGAGGTGTCGTTGGCGAGCGGGGCCGAGCCCTGGTTGCGGGACACCACGTCGGCCAGGTCGGCGGACGAGGGGTTGAGCCACACCTCGACGTCGAAAGCCTCGGGGGTGGCGTCGGGGAGGAGGGCCAGCAACTTCGCCTTGTACTCGATGGCGAGAGCGTCCGGATCGGGGGCATAGTTGCTGAGAGTGACCGCCTTGCCCACCAGCACCAGCTTGCTCGCCTTGGTGTGCTCGGCGCGCTGGTAGTCGATGTTGACGGAACCGGCGGCGAGGATGGCCTTGTCCACGTTGAAGGGCTGGACGAACCCGGTATGGGCCAGGTAGTCGGCAGCGAGCCTGCGTGCCAGGTCCTCGGCGAGGTGGTCGCAGATGGTGTCGGGATGGCCGAGCCCTTTGCGCTCGACGAACTCGACGGGAGGCGCGTAGCGCTCACGCTGCGTGATGTTCAGGCTCATTTCCGGGGGCTCCCCTCGATTTCGGTGACGCAATGGTAACGAACCGGCGCGGCCTAGCCAGCCACGTCCGGGGCTTCGGCGTCGCCGTTTCAGACTTCGGCGGTGCGGTAGGCGTCGCGGATCTTCACCTTGCGACCGCCCCGCAGCAGGCCCCCAGCGTAGACGCGTCCGCCGAGGCGCAGCATGAGGACGATGGCGCCCAGCATGAGGACGATCGACACCACCACCTCCCAGACCGACGCGGTCCCGGCCGCCTGCCGCAGCGGCATGGTGAGCGGGGAGAACGGTGGCACCACCGACATCACCCTCACCGCCACGTTGTCGCCGCCGGTGCCGAGGGCGCTGGCCCCGACGAAGTAGGCGGCGAGCAGTACCAGTGTCAGCGGGTAGGCGGCGTTCTGGGCGTCCTCCTGGCGCGACACCAGCGAGCCGGCGATGGCGAACCCGGCGGCGTAGAAGGCGAACCCGAGGAGGAACCATCCCACCACCACCGCGATGATCCCCGGCCCCATGTCGGGCACGTCGAACTGGTCGGTGAGGCCGATACCGACATAGCCGATCACCACGATCACCAGGAGCTGGGCAAGACCAAGGAGGCCGATACCGAGGATCTTGCCGGCCAGCAGGTGGCGGGCGGGCACGGTTCCCAGGATGACCTCGACCACCCGGCTGGTCTTCTCCTCGACCACCCCGATGAGGATCCACTGGCCGTACGAGACGATCGAGATGAACAGCAACATGGTACCGATGAAGGCGGCGACCAGCCGACCCTCCTCGCCTTCGGCGGGCTGGTGGCGGTCCACGGTCGGCCCCGCAGCCGAAAGCGACTCCAGGTCTTCGGGAGTGAGACCCAGCTCCCCGGCCCGGTCGGTCACCGCGGTGAGGGTGAGATGGCCCACCACCAGGGAGCTGAGGGTGGGCGAGGTCGCCGGCCCCTCCACCACGACGCTGTCGCCGACGACGCCGATGTCGACGGCGCCGTCGGAGACCGCCGCCCGCAGCGTCGCCTCGTCGGCGTACTCCTCGGCGGTGACCTGGGAGCCCTCGGGCGCACCCGCCTCCACCGTACCCGTCAGGTCGGACGGTACGTCGCCGGTGGTCCCGATGGTCCAGGTGACGCTGCCGGAGCCGCCGATGAGGCTGGGAAGGGCGATGAAGGCGATGACGATGAGAATGGTGAACGCCGTCGACACCTGGAAGGCGCGGCTGGCGACCCGCTCCCGCACCTCCCGCTGCGCCACCAACCTGATGGTTCCCAAGGCGGTCACTGTCCCACCGCCTCACGGAAGACCTGGCTCAGCGGCGGGGGGGTGAAGGAGAACTCGGCGAGCTCGCCGGCGCGGCGTGCGGCGGCGACGATCTCCGACGGGTCGCGATCAGCGGCCACTCGCAACACCACGTCGGTGCCGTTGCCCGAGACCACCTCCACGCCGGGGAGCCCTCCGTACCAGGCTCCCACCGGCCGGCGGTGCGACACCTGGACCAGGCGGTGGTCGGCCTGGTTGCGCAGGGCGCTGACATCCCCGGAGACCACGATGCGGCCGTTGGCGATGATGTCCACCGACTCGCAGACGTCCTCGACCAGGTCGAGCTGGTGGCTGGAGAACACCACGGCCGTCCCCTCGGCGGCCCGCTCCGCCAGGACGGCCGCCATCGATTCGACGCCGAGCGGGTCGAGGCCGGAGAAGGGCTCATCGAGCACCAGCAGCTCGGGTTCGTGGAGCAGGGCGATGGCGAGCTGCACCCGCTGCTGGTTGCCGTGTGACAGATCCTCGAGGCGGGAGCCGGCCCGGTCTCCGAGTCCGAGCCTGCCCAGCCACAGCTCGGCGGCGGCGCGGGCCGCCCCAGCGGTCATGCCGTGGAGTTGCCCGAAGTAGACGAGCTGGGTGCCGATGCGCATCCGGGGGTACAGCCCGCGCTGTTCGGGCATGTAGCCGAAGCGGAGCCGGGTCTCGTGGGTGAGCGGCCCGCCCTGCCACGTGACGCTGCCGGTGTCGGGGAGGACGAGCCCGAAGACGGTGCGCATCGCGGTGGTCTTACCCGCCCCGTTCGGTCCCAGGAAGCCGCGCAGGACCCCCGGGGGCACCTCCAGGGTGCAGCCGTCCAGGGCGCGCACCTCCCCGTAGGCCTTGTGGAGGTCGGTGAGGCGGAGCACGGTCCGGGGAGTCTAGGAGGCGGCCCTGCCGGCGCCGGCCCTCACCATCTCTCGCGATGGACCACGTCCTCCAGGGGGCGACGGCCCCGCTTGAGGCTCCCGGAACGCCGATCCGGCGCCGGATGTCCCAGGGTGACGATCCCCACCGCCCGCATGTCGGCGGGGAGCTCCAGGTACTCCTCCAGTTCGGCGACGGCGTGGGCGCCGAGGAACCCGGCACCGAGGCCCTCGTCGACGGCTGCCAGCAGCAGCATCATCATGGCCGCCCCGGCGTCGACCCACCAGTACGGCACCGGCCACTCGATGCCGCTGCCGTCGGGGCTCTTGTCCGGCTCCCGGTACCGGCTGCGGTAGATCTCCTCGCTGACGCAGAGCACCACGTGAACCGGTGCCCGGGAGATCCAGGGATCGAACCCGGCCGAGAGGTATTCCTCCTCGCCGCACAGGGCGGCGACACGACGTCGGCGCTCCGGGTCGGTAACCACGACGAATGCCTGGCCCTGGCTGAACCCGGCCGACGGCGCCCGCCGCGCCGTGTCGAGGATGCGGTCGACGGTGGCGGGGTCCACCGGGCGGTCCTCGTAGTTGCGGATCATGCGGCGGTGGGCGACGACTTGCTTGAAGTCCATGAGGGCTCCTGGGGGAGAGGGGTATTCAGTGTTCAGTATTCAGACCTGTGTGGGTGTCGGCAGACGGTACCGTGAGGGCGTGACGGATCGGGTGGAAACCGTAGGGGACGTGCGGGAGGTGGTCGCTCGTCTTGGCGCGGTTCTGGCGACGCTGGGCGCCGTGGATGCATCCGTGCGGTTGGAGGGGGCGGCGGAGTTCACCGGCGATCTGGCCGAGGAGCTGCTGGTGATGCGGGAGGCCCTGGTGGCGACGCGCGCCACGTGGGAGCCGCTGCCCGAAGGCGTGCCCGCCCGTCACGCGCTGGTGGCGGCGAAGCGCATCGCCATCGACATGTGACCGTGTGCCGGCGGCCTACTGGACGCCGAACATCCCCTTCACGTCGGACTGGTAGCTGTCGAGCTCGTCGTTGAGGGCCTTGGTGTAATCGGCCCACAGCGCCTCGAGCTGTGCGGTGGTGACGACCGTGCTCTCCATCGAGGACAGGTGCGCTGCGATCTCGGTGCGGCGCCGGCCGTGTTGTTGCAGGCGCTGCTCGATCCTCGATCGGAGGGCCAGGTACGTCGCCTCGATCTCCTTCCAACGGGCCGTTGCCTGGCTCTCGATGAGCTTTCGCTCCTCTGCCGTGATCGGTTGCTGCGGTGTCCCGGCGAGCGCCTGATCCACCTGTGACTTGAGTGCCTGCTGCTCGGCGGCGATGGCGGCGTTCATCCACTGCTGAACTTCGCCGTTGAGGGCATGGATGCGCTGGTCGATACCGTCGCTCGCCGCGGAGCGGGCCTTGCCGTAGTTGAGGAGGACGTCGGCAGGGATGGGGTCCTGGGGCGCCTGCCAACGGGCCGGTCCCGGTGAGGTGTCGATGGTGGCCGTCTCGTAGGGCGTCGTCTGCTCCTCGTCGTCGGCCTCCAGGTGGGTGTAGTCGTCGACCGTCATGCCGTTCTCGTCGGTCACGTAGACCTCCTCCCTCGGCAGGGACGGCCACTGCGTGGAACCACCGATCGGGGTCTGCATCATCCCGTGCTGGACCAGGGCGTTCACCCGGTGCGCCATGATCTGGGCGTTCTGCTGCTTGGCCTCCCGGGCGAACTGCTGGATCTCGGCGAGGTTCTGGAACGGGCTGACGGTCAACTCGGGGACGCCCGTGGCGCCCATCGACACCGAATGCCGCCCGTAGAGCTGAGCGGTGTGGGTCTTGCTGTCCATCAGGTCGTTCCTGATCCTGGCGGCGGTGTCGTCCTTGAGGTCTGGGATGTCGCCTCCCCACACCTGGGTCGCCTGGAAGTCCGCCAGAGCCTTCAGGAACCCGTCGAGGTCGTTGGTCTTCGGGTTGAGGTGGTTCTTGAGCAGGGTGTCGAGCTTCTTGTGGAACGACGCCGAGTAGGTCGACATCTGCCGGTAGGTGTCCTGCGGCCTCCGTTCCTTGTCGTTCGCCGGGCGCGGGCCGTAAAAGGCGCCCTGGTGGCCGCCGAACCACCCCACCGTGCTCGTCGAGTAGGACTCCGGGTTCTCGTTGGCCGCGGTGACCCGGTCGGGGAGCTTGTCACCGGCCACCGTCCCCGGGTTGAAGACCACCTCGTTGGTGGGCGTGCGCAGGCTGTCGAGTGCCATCAGCCAGCGATCCCCGTCCCTGCCGCCGTGATAGGTCTCCACGGTTGCGAGGACGTAGCCCACCGAAGACGTCAGGATCCACTCGTGCTGCCCCTGGATGGCCTGGTCGGCTCCCCAGCGCCCACCGGACGGGTCCCTCCACTTGGAATCCAGCCACTTCCTCCCCGCCGTGGTCTGGCTGACCTGGGTGAAGTCGGCGAACGTGAAGCGCTTCGACTGGGAGAAACCCATGTCGGGGACGCCCTGGGGTCCGGCCGACTTGAGCCGGGCGATGAAGTCGACGATCTTGAGACCTTCGACGCTGATGCCCATCTGTGCCCAGGCGCCGTCCATCGACTCCACCGTGGGAGCGCGCTGCACGGACCTCTCCGCGCCGCGGGAAGCGGCGACAGGATCGGCGCCGCCTAGGTTCCGAGCCATCACCTGGTTGGCGACACCGGGCCGTCCGGCGAGCATCGAGGGCGGCGCGCCCGATGACAGATGGCGATTCAACGTCTCGTTGCCGGCCTGGCTTGCCGGGTGTCCGCTGACCCGACGATGGTCGACGGCATTTGCCTGGTGGGATGTCGTCCCGACCCTGTGCCGCATCTGCAGCCTCCGTCTCGCGCATGCCGAGTCTACGTGGGATCTTCCCGCGCCGCCCAGCCGGTGATCCGGGTGACGCGGAGCAGGAGGAGCGGCCCCTCCGGCGGTGTGGCCCGGTACTGCGGATAGCGCGCGGCGAGGAGACCCCGCGCCCTCGCCAACTCGGCGGGACCGTCGCTGACGACGCCGGTGGCGTCGGCGCGGACCCACCACAGCAGGTTCCAGTCCTCGTCGTAGCGGTCGGCGAGCAGGGACACCCGGGGCTCGTGGGCGATGTTGGCCAGGCGGCGCAGCGCGGTGGTGGTCTTGGGCTTCCCGTCGACCATCGACACCACGGTGTCACCGGAGAGGGCGAAGACGATGGGCACGATGTGTGGGGCGCCGTCCACGCCGACCGTCGCCAGGCGCAGCGAGCGGGCGGCGCCGAGGAGCCGCCGGCAGGCCGCCCCGTCGAGCCTCATGCCTCGTAGGTCGACGACGAGGTGGTGCCGCCGGTGCCGGTCCAGTTGGTGTGGAAGAACTCGCCGCGGGGCCGGTCGACACGCTCGTAGGTGTGTGCCCCGAAGTAGTCCCGCTGCGCCTGGATCAGGTTGGCGGGGAGCCGCTCGGAGCGGTAGGCGTCGTAGAACGACAGCGCCGCCGCGTAGGCCGGGGCGGGAATGCCGCTGTTGACGGCCCGGGCGACGGTACGGCGCCACCCCGGCTCCGCCCGCGCCAGCTCGGCGGCGAAGAACGGGTCGAGCAGCAGGCTGGCGAGGTCGGGTCGGGTCCCGAAGGCGCGGGTGATGTCGCCGAGGAACCGGGAACGGATGATGCACCCGGCCCGCCACAGCCCGGCGGTGGCGGCCAGGTCGAGGTCCCACCCGTACTCGGCGGAAGCGGCGGACAGCAGCATGAACCCCTGGGCGTAGGAGACGATCTTGGAGGCGTAGAGGGCGTCCCGGGTGTCGGAGACCACCTGGTCCCGGGGCTCGGCCAGGGAGGAGGTGGTGCCGGTGAGCACGGCGGAGGCGGCGCGGCGCTCGTCGACCAGCGACGACACCACCCGTGCGTACACCGCCTCGGCGATCAGCGACACCGGCATGCCCAGATGGAGCGAGGAGATCACGGTCCACTTGCCGGTCCCCTTCTGCCCGGCGGCGTCGAGGATGAGCTCCACCAGGGGCACGCCACCCTCCTGGCGGGCCAGGATCTCGGCGGTGATCTCGATGAGGTAGGACTCCAGCTCGCCCTGGTTCCAGGCTGCGAACACCGGCGCCAGCTCCGTGGTGGGGATCCCCGCGCCGCGGTGGAGCAGGTCGTAGGCCTCGGCGATCACCTGCATGTCGCCGTACTCGATGCCGTTGTGCACCATCTTCACGTAGTGGCCGGCACCGCCGGAGCCGACCCAGTCGCAGCAGGGGGTCCCGTCGGGGGCGACGGCGGCGATGCCCTGGAGGATGGGGCGCACCGCCGGCCAGGCGGCCGCCGACCCGCCCGGCATGATGGAAGGCCCGAAGCGGGCGCCTTCCTCACCTCCGGAGATGCCGGTGCCGACGAACAGCAACCCCCGCGCCTCGAGGTCGGCGACGCGGCGGATGGTGTCGGTGTACTCGGAGTTGCCCCCGTCGATGATGATGTCGCCCGGGTCGAGGTGGGGGACCAACTCGTCGATGACGGCGTCGACGGGCGCCCCGGCGCGCACCATGAGCATGATCCGCCGCGGCGGCTTCAACACTGCGACCAGGTCCTCGATGGTGGTGGTCCCGATCACGGACGTCCCGGCGGCGTCGCCCTCCACGAACTCGACGACCCTTTCCGTGGTGCGGTTGTAGGCGGCGACGGTGAAGCCGTGGTCGTCCATGTTGAGGATGAGGTTCCGGCCCATCACGGCGAGGCCCACGACCCCGATGTCGGCGCGTGGTGGCGGAGTTGCGTTCACGTCGGGGGAGGGTAGCCAGCGTCATCGCCCGCGGTTGCCGCCCGTAATAGCTTCCATTGACAATGGTTGCATGTTCAACTACTGTGGCGGAAGCGCCTACAAGACCAAGGAGAACCGCGAAATGAGCGACACAGCGACGCTGACCCTGCCCGAGGTGGGCACCTGGGCCTACGACCCCACCCACAGCTCGATCGAGATCACGGGCCGGCACATGATGGTGACCAAGGTCCGCGGCCGGTTCGAGAAGTACGACATCAAGGTGGAGGTCGCCGAGGACATCACCGACTCCAAGGTCGAGGTCACCATCGACGCCGCCAGCATCAACAGCGGCGTCGCGCAGCGTGACCAGCACCTCGTCAGCGCCGACTTCCTCGACGTGGAGAACCACCCCACCATCACCTTCGTCAGCACCGGGCTCACCGGTGAGGGGACCGACTGGAAGCTCACCGGCGACCTGACCATCCGTGGCGTCACCCGCCCGGTCACCCTGGACGTCGAGTTCGGCGGCCTCGGCACCGACCCCTTCGGCAACAACAAGGCATTCTTCTCGGCATCGGCCACCCTGGAGCGCGCCGACTGGGACCTCTCCTGGAACGTCCCGCTCGCCGACGGCGGTGTTCTCGTCGGCAAGTCCCTCAAGCTCGAGGTCGAGACGCAGCTGGTAAAGGCGTAAGGGGTACTAGGTACTAGGTACTAAGTACTAGGTAATACGGAGAGCGAGCGTCCACTGGCGCTCGCTCTTTCGCGTCTGCGACATACCAAGTACCAAGTACCAAGTACCCCCCTCACCTGCGAGAAGCCATGGAAGCCACCACGACGCCTGTCACGATCAATGCCATGCCGATCACCGCTGGGATTGTCAGGCGCTCGTCGAGGAGGGCTACGGCGAGGAGGGTGGCGACGGCCGGTTCCACCAGGGTGATGGTCACGGTGAGGCTCAGTGTCAGGTGGCGCAGCCCGTAGGCCCACAGGGCGTAGGCGGCGGCGAGGGTGGCCACACCGAGGTACACCCAGAGCACCACGGCGCCGGCGGTCACATCCTCGGGCCGGGTGGTGGCGATCGCCACCGGGAGCATGGCGGCGGCGCCGGCGCCGAAGATGGTGGCGATGGCGGTCACTGCGGGTCGGTCGGTCATGAGGCGCTGGGTGGCCAGCCCGTAGACGGGGTAGGCAGCACCGGCCAGCACTGCCAGTCCCACCCCGGCGGGGACGACCGTGGTGCTCCCCGCAAGCGACAGCAGGGTGACCCCGGCGACTGCGATGCCGGCTCCGGCGACGACGGCCCCCCTGATCCGGTGATGCATCACGAACCGGTCGAGCAGCATCGCCGACACCGGCCCGATGCCGATGGTGACCACCGTGCCCACGGCGACACCGGTGCGCTCCACCGCGGCGAAGAAGAAGAGCTGGTAGGCGGCGACGGCGGCCCCGCCGGCGACCAGCGGCCACAGCCGGAGCCGGTAGCGCCACGGCGCCTGGCCGGCGACCGCCACGGCCAGCACCAGGACGGCGCCGCCGATCACGGAGCGCCACGCCCCGGTGACGATGCTGCTCAGCCCGTCCGGCCCCAGGGCGGCGGACGTCCCGGTCGTCCCGAACAGCGCCGCCGCGGCCACTACCGACCACGGCGCCAGGCGTGACGCCTGCTCGGAAGCCGGAGCTGCGCTGTTCATGGCCCGGGAGTATGGCCGCTCGATCGTCTCCCCCTGTGGGGAGGGGGCCAGCACGACCTGGGTAGTACCTAGTACTTAGTACCTAGTACTTGGTACTTTCCAATTCTCGGATTCGAGATGCCGGCGGGCTATCGTATCGGCCCGGAAGCCCAGGGGAGCACGATTGAACGACAACAACCGTTGGTGGATCTTCGGCGCGATCGGCGTCATCTGGTTCGTGGTGCTGGTCACCACCCTGAACTCGCCGTCGCTGACGTTCGGTGACGGGCCGGTCGACATCAAGATCGCCGCCATCGCCAACTGGTTCTGGGGCATGCTGGGGACCCTGTTCCTGCTCCGCTCCACGATCTTCCGCCGTCCCCACGAGCTGGGATGGGGCCAGGACCGTGCCTGGCCGTGGGTCGCCGTGATCGTGAGCGCGGTCTGGCTCATCGCCATGTTCATCGGTGCGCGGGTGCCCAACGTGGAGATCGGCGAGACCATCTCCGTGCCCATCGCCGCCATGGTGGCGCCGGCCGTCGCCGCCTGCCTCACCCTCTACATCGGCGAGTTCCTCATCACCGGTTTCGCCGCCCGTGCCGCCAGCGGCCCGGGGACACCTCCCGTCTAACCCGGCAACGGTCCCCGTCCGGTCGGCTACAGCGCGGCGACCACGGCGTCGCCCATCTCGGACGTCGACACCGGGGCATTGCCGGCGGCTATGTCGGCGGTGCGGAGGCCGTCATCGAGGACGGATGACACGGCCGCTTCCACCGCCGCCGCCTCTTCGGGCAGGTCGAGCGAGTGCCGCAGCGCCATGGCTGCGGCGAGGATGGCGGCGAGCGGGTTGGCCACTCCCTTGCCGGCGATGTCGGGGGCGGAGCCGTGGATCGGCTCGTAGAGGCCGGGACCGGAGTCGCCCAGCGAAGCCGAGGGCAACATCCCCATCGACCCGGGGAGCATCGAGGCCTCGTCGGTGAGGATGTCGCCGAAGAGGTTCCCGGTGACCACCACGTCGAAATCGGCGGGGCGGGCGATGAGGTGCATGGCCATGGCGTCCACCAGCACCACGTCGTATTCGATGTCGGGGAACTCCTCGGCCACCACGGCGGCGGCGGCGCGGCGCCACAGCCGGGACACCTCGAGCACGTTGGCCTTGTCCACCGACGTCAGCTTTCCCCGCCGGGTCTGTGCCGCCAGGGCCGCCATGCGCACGATGCGCTCCACCTCACCCACGGAGTACTCCATCGTCGACCACGCCCGGGAGCCGTCGTTGCTGGTGCCCTGGTCGCCGAAATAGATGCCGCCGGTGAGCTCGCGGAAGAAGAGGATGTCGACGCCCTCGACCAGGTGGCGCCGCAGCGGCGAGGCGTCCACCAGTTGCGGATGGGTGACCACCGGCCGCAGGTTGGCGAACAACCCCAACTCCTTGCGCAACGTCAGCAGGCCCGCCTCGGGGCGGGTTTTTGCCTGCGGGTCGTCCCACCTGGGCCCACCGACGGCGCCGAGCAACACCGCGTCGGCGGCCCGGCACGCCTCCAGAGTGGCCATGGGTAGGGGATCGCCGTAGTCGTCGATGGCGTTGCCCCCCATGGGCCGCTCGTCGAAGCGGAAGCGGTGGCCCCGCCGCAGGGCCACCGCCTCCAGCACCTTGCGCGCCTCTGCCACCACCTCGGGACCGATGCCGTCGCCGGGCAGCAGGACGAAGGAGGCCTCGATCAAGACCCGGCATCCTCTGGGACGCCGCGGGCCACCGCCGCCTTGTTGAGGGCGGCCACGAACGCCCGGGCCGAGCCCTCCACCACGTCGGTGGAGACACCGCGGCCGGAGTGGGTGCGGGTCCCCACCTGCACGATGACGGTGACTTCGGCCATGGCGTCGGCGCCGCTGCTGAGCGGGTTGACCCGGTAGTCGGCGAGGGACCCGGTGAAGCCGAAGGCGTCCTGGAGTGCCACGAAGGCGGCGTTGACCATGCCGTCTCCCTCGGCGGAGTGATCTTCGACCTCGTCGCCGCGGGCGATGGTCACCGTGGCCACCGGGACCTGGTCGTTGCCGCCGGACACCCTGATGCCGAGAAGGCGCACCTGGTCGGGGTCGGTGCCGAGCTCCTCGTTGACGATGGCGCGGATCCCCTCCTCGCCGATGACACCCTTGCGGTCGGCCAGTTCCTTGAAGCGGGCGAAGGCGCGGGCGAAGTCGACGTCCTCCAGGACGATGCCGAGGCGGTCCAGGGCGTCGCCGAAGGCGGCCCGCCCCGAATGTTTGCCCAACACCAGGGAACTCTGCTGCCCGACGCTGCGCGGGTCCATGATCTCGTAGGTCTCGGGATGGCGCAGGACGCCGTGCTGGTGGATTCCCGACTCGTGGGCGAAGGCGTTGCGGCCCACCACCGCCTTGTTGAACTGGATCGGGTAGCCGGTGAGGTGGGACACCAGCCGGGACGTCTCGAAGATCTGGGTGGTGTCGGCGCCGATCTCCACCCCGAAGAAGTCCTGGCGGGTCTTCACCGCCATGATGATCTCCTCGGTGGAGGTGTTGCCGGCCCGCTCGCCGATGCCGTTGATGGCGCCCTCGATCTGGCGGTGGCCAACTCGCTGTCGGCGATCCACGCCGGCGCACGCCA
>CAZOGW010000029.1:0-14113 GCA_964579415.1 uncultured Acidimicrobiaceae bacterium | reverse complement strand
CACCGCCAGTCCCAGGTCGTTGTGGCAGTGGGTGGAGATGATGACGTCCTCGTTGCCGCCCCGCACCTCCTGGTAGACCCGCCTCATCAGCTCGACGAACTGCGACGGCACCGCGTAGCCGACGGTGTCGGGGATGTTGATGGTGGTGGCCCCGGCGGCGACGGCGGCGCGGCAGCATTCCACCACGAAGTCGTAGTCGGAGCGGGTGGCGTCCTGGGGTGAGAACTCGACGTCGTCGGCGTACTGCCGGGCCCGGCGCACGCTCTCGGTGGTCGCCGCCAGCACCTGGGCCGGGCTCATCCGCAGCATCTGTTCCATGTGGATCGGCGAGGTCGACACGAACACGTGGATGCGCTTGCGGTTGGCGGCCTTGAGGGCGTCGGCGGCCTGGTCGATGTCGTCGGGATGGGTGCGGGCCAGGCTGGCGATCACCGGGCCGTCCACCTCGGCGGCGATGCGGGATACCGCCTCGAAGTCGCCCGGGGAGGAGGCGGCGAAGCCGGCCTCGATGACGTCTACTCGCAGCTTGGCCAGTTGGGTGGCGATGGCCACCTTGTCGTCGGGGGACAGGGCGATGCCGGGGGCCTGCTCGCCGTCGCGCAGGGTGGTGTCGAAGATGATCAGTCGGTCGTTCATGGTGTGCCTCCGGTGGGCGGCGGTCCTCGGGGACCGCGGGGTGGATGGGGTGGGCGCCGGACGCGGCTGCCCGCCCCGCCCGGCTACGTGAGTAGCACCGGTAGGCGTAGGAAGCGGGTCATGATGCCCGTGGGCCGGCCCTGGAGGCGGGCGTGACTCATACGTCGTCCTCGGGGGACTTGGGGACCAGGAAGGGCATCATGTTGCGCAAGCGTACACCCACCGACTCGATGGGGTGGGCGGCGACGGCGGCCCGGGCCGCCTTGAGGTTGGGGGCGCCGGCGGCGTTCTCCGCCATCCACTCGCGGGCGAACTCGCCGGACTGGATCTCGCCGAGGATGCGCCGCATCTCGGCGCGGGTGTCCTCGGTGACCAGGCGGGGGCCCCGGGTGACGTCGCCGTATTCGGCGGTGTCGGAGACGGAGTGGCGCATCCAGGTGAGGCCGCCTTCGTAGAGGAGGTCCACGATCAGCTTCAGCTCGTGGAGCACCTCGAAGTAGGCCATCTCCGGCTCGTAGCCGGCGCCGGTGAGGGTGTCGAAGGCGGCGCGGATCATCTCGTCGATGCCGCCGCACAGCAGCACCTGCTCGCCGAAGAGGTCGGTCTCGGTCTCCTCGCGGAAGGTGGTCTCGATGACCCCGGCGCGGGTGCCGCCGATGGCGTGGGCATAGGACAGGGCGAGGGCGTGGGCGTCGCCGGAGCCGTCCTGGTGGACCGCGATCAGGCAGGGGACGCCGCTGCCTTCGACGTACTGGCGGCGCACCAGGTGGCCGGGCCCCTTGGGTGCCACCATGGCGACGTCGACACTGTCGGGCGGGTCGATGTAGCCGAAGTGGACGCTGAAGCCGTGGGCGAAGAGCAACATGTCGCCGGGGTGGAGGTTGTCCCGGATCTCCTTGTCGTACAGCTCCGGCTGGTGCTGATCGGGGACCAGGATCATGATCACGTCGGCCCAGTCGGCGGCTTCGGCGGGGCTGACCACCTTGATACCGGCCCGTGCCGCCATGTTGGCCCGTCGGCTGCCGTCACGCAGGCCGACGACGACGTCGACGCCCGACTCCTTCAGGTTGAGGGCGTGGGCGTGGCCCTGGCTCCCGAAGCCGATCACCGCCACCTTGCGCAGGGCGATCAGATTGGGGTCGGCGTCCTTCTCGTAGTACATCTGCGGTGGCATGGCTGGTGTGGTGTCCTTCTGGTCGTCGGGGATGGGGGTGGTCAGGCGGAGCGGAGCCGGGGGCGGTCGGTATCGCGGGTCTTGGTGTCCTTGGCCAGGGCGATGCGCCCCGATTTCACCAGGTCGACGATGCCGTAGGGCCGCATCAGCTCGAGGAAGTCCGCCAGCTTGGCCGGCTTGCCGGAGAGCTCGAAGGTGACGGAGGCGGCTCCGACGTCGACGGCCCTGGCCGAGAAGATGCGGGCGGTCTCCATGACCTCGCCGCGCCGGGTGGCGTCGGCCTTCACCCGCACCATCATCACCTCGCGCTCCACCCGGTCGTCCGGCGCCAGTTCGGTCACCTTGACGGTGTGCACCAGCTTGTAGAGCTGCTTGATGATCTGCTCCATGTCGGGGCCGTCGACGACGACGGTGATGCGCGACATGTCGGGGTCGGCGGTGGGGCCGACGGCGAGGGAGTGGATGTTGAAGCCGCGGCGGGCGAACATCGAGGCGATCCGGGCCAGGACCCCCGGCTTGTTCTCGACGATGACGGCGATGACGTGGTGGTTCATGCCAGGTCCTCGGGGGAGAGGATGACGTCGTCGTTGGAGCTGCCGGCGGCGACCATGGGGAACACCATGGCGTCGGGGTCGCAGCGGAACTCGATGAGGACGGGCCGGTCGTTGATCGCCAGCGCCTTCTCGATCACCGGCGCCACCTCGGAGGGATGCTCGGCCCGGAACGAGACGCAGCCCATCGCCTCGCCCAGCTTGACGAAGTCGGGAGTGTGGTCGGTGAGGTCGACGGCGGAGAAGCGCTCGTGGTAGAAGAGCCGCTGCCACTGCTTGACCATGCCCAGGGCATGGTTGTTCATGACCGCCACCTTGACCGGGATGCCCTCGATGGCGGCGGTGATGAGCTCCTGGGAGGTCATCTGGAAGCAGCCGTCGCCGTCGATGGCGATCACGGTCTGGTCGGGGACGCCCATCTTGGCGCCCACCGCGGCGGGGACGGCGTAGCCCATGGTGCCGGCGCCGCCCGAGTTGATCCAGGTGTTGGGCCGCTCGAACCCCCAGAACTGCGAGGCCCACATCTGGTGCTGGCCGACGCCGGCGACGACGACGGCGTCCCCGCCGGTGAGGCGGTGGATCTCGCTGATGACGAACTGCTGCTGGATGGGACCGTCCTCGTCCTGGGTGTACGACAGCGGGTGGGCGGCCTGCCACCCTGCCAGCGTGTCCGCCCACTCGGTGCGGGCCGGGGCCGCCTCGCCGCCGAGGCGCTTCTCCATGGCGGCGATGAGTTGGCGCAGCACGGCGCCGGCGTCGCCGACGATGGGCACCTCGGGGTTGCGCACCTTGCCGATCTCGGCGGGGTCGACGTCGACGTGGATGATCCTGGCGAAAGGGGCGAACCGGTCCGGGTCGCCGGTGACACGGTCGTCGAAGCGGGCGCCGACGGCGACCAGCAGGTCGGCCTTCTGCATGGCGGTGATGGCGGTGTAGTTGCCGTGCATTCCCGGCATGCCCAGGCACAGCGGGTGTGAGTCGGGGATGGCGCCGCGGGCCATCAGCGTGGTGACCGCCGGCAGGTTGGCCAGCTCGGCGAAGCGGCGGGCCTCGTCGGCGGCGCCGGCGCGCAGGACGCCGCCGCCCAGGTAGAGGACCGGCCGCTCGCTTCCGTGGATCATCTCCACCGCCGCCTTGACCTGGCGGGGATGGCCCTTCACCTGCGGTTTGTAGCCGGGCAGGGCCAGGGGCCCGGCGCTGCGGTAGGCGATGCGGGCGTTGAGGATGTCCTTGGGGATGTCGACCAGCACCGGGCCGGGGCGGCCGGTACCGGCCAGGTGGAACGCCTCGTGGATGGTGTCGGCGATGTCGGCGATGTCGGTGACCAGGTAGTTGTGTTTGGTGCAGGGCATGGAGATGCCCCAGGTGTGCGCCTCCTGGAAGGCGTCGTTACCGATGGAGGTGGTGGCCACCTGGCCGGTGATGGCGACCACCGGGATCGAGTCCATGTGGGCGTCGGCGAGCGGGGTGATCAGGTTGGTGGCGCCGGGTCCAGACGTCGCCATGCACACGCCCACCTTGCCGGTGGCATGGGCGTAGCCCGACGCCATGTGCCCGGCGCCCTGCTCGTGCCGGGCGAGGACGTGGCGGATGCTGCTGTCCAGGATCGGGTCGTAGGCGGGAAGGATGGCGCCGCCCGGCACCCCGAAGATGACCTCGACGCCCTCCTCTTCGAGGGCGCGGATCAGTGCTTGCGCTCCGCTGATGGTGTCGGTCATCTCTCCGGCTCCTGAAGAGGGTGGTCCAAGGTTCGGTGTTCAAGGGTGTCGAAAGGTCGTCCAGGGAAAGAAAAAACCCTCCGGGGAGGAGGGTTCAGGCGCACACGACGGGGCGACGTCGCTATGCGCCGTTGCGAATAAGTACGAGGAAGGTGTGTGCGGCCATCCCGCGCAGTATGTCACCCTGGTGTTTCATGTCAAGTCTGGGCGTCCCCGGCGGGGACGGGTCCTGGGTGTTGGTCCCGCCGGGCGCGAACATGGCGCCATGGATCCCCTCTCAGCCGAGGTGCGGGCGGCCCTGCAGCCGCTGGTGGACGACCTGCGGCGCGGGCTGCGCGAGGTGCCGGCGGGAGACATGTCGCCCAAGCTGCGCAAGGTGGTGGCCTCATCCGGTGGGCGGCTGACGCCTCCCCTGGTGCGCTCCCTGTTCGAGGAGATCGAGGCCGGCGCCTGGGTGAGGGAGAAGCTGGCCGAGGCGCTGGAACCCGATGAGGGCACCGACCTGCACCGTTACCTGGTGCGCCCCGACGGTTGGTGGTTGGCCTTCGCCGACGCCGCGGCGGGCGCGGTGGAGCCGGTGACGGTGGTGGACGACTCGGCCGCCCGCACCATCGCCGACCTGGAGGCGGCCCAGGAGGAGGCGAAGCGGCGCCAGGCCACCCTGCGCCGGGAGAACCAGGCGCTGGAGGAACGGCTCAAGGCCCAGCGCAGGGAGATGAAGGACCGCACCACCGACGAGGCCGCAGTGGGAGCGATCCGCGCCGCCGAGGCCCGAGCCCGGGAACTGGAGGAGGCGCTGGCGGCCGCCGAGGCGGCCCGGGACGAGCTGGCCGGGCGGGTGGAGGTGCTGCGTCGCCGTACCCAGGACAAACCCGCCGAACGGTCCCGTGAGGAGTCCGGCGCCGGCCTCCTCGCCGTGGGGGGCCTTTCCGACCCGGTGGAGACGGCGCGGCGCCTCGACCTTGCCATCCAGGCGCTGGCCGCCGCTGCTCGCACCGGCAGTCCCGAGCCCGCGGCCATCGCGGCCACCGAGCCGGCCGCGGTGGACCGGCCCCGGCTTCCCCCTGGAATCGCGCCGGACAGCGTCGAGGGGCTGCTGGCGGTGATGGCCCTCGACGGGCCGGTGACGCTGATCGTGGATGGCTACAACACGACGTACCACTTCGACCAGGCTGCCGCCTGGTCATCGCCTCCCGCCCGCAAGCGCCTCAACGAGGGCCTGCGCCGGCTGCGGCGGGTGACACGCGCCGACCACCGGATCGTGGTGGTCTACGACTCCACCAAGGCGCCCACGGCACCCACCGTGTGGGACGGCCAGGTGGAGGTGCGCTTCACCGCCGACGCCACCATCGCCGACGACGCCATCGTCGCCATGCTGGCGGCGGGGGAGGTGATCGCACCGGTGGTCGTCACCGACGACCGCGAGTTGCGGGAGCGGGCGGAAGCCTACGGAGCCCTCACCTTGTGGAGCAGGCCCCTCGCCGACTGGATCGCCACCGCCTAGCCGGCTGGAATCGAGGTGTGTGACCCGCCGGCGCCTTCAGAGCACCAGCTCGGCGAGAGTGCGCAGCGAGGCCACGTCGCCGGAGACGACCATCGTGGTGACGCCGGCGGCGCGCCAGGCGTCGAGACGGTCGGCCACCTGCTGCCGGCTGCCGAGGAGATTGAGCTCGTCGACCAGGCTGTCGGGGACGGCGGCGACCGCCGCCATGCGGTCGCCCGCCAGGTAGAGGTCCTGGATGCGGGCGGCGGACTCTTCGTAGCCGTAGCGGCACGCCAGGTCGTTGTAGAAGTTGCCGCCCCGTGCCCCCATACCGCCGATGTAGAGCGCCAGCATCGGCTTGATGCGGCGCCGGGCGGCGTCGACGTCTTCGCCGACGGCCACGGTGAGGGAGGGGGCGATGTCGAAACGCTCCCGCTTGGAGGGGTCGCCCGAGGCGGCGAAACCCTCCTCCAGGGACGGCGCGAACGCCTCCGCCGCCCGCTGGGGCGAGAAGAAGATGGGGAGCCAGCCGTCGGCGATCTCGGCGGTGAGGGCGACGTTCCTCGGCCCGATGGCGGCCAGGTAGACGGGGAGCGGGTGCGAGGGATGGGTGATCAGCTTGAGCGGCTTGCCCAGCCCGGTGGCCCCCTCACCGGAGTAGGGGATGTCGTAGTGGGTGCCGTGGTGCTCCAGCGGCTCCTCACGGGCGACGGCGCGGCGCACGATCGACACGTACTCACGGGTGCGTTCCAGCGGCTTGCCGTAGGGCCGGCCGTGCCAGCCCTCCACCACCTGCGGGCCGCTGAGGCCCAGCCCCAGCTTGAAGCGACCCCCGGACAGTTCGTTGAGGGTGACCGCGGTCATCGCCGTCATCGCCGGGGTGCGGGCCGGCATCTGCAGGATCGCCGAGCCGACGGCGATGCGCTCGGTGCGGGCGGCGATCCACGACAGGACGGTGACCGCGTCGGATCCCCACGCCTCGGCGGCCCACACCGACGAGTAGCCGAGCCGCTCCGCCTCCAGGACGAGATCCATGTCGAGCTGTGCCCGGGCGTCCCAATAGCCGAGGTTGAGTGCGAGCTTCATGCGGTGGCCCGGCGGCTCAAGCCGGCCGGGGCGCTGCCACGTCGTACAGATGGTGGAGTACGTCGTGGATCAGGTACCGCCCGAGGCCGGCGACGTCGAACACGGCCCCGTCGCTGCGCCTCCCGGTGCGTTGCCACTGCTCGCTCGCGACCCTGTCGAAGCGGGTCGCTATGGCGCCGGCTGCGGCCCTCAGCTCAGCGGCGACCGTGGCCGGGTCCTGCAGGTCGTAGCGTGAGGCCACCGCGGTGGCGTCCTGGTCCCAGTTGTCGAAGAGCGGGTCATCGCCGTCCAACATCAGCGCCAGGCGGCCATCGAAGACCACGTACACGTCCCGGGCGTGACAGCCGTACTCCAGCGGCGACCACACGGTGGGAGCGGGACGCTCCCGGACGTCGGGCCGGTCCAGTACCGCGGCCCAGATCGACACGCTGTCCCCGATGAGCCGGGGGAGGTCCGCCGGTTCGATCTCCGAGACGTTCTCGCTGCACTCCGGGCACCGCTCTCGCAGCACCCACGTCCAGTCCTTGGTATCAGGCTCGATCGACATATGGCGAGCCTACCCAGCCGCCGGTGCGCCGGTGACATCCACAGACAGACCACGGTCCGCCTTGGCGAGCCGGTCGTCGTTGGTCCAGAGCTCGGTGCAGCCGTTCACCTGGGCGGCGGCGAGGTGGAGAGCGTCAGGGGTGCGCAGGCCGTGTGCCGCGCGTAGCTCGGCGGCGCGGATGAACGCCGAGTCGTCGGTGTCGAGGAGCCGGAACTGGGCAAAGCCCGCCAGGTAGCGGTCCCGCAGGCCGAAGTCTTGCTCCTTGAGGGGACCCACGAGGCACTCCAACTTGACGAGTGGCGAGATTGCCACGGTCGTCTCGCCGGCCTCCGACAGTCGTAGACGGACTCTGTCGCCGCGTGGGGACAGATCCTCGAAGGCGTAGATGACGATACAGGAGTCGAGGTAGATCAATCCCAGGCCCGGCGCTCGTCGGCGATCATTTCGTCAAGCTCGTCTGGTGATCGGGTACCCGGCCCGGGCGGGTTGTCAGCGAGCCATCGGGCGAGGCGGCTGGCGCTGTGCCCGCTGGGGTCGTCGACGCCGACGAGCCGGACCACGGGTCGGCCGTGCTTGGAGATGACCACGTCCTCGCCACGGGCAGCCCTGGCGATGAGGCGGGACAAGTTGTCGCGAGCCTTGAGGATGTTGATGGGCTCCACAGTTCTTCCTGATTCTGGCTATGAGTCTAGCCATAAGTCACTCGACCCGGGCGGAGATTTGTCGCACCCTGTGGATATGTTGCGCAGCGGGACGGCCGGCGAGAGAAGGATGGCGAGATGCTCATCGATTGTGACGGGTGCCGCATGCAGCACACCGCGGCGTGCGACGACTGTGTCGTCACCGCCATCCTCGGTATGACCGGCCGCGTCGAACTGGCCGACGACGAGGCGGTTGCCCTGGTGAACCTGGCCGACGCCGGCATGGTCGCCCCTCTCCGCCTGGTGCCCCTCGCTCCCGAAGAGGACCTCGCCCGCGAGGCATGAGCGCCTCCCGGCTCCGCGTAGTCTTTCCCGGTGACAGCTACGACGACCGACCGGCCTGCGGGCAATCTGGAGAGACGGCTGCGGGACCGGGCTGCCGAGATGGGTGTCGCCGGGTTCGGTGTGTGCGACACCGAGCCGTTCGAGGAAGTGCGGCGGCACCTCGACGAGCGGCTACGAGACGGCACCAGCGCCGGGCTCGGTTTCACCTACACCGATCCCGCGGTGTCAACCGATCCGCGGGCCACCCACCCGTGGGCGCACCGGCTGGTGGTCTTGGCGTGGGCGTACATGCCGGAGGCGGGTTCGCCGGGGCCGGGGCAGCCGGGGACGGGCCGCATCGCCCGCTTCGCCACTGCCGACCACTACCAAGGCCTGCGCCGGGCTCTGGAAGCTCTCACCGAGCTGTTGCGAGGTGACGGCTACCGGGCGCAATGGCTCGCCGATGACGACCGGCTCGTCGATCGGGCCGTCGCGGTGCGGGCGGGTGTCGGATGGTGGGGGAAGAGCACCATGGTGCTGGCGCCGGGCCACGGGCCGTGGATGCTGCTGGGATCGGTGGCCACCGACGCCGAGTTGCCAACGACTGCCCCGATGGTGCGCGACTGCGGCACCTGTGACGCCTGCATCCCCGCCTGCCCCACCGGGGCCATCACCGCGCCCGGGGTCCTCGACGCATCCCGCTGCCTGGCACGCTGGGCGCAGGCGCCCGGCGCCATCCCGGTGGCATTCCGGGGGGCGATGGGGGACCGGGTCTACGGCTGTGACGAGTGCCTCGCCGCATGCCCCCCGGGAAGGCGGCCGCTCGCCGCCGGGCCGGACGGGGGCGGGCGGGTCGATCTGGTGGCGCTGCTCGCCGCCCCCGACGCCGAGCTGCTGGCAACCTACGGTCACTTCTACCTGCCGGGCCGGTCGCCGGCCACGCTGCGGCGCAACGCCCTGGTGGCCATGGGCAACGCTCCCGGCCCGGGAGCCGTGGAGGTGCTGGCCGGCTACCTGGGCCATCCCCACCCGATGCTGCGCCGCCATGCCGCCTGGGCGCTCGGCGCCGCCGGCACCTCCGCCTGCGCCGAGGTGCTGCGGGCCGCCCTGGCCACCGAGACCGACCCGGAAGTGCTGGCGGAGATCAGGGCGGCGCTGGGGGAGGGCAGCCCCGTCGCCCCGCCTACGCTGGCGGGGTGACCGCCGCCAGCCGAACCCGCCGATGCTGATCGTCTCCGACGTGCACGGCGCCCACGATGCACTGCGCAAAGTGGCGGCGATGGGCCGGCCGCTGCTGGTGCTCGGCGACCTCATCAACTTCATCGACTACCGCACCAACGACGGCATCATCGCCGACGTCGCCGGCAGGGAGTTCGTCGACGAGATCGTGCGCCTCCGCACCGCCGGCAGGCATGCCGCCGCCTCCGAGCTGTGGCGGGAGCTCCGGGAGAACCGGGCCCGGGACCTGCGCGCCGAGTTCGACGCCCACGCCGAGAGCGCATACGTCGACGTCTGCGCCGCCCTGGATGGCGCCGAGGCCTACGTCACCTACGGCAACGTCGACCGCCCCGAAATGCTACGGCGCATGCTGCCGCCGACGGCGCGGTTCGTCGACGGCGACGTCGTCGAGATCGAGGGTCGCACCGTCGGGTTCGTCGGCGGCGGCATGGCCTCCATCCGGGCCGCCGGCGAAGTCAGCGAGGAGGACATCGCCGCCAAGCTGGAGGCGCTGGGACCCGTCGAGGTGCTGTGCACCCACATGCCCCCCAAGGTGGAATGGCTGGCCCGAGACGTTATCGGGGGCTACAAACATTCAGCCGCGGTGCGGGACTACATCGAGCGCCACCAGCCGGCGTTCCACTTCTTCGGCGACGTCCACCAGCCCCGCGCCCTCACCTGGCGCATCGGCGCCACCCGCTGCCACAACGTCGGCTACTTCCGCGCCACCGGCCGCCCGTTCCGGTTCGTGTGACCGCCTTCCCAGCCTCCCGGCCCTGACTACGCTGGTGCGGCCCGGTCGGAGAGAGGTCGCGAGGGGATTGAGGTCATGAGTATGGAAGGGACCGTTCAGTCGATCGAGGTGTCGGCTGACCCCCAGCACATCTACGAGATCGCCCTCGACCTGGAGGCGTACCCGGAATGGGCCACCGGGGTCAAGGAGGTCGACGTCCACGAGGAGGACGAATACGGCCGCCCGCTGCGGGTCTCCTTCCGCGCCGACGCCATGATCAAGGAGATCTCCTACACCCTGGTGTACTCCTATGACCTGGAGGACGGCTTCACCTGGGCGGCGGAGCCCGGCGACGATATCAAGGCGATGGAAGGCAGCTACCGGTTCATCGCCCTCGACGAGGGTGGCACCCAGGTGGTCTACGCACTCAAGGTCGACCCGGCCTTCTCCGTGCCCGGGTTCCTGCGCCGCCAGGCCGAGAAGCAGATCGTCACCAGCGCACTGCGCGGCCTCAAGAAGCGCGCCGAGAACACCTGATGCGCGTCATCCTCGTCACCGGTAAAGGTGGCGTGGGGAAGACCACGGTTTCGGCCGCGACCGCGCTGCGTGCCGCCGACATGGGCCACCGCACGCTGGTGACGTCCACCGACCCGGCCCACTCGCTGGCCGATGCGTTCGGGCTCACCTTCGGCGACACCCCCACCGACGTGACCCCGACCCTGGCCGCCCAGCAGATCGACGCCCAGCAGCGCCTGGAAGAGTCGTGGGGCGAGGTGAGGGCCCACCTCACCGAACTGTTCGACTGGTCCGGCCTCAAGGGGATCGAGGCCGAGGAGCTCACCGTCTTCCCCGGCATGGACGAGATCTTCTCCCTGGTCACGGTGCGCGACCACGTCCGCTCCGGCCTCTACGACAGCATCATTGTCGACTGCGCCCCCACCGCCGAGACGCTGCGGCTCCTCTCCCTGCCCGAGGTGCTCTCCTGGTACATGGAGAAGATGTTCCCCATCGGTCGCCGCGTCGCCAAAGTGGTGCGCCCGGTGCTGAGCCGGGTGACCACCCTGCCGGTGGCCGACGACAAGGTCTTCGCCGCGGTTGCCCGGTTCTACGAGCGGCTGGAGGGGATCCGCGAGATCCTCTCCGATCCCGACGTGACCTCGGCGCGGCTGGTGATGAACCCGGAGAAGATGGTGATCTCCGAGGCGCGCCGTACCTACACCTACCTGGGACTGTTCGGCTACGCAGTCGACTGCGCCATCGTCAACCGGGTGTTGCCGGAAGCCGTCACCGATCCCTACTTCGCCCGCTGGCGCCAGATCCAGGAGGAGCACCTCACCGACATCGAGGAGGGCTTCGCCGACGTCGCCATTGCCAAGCTGCGGCTGTTCGACGAAGAGATGGTCGGCCTGGACCGGCTCCGCATCATCGGCGACGAGCTGTTCGGCGACAAGGACCCCATCCGGCGGATGTCCGAGGGACAGCCCTTCCGGGTCGAGGACGACCCGGAGGTGGAGGACCAGGTGGTGCTGGTGATCGCGGTCCCCTTCGCCGAGACGGGGGACGTGGACGTCCTGCGCCATGCCGACGAGTTGTTCGTCACCGTCGGGCCCTACCGGCGCTCCCTCATCCTTCCCGATTCCCTCAAACGCCGCGAGGTGATTCGAGCCCGCCTCAGCGGCGGGGAACTGCGGGTCACCTTCGGACACTGACGTACTACGTACTACGTACTACGCCTGGTGCCGGCGAAGCACTTTCGGAAGGGACCAAGACAGTCGGCCTTCGCCGGTCGTTACGCTGTTGGAGAACGGGCTCAGGGAGGTAGGGCATCAGCGCCGTCATCGGGGTCGATCTGGGGGGCACCAAGCTGCTGGCGGTCCGGTTCGCCGGCGACGAGGTGGTCGCCGAGCGCCGCTCCTCCAACCCGCTGGCGCCGGGGATGCTGGCCCCCGCCGTCACCGAGGCGGTGCGGTCGCTGCTCACGCCTGATGTCACCGCGATCGGCGTCGGCATAGCCGGCCTGGTGCAGTGGCCCGAGGGGGTCTTCGTTTGGGGCCCCCACGTCGTCGACAGCGACGTCCGGCTCCGCGAGCACCTGGAGGAGGAGCTGGGGCTTCCCTGCGTGGTCGACAACGACGCCAACGTCTCCGCCTTCGCCGAGCACCGCTCCGGAGCGGGGCGGGGTTACGACGACCTGCTCCTGGTCAACCTGGGCACCGGCATCGGGGGCGCCGTCGTCACCGGGGGAGAGGTCTACCGGGGAACGTCGTTCGCCGGTGAGTGGGGGCACATGATGTTCGAACGCAACGGGGCCCGCTGCGCCTGCGGCAAGCGCGGCTGCTGGGAGACCGTCGCCTCCGGCCCGGCCCTGGTCCGGCTGGCGCGGGAGTTCATCGACGCCAACCCGCAGGGGAAGCTGGCGCACCGCCTCGGCGAGGGACGCTTCACCGGTGAGGCGGTGACCCGGGCAGCCGACGAGGGCGACGAGACCGCCCGGGGCCTGGTGGCGCAGGTGGGCGGCGACCTGGGCCTCGGCCTGTGCAACCTGATCACCGCCTTCGACCCGCAGATCGTCGTCGTCGGCGGCGGGCTGGGTTCGGTGGGGGAGGCGCTGCTCGGCCCGGCGCGGCGCACCGCCGCCGACGCCCTCCACGGCCGCACCCACCGCACCCTGCCGCCGATCGTGGTGGCCGCCCTCGGCACGGCGTCGGGAGCGGTGGGCGCCGCCATGCTCGCCGCCGAACTGCACGCGGGCCGCCTCGCACTCGATACGGTGGCGTAAGCACGTATCACGTATTACGCATCACATAGAAACCGGTGGCGGGCGCCTTCTGGGGTAACGTCTGGAGCATGTCTGACGAACAACTCGCACACCGGTTGGACGACGGGGAGCCGGTGCCGGCGCGGAACTGGCGCCAACTGGTCACCGAGGGGGTGCTGGCGCTACCGCACCTCGTCGCCCTGGTGGCCCGGCTGATGCGGGACCGCCGGGTGCCGCTGCGCCGGAAGGCACTCGTGGGCGCCGCCGTGGCCTATGCGATCAGCCCGATCGATTTCCTGCCCGACCTGGTCCCGATCCTGGGCAAGGCCGACGACCTGGTGTTGCTGGCCTTCTCCGTTCACCACCTGCTCGAGGCGGCTCCGCCCGATGTGCGCGCCGAATACTGGCGGGGGAGTGAGGACGCTCTCGCTCTGGTGGCGGGGGTGGTGGCCTGGGGTGCCGAATTGGTGCCGGCGCGACTGAGGAAGCTCATCGCGGGATGACGCCACGCGCCGGAAGGTGGGTGATCGGCGGCACACTCGTGGCGGTCGGCATCCTGTATGCGGTGGCTCTCTTCACCGATCTCGAGGCCGGCGCCGTCCTGCGCTGGGGCTGGCCGCTGATCCTGGTGGCGCTGGGGCTGGGCCAGTACGCCATCGACCGCTCCGCCCGGTGGAGCTCGGCGGTGCTGGTTGTCGCCGGACTGGTCCTGCTCGGCTTCACCACCGGCCTGTTCACCACATCGGTGTGGTCGGTGCTGATCCCGGCCATCCTCGTCGTGGTCGGCCTCGCCGTGATCCTCCCTGCCGGCGCCATGAAGGGGGACCGCCAGGGCGAGGGTGTGGATGCCTTCGCCATGCTGCGCGGGGCAACGGTCGCCAGCCAGTCACACCAGCTCAAGGGTGGGGATCTCACCGTGATCGCCGGCCAGCTCACCGTCGACCTGTCCGAGGCCTCCCCGGCGCCGGGGGCGCGCATCGACCTCACCGCCGTCTTTGCCGGGTGCGACATCATCGTGCCCAAGGGTTGGCGCATCCATGTGACCGGGATCCCGCTTCTGGGTGGTTGGGACGACACCACGGATCGTTCCGCCATCACGGAGACGTCGCCGTCGATCGAGATCCGCATCATCTCGGTGGTGTCGGGAGTGGAGATACGCCACAAGGACCGCTGGAAGTAGGCGCCGGCTACGGGTCCCGGGAGTTCGATTTGTATCGGCGTCCGGTGGGGCTGGTCCACAGGTA
>CAZOGW010000028.1:0-28689 GCA_964579415.1 uncultured Acidimicrobiaceae bacterium | reverse complement strand
CGGACGGAGGGGGTCTTCGTCCCAGGTCCGCGTTGAGCTGACCGCGAGCCGACGGTGAGCGCGCCATGAAGACCCATCATGCAACAGCAGCACTCCGGGGCCACGCACCGGACCCAGTTGGACATCGTGTGCGATCCCCGGCGACGCCACCCGGTAAGTCTGGAACGACTCTCCGCCAGGTTCGTCCATGTCCGTGCTACTCGGCGTCGCCGAGTGCGTCGAGCACGTCGTCGGTGGAGACGACGCGGGCGAAGCCGCCACCATCGAGATTGACCGCGGTGGCGGCAGCGAGTTGGTCGGCGGTGAGCGTGACGCCGCCGGGACCGCTCAGGTCGAACGTGTGGGTGGCGTCAAGGGGGACGATGGTGTCGAACCCGAGGTTGCCCGCCATCCGGGCCGTGGTCTCGACGCACTGGTTGGTCTGGATACCGACGATCACGACCTGTCCGATGCCCCGCTCACGTAGCCACGGCTCCAACTCCGGGGTGCCGTAGAACGCCGAGTTGACGTGTTTGGCGACGAACAGGTCGTGCGGCAGGTCGGCGACGGCGGCCTGCAGCGCATTCCCCGGCTCGCCCGGTCGCAGCGGGGAGCCCGGCTCCACCGAGTCGTGGCGCACCACCACAACCGACCGGCCACTCTCGACCCAGGCTGCGCCGAGGCGGGCGATGTTGACCTCGGCATTTGGATTGTTGCGGGTACCCCACGACGGCGAGGAGAACCCTTCCTGCACATCGATGACGAGAAGTGTGGCGTCGGCTTCGATCTCCATGCCTTCCATACTGACAGCTCCTGATGGGCGTCGCGCCTCCGACCGGCACCCGGTCAGAACCTGGGTATCGACGGTGCGCTGGGATGGTCCGGGTCGAGCGCCGGGTCACCGTCGGGCAGCGTTCCGGCGAACCATTCGTCGAGCTTCCAGTCCGGCACCGGAGGGTCGATGCCGGCGCTGGGGACGAACGGTGACCTGGCGACCAGGGTGTAGCGGTGGACGTAGCGGCGGCAGTTGGCGAACACCTTGTCGGCCCGTACCCGGGCGACGAGCTGCGCACCCGGGTAAGTCTCGATGAGCGGATCGGCGGGATCGACGGAGGCGTGGCCGTTCATCCTCAGCCGGGTCCCGACCTCGAAGTCGACGAACAGCAAACCGACACGGGGGTTGGCGGATAGGTTGCCCACGGTGAGGTACATGCCGTTGCCGTCGTATACCGGGAACGCCAAAGTGTGCTCGTCGAGGACCCGCACGAACCCTGGCTCGCCTCCCTTGTACGAGGCATCGGGCCACCCCTCCTCGTCGGCGGTGGCGATGAAGAACATGTCGCGTTCCTCGATGAAGGCCTTGAAAGCCGGGTTGATCACATCCGAAGTGGACTGGGCCAGCCGATCGGCGAGTCGCCGGGTGTCGAACCGGTCCTGGAACGCTCGCTGCGCCGCTCGATACACATCGGGCACATTGGCTCCTCCCCTAGACCCACCGAGACTACACAGCCGCGGCCCATGGCCAACGCTCCGCACGCACCGGGATCGGAAAGACAAACCTTGCCTCTCCACCAAGCGTTGACCTCCAGGTCGAGCGCCCCCGCCCACTCCCAGATGAACCCGGACTTCAGCCCCTTCAACCTGCCGCTGGCCCAGGCCGTGCTCAAGATCACTTTCGCCCCCCTCGTGACCGTCACCGGGTTGGCGATCGTCAGCACCGCGGTCCTTTCCGACTTCCTGCCCACCTCCATGCCGGCGCTGTTCGCTCTCGCCCTCGTCTTCGGGGCGGGACAGCAAGCCGTGACCAGAGTCGTGGACCGGCGAGCCGACGAGATCCTGACCGCCGTGGCCCCCGCGGCCAGCGGAGACTCGGGAGGCTGAGAACCCGCCGGGGACGGCTCGATGGCGCCTCGCGCGGAGCGGTGTCGGCGCCTCACGCACCTCTTTGTGGGTGCCGCGTCAGATGCTGGACATGCCTGGATCGATCTTGGAGCCGGGCGCCGTAGCTTCTCCCGCATGGAACGGGCCGCAGATGTCATGCCCGTCAACCGGCATGACGCCCCAGTCGATGAGTACTTTCCCGAGATGGATCTACGCGTCCTCGGTCCGGTGACGGCGAGCATCGATGGCCGGCCCATACGCCTGGGCGGCAGGAAGCAACGGACCGTGCTCGCCCTGCTGATCCTCGACGCCGCCCGGGTGGTGCCCTTCGACGTTCTCATCGAAGGCGTCTGGGGTGAGCAGGCGACGTCCGGTGCCAGGAGCACGCTGCAGAGCTACGTCTTCAACCTGAGGTCGGTGCTCGGCGACCGCGTCGTCACCGAGAGCGGCGGCTACCGATTGGCGGTGGAGACGGACGACGTCGATGCCGTCCGCTTCGAGTCGGCTGTCGACACCGCGGCGACGCTGGTGGCGGCCCGGCCGTTCGAGGCCGCCGACCTGCTCCGCAACTCCCTGGCCATGTGGACGGGGAGCCCGTACGGCGATGTAGCGCCCTCGGTCCCGTTGCAGGCCGAGGCGCGCCGTCTCGAAGAGGTGAGGCTGAGGGCGCTGGAGGACACGGTGGAGGCGGAGCTGGCCCTGGGACGGCACGCCGCTCTCCTCCCCGAGTTGGAGGTCCTCACCACGGAGTTCCCCCTCTCGGAGCGGTTCCGTGCCCACCAGATGGTCGCCCTGTACCGGGCCGGCCGGCAATCGGAGGCTCTCCGGGCCTACGACCGCGCCCGCCGCCATCTCATCGAGCTGGGACTCGACCCGTGGCCCCGCCTTCGCACCCTCGAACAACGGATCCTGGAGCACGACCCTGACCTGGAGATCCAGGTGGTGCCCGACGTGCGAGCGCTGGCGCTGCTGATGACCGATATCGAGAAAGCGGGCCTGCTGTGGGAATCCCGGCCCGACGAGACGGCGCAGTTGATGAGCCGCCACCACAGGATCGTCGACGATGCCGTCCACGAAGCCGGCGGGCGTGTGGTGCGACGATCCGGCGACGGCGTGCTGGCCACACTCACCACCGTGGACCAGGCGGTGGACGCCGCCCATCGCGTCCGGGCCCTGGACGGTCCGGACGGTCCCGGGGTGCGGATGGCCATCGATGCCGGTGAGGTGGAGCTCCGCGGCGACGAAGTCGCCGGGCCTCCGCTGCAGAGGTGCAGCCGGCTCCTGTCGGCCGGCCACGGCGGCCAGATCCTGCTCTCCGACGACGCCCATGCCGCGCTGGCGGCGTCGAACGGCACCGGCTGGAAGGTGAAGGCACTCGGCGAGCACCGCTTCGACGGCCTCGGACGTCACCTCCACGTCTTCCAACTCCTCGTCGACGGTGTCGAGGACACCTTCCCGCCCCTGCGGACCGACCAGCCCACGCCGCCGGCGACGGCATGGCGACGAAACGTGCGCGGCTACGAGCTGCGGCAGAAGGTCGGCGGCGGCCGCCATGGCCTCGTGTACCGGGCTTATCAACCGTCGGTGGGACGCGAGGTGGCGGTCAAGGTGATCCGCCCCGAGCACGCCAACCAGCCGGACTTCGTTCGCCGCTTCGAGGCCGAGGCGCACCTCGTCGCCCGCCTCGAGCACCCGCACATCGTGCCCCTCTACGACTATTGGCGGGACCCCGACGGCGCCTTCCTGGTGACGCGGTGGCTCCACGGCGGTTCACTGGAGAACGCCCTGACGGGCGAGCCGTGGGACATCGAGCGCGCCAGCAGGTTGCTGGAGCAGGTCGGCGACGCCCTGGCCTACGCGCGGCGCTCCGGCGTCGCCCACGGCGCTCTCAAACCGGGCGACATCCTCCTCGACGACGACGGCAACGGCTACGTCGCCGGCTTCGGCATCGCCGCCGCCGACAACCACCCCGGCACCCTCGGGGGGCACGTCCCGCCGGATGTCGACCACGGAGCACAACTCCCGGAGCGGTCCGACGTCCACGGCCTGGGGATGATCGCGCTCGAGCTGCTCACCGGGACCGCACCACCCCCGGAGCCGGACCGGATTCCCGAACTGGCACGACACCTACCGGCCGGCGCCGCCATCGCGCGGGCATGTTCCCCCGATCCGCAGGCACGCCACGCGTCGATCGAAGACTTCCTCGCGGCCGTGCGGGAGGCTCGCGAGTCGGAGGCGGGCGAGGCAGAGGTGACGGACCTGGCGGTCCGCAACCCGTACAAGGGGCTGCGCGCCTTCCAGGAGCCCGACGCCGCCGACTTCCACGGCCGCGCCGACCTCGTGGACGAGATCACCACCGTCGTGGAGGCGCACCGCGTGGTGGCGGTGGTCGGCCCCTCGGGGATCGGCAAATCCTCCCTGGTGCGCGCCGGTCTCATCCCCCGGCTCCGCTCCGGGGCCGGCGCCGGGCTCCCGTGGCTGGTGACCGACATGATCCCCGGCGCCTACCCCCTCGAGGAGCTGGAGCGGGCCTTGCGGCGGGTGGCGGTGCGCCAGCCCGGTGAGCTCATCGAGGGTGTCGCCGACAGCCGCTACTCACTGGCACAGGTCGCCCGCCGCGTGCTCCCCACCGGGACCCGTGCCCTGCTGATCATCGACCAATTCGAGGAGCTGTTCACCCTCACCACCGACGACGCCGCCCGGCAGCACCTCATCGACGCCCTCATCGCCCTGGGCGGTGACCACGACAGCACCTTGAGCGTGCTGGTGACCCTCCGCAGCGACCATCTCGACCACCCGCTGCGCTCACCGGAGCTGGGCGAGTTGCTGGCGCGGGCCACGGTGATGGTGGCGGCGCCCCGCCGCGACGACCTGGTCGCCGCCATCGTCCGGCCCGCCGCGGCCGTCGGCGTCCGCTTCGAGCCCGGCCTCGTTGAGCGGGCCGTGTCCGAGGTGGGCGACGAACCCGGCGGTCTCCCCCTCCTCCAGCACGCCCTCACCGAGCTGTTCTCCGACCGTAGCGGCGCCGTGGTGACCCTGGCCGACTATGAGAGATCCGGCGGTGTGCTGGGGGCACTGGGAGGACGCGCCGACGCCATCTACGCAGGGCTCGACACCGCGCAACAAGATGCTGCCCGTCAGATCCTCCTCCGCCTGGTGACGGTGAACGAGAACGCCGGCGACACCCGGCGCCGCGTCACCCTGCGGGAGCTACGCAGCCTTCCCGTGCACGGCGTCTCGGTCGACACGGTCCTCGGCGCCTTCGCCGCGCACCGCCTGCTCACCTTCGACCGGCACCCGGTCACCCGCGCCCCTACGGTGGAGGTGGCCCACGAGGCTCTACTGACGAGGTGGGACCGGCTCCGCGACTGGATCGACGACCGGCGCGAGGAGCTGCTGGCGCGGCGTCGCCTCGCGGAGGCTGTCGAGGAATGGGAGCGCGCCGGACGCGACGATGGCTACCTCCTCACCGAGACCCGGCTGGCGCGGTTCGAGACGCTGGCCGGCGGCGACCTCACGGTGAGCGGTCCCGAGCAGGCCTACCTGGACGCCAGCCGGGACGTCGCCGACCGCCGCGCCCGGGTGCGGCGCCAGGCCCGCCGGTGGCTCGTCGCCGGCCTCGCCACCGGCCTCATCACCACGACGGCGCTGGCCGGGTTCGCCCTGGCCAGCCGCCAGCGCGCCGCCGACGCCGCCACCACCGCCCGCGCACGCGAGCTGGCCACCGCCTCCATCGCGGTTGTCGACGCCGACCCCACACTGAGCAAGCTCCTCGCCGTGGCGTCGGTGGACGCCGCCGAGCCCACCGCCGAGTCGGTGCGGGCGCTCCACAGCGCCTGGGGCGCCGACTCCGTCGTCGACCGCTACCCCGGGCCGTCCCGCGACCTCGGCACCCTACATACCGACCTCCACCCCGGCGGCGACCTGCTGCTCGCCACCGGATGGGCCGACTTCATGCCCGGAGCCAACTACCTGGAGGTCTACGACCTGCGCCGCGACCAGGTGATGTGGACCTACGAGACGAGCCACCCGTCGGCCCGGCCCGGCCGCGCCATCTTCTCACCCGACGGCAGCACCGTTGTCGCCGGCGTCCAGTGGAACGCGGGCGACCCGGCCCAGCCCGTGCCCGAGGCGCTGGGAGCCCACATCCTCGACACCGTCACCGGGGAGCTGCTCGACAGGATCGACCTCGGCCGCTGCGGCGGCATCGTCGACGCCATGTCGGCGACACATCTGCTGGTGAAGACGTTGCGCCACGAGGAGGCCGCCGCCACGTGTGACTGGTTCGGCGAGATGGCGGTGGAGCTGGTGGACATGCGGACCGGAGCGGCCCGCACCGTGGTGGCCGACGGGATCAACTGGAGCGACGGAGCCGTGATGAGCAGTGACGGCCGCTACGCCGCCTTCGACGACTTCGGCACGCAGGAGTTCAAGGTCGTCGACCTGGCCGGCGACGAGACGTTGTTGAGTTTCTCCTCGCAACCGCCCCGCTACGTCCGCGCCATGAGCCCCGACGGGAGCCTCATCGCCTACGGCGACAACCCCATCGAGATCTGGGACGTGCACCGCGGCGAGATGGTCGCCTCCTATGCCGGGCACGAGACCACCAGCTTCTACGTCCGGTTCGATCCCTCGGGCGAGACCGCCTACTCGACGGGCGGCGACGGCAGCCTCCACATCTGGGACGCCACAACCGGCACGACGCTCACCGTGGTGCCCCACGCCGGGCACCTGCGCCCCTCGGCCACCGGTGACGGACGCATCCTCGTCACCCGCGTCGACGAGACCGCGGCGCTTGTCGACACCTCGCCGCGCGGCGAGGTCGCCGCGTTGGCGACATGCCCGGGGACGGTGCAGCGCGACACGTTGCGAGTCGCCGGGCGCCACGCCGTTGTCGCTGTGTTCTGCGGCGACGACGTCACCGCCACCACCCACGTCCTCGACCTCGACTCGGGCCGCGTCCTCTACACGCTGCCCGGGCACGGAGGCACCGCCCTCTCCGTCTCGCCCGACGGCACTCGCTTTGCCCGCCAGGAGGGCGACGGCATCATGAACGGGCCGGTGACCATCAGGGACCTCGCCACCGGGGAGGTGCTCGTCGAGCTCGAGGGGATGTGCACCTGGGACAGCACCTCCCCCGACCCCATCGGGCCCCGGCCGCAGTGCCGTGAGTACCCGGAGACCCCGTTCCGGCTGCTTGCCGACCGCCTCCGCTGGTCGCCCGACATGACGATGATCGCCGATACCACCGTCACCACCGCGGTGGTGTGGGACACCGCCACCGGCCGCCTGCTCTACACCGAGCCCCACAGCCCCGCCGACTACGCCTTCGACGTCGTCTTCACCCTCGACTCGGCGGAGCTCGTCATCAGCGGAGGCCACTCCGTCCGCTCCGTCGACACGGCGACGTGGGAGGCCGGGCGCCACGTCCCCAACAACTCGGGCGGCGGCTACGCCTTAGGACTCATCGGGTTCAGCCCCGACGGGTCGACGCTACTCGGCGAGGGAAGCGCCAACGGCGACCCGCAGGGCACGCTCACCTGGCTTGACGGCGACTCGTTGCTGGGGACCGCCGAGGTCCATCCCACCCACGACGCCAGCGTCGCCTCCCGGGCGGTGAGCCCGGATTGGCGTCTGGTCGCCACCGGTGGCAGCGACGGGCTGGTCCGCGTCTGGGATGCCGCAACGGGAGCCCTGTGGCAGGAGATATCCCTCGACTCGGGACGGGCGGCGGCGGGCGTCGCCTTCGTCAACGAGCACAACCTGGCGGTAGCACTCGACGGCGGCGACGTCGTCGTCGTCACCCTCGACACCGACGAGCTGGTCGGCATCGTGCGCCGCTCGCTGACCCGGGGTTTCACCGCCGGCGAGTGCGAGCGGTTCGGGTTCGGCGACAACTGCCCCACCCTTGCCGAGCTGCGAGGCACCAGCGCCGGCGCGGACTCAACCGCCCTCGACGGGGAGTACCGGATCGAGTGGACCACCGACGAGCTGGCCACGATCCTCGCCGCCGAGGTACCTGACCAATACGCCAGCGCCGACGACGCCCGCGCCACCTGGACCGTGGTCGGCCGGGACCACCGCGGGCCGGGAACGCACACCATCCGCTTCGCCCGTGGCCGCTGGGACCACACCGTGACGGCCGGCGACGCCGAGTGGACCTGCACCGGTGCCTACACCGAGACCGGCGGTCGCCTCCAGTTGGTGCCCGAGCGAGGCGACTGCGGACTCGCCCGCCTGTTCAGTGCCCGGTTCGAGCTGGACGGCTCACAGTTGCGCTTCCACGACTTCGACGGGCGCCCCCTCGATCGGGTGCTCTTCGCCACCAAACCCTGGCACCACGTCCCCTGAGCCCGCGCTCACCTCGCCTCAGGACGTCCGCCGACACCGGACCAGGGTTGGTGACGCCCCTGCAACGCCGACGCCGACCTTTGGAGCGGCATTGGATCGACGCTCCGTAGGTTCGCGGCCAGCCGGTGGCACCACCGGGGAGGAATGCCGGCGGGCGCACGCCCCCGGCACGACGAAGGAGGGAGAGATGAGAACGAGATCCGCCGTCATCCTGGCGCTGGTCGCCGTCCTCGCCATCGGGTCGGCAGCACCGGCGTCCGCGCAGAAGGAGCGCTTCGAGGAACCCGAGTGGGGCCTGATCTGGCACGATCCGGACCTTCACCTGGCGCAGTTCTTTAACGTCACCCGCGATGGGTTCTGTGCCTGGGAGGAGAACGACTTCGAAGGCCCGTTCCCGGCAGTGCAGCCAGTCATCCTCCAGGAGACGGTGAACAGCCGCAACTGGACGTTCAAGGCCCGCGTCCAGGTCCCCATCGAATTGTGGAGTACCCCTCCAGAGGGCGGTGTGGGCGTCTGTGAGGACACGGCGAGCCAGCCGGGCCCGTGGGCCACAGGCACTGCTCGAGTGAACCTGACGTATCGCGAAACGGGAAACGGCTGGTTCTACGACGACTCGTTCACCGCCACCGTGACGGACTCCGAGGGAGCCCCCTGGATCTACAAGGGCTCCTACCGCGAGTCGTGCACATGGGAGCGCGAGTGCACCTTCATCGTCACCGGCCCCGGCGGGCTCGAACCGGGCTAGCGTCAGTCGCCGACTCAGTATGAGCAACCGGCCGAGGGTGCGAGCCAGGCCGCAGCGGGCTGTCCGCCGGCCGGCTCGCACAGCCAGCACCCCGAGTGCCGTCCCCACCGCGGCGACGTGTACGTCCGCGCCGACGGCGCCGAGGTGACCGTCACCGGCCAGTGCCAGGAGATCGAGGTCCGCAGCAACGGCAACGTCGTGCAGACCGAGATCTCGATCGAGCTCGACATCTACGGCTTCGGCAACCAGGTGGACTCGGTCGAGGCGCGCGAGATGGACGTCTACGGCAACGACAACACGATCACCATCGCATCCATCACCGAGATCGACGTGTACGGGAACAACAACGTCGTCACGTTCGGCTCCGGCAACCCCCAGATCGACGACGAGGGCAGCGGCAACAGCATCACCGCCGGGTAGCCGGTCAGTTTCGGCGGCGGTCCCGGGAGCCGTCCGCCTTCGAATGCCGAGGACCGCTCGACTCTCCGCCCGGTCGCTCCCACCACCTCGTCTACGCCGCTGAGGCGAAGGCAGGGACCAGGTGAGACCGGTCAACGGCGAGAGGCGAGCGGCCGTTGTTGCAAGGGACGACCCGACGGGGTCGGAGGCGGTCGGGTATCGTGAGCCTCGCTCCGACAGTGGCATTGGAGACGGTCATGACGGTTGCCATCGCAACGTCTCCCGCCCGGGGCCGGCTCGGCGTGCAACGTGACGGTCTCGAGGTGGCGAAACGGCCTCCGGACCCATCGACTCAGGTCCGGCTCGACAGCCACGTACCCTGCCCGATGAGCCGGTACCCGGAGTGACCAGCCGCGACGTCTCCGCAGCGACGGTCGACCTTCCCGGCCTGGTGCTCCACGTCGACGGGATCCCGTCCCCGGGCATCATCGATCTCGCCACCCTGTTCTCCAGCATGGACCGCGTCACCGGCGCCAGTGCGGAGCTGTCGCTACCGGGCGCCACCGGCGGCGGGTACCTGTCGAAGGACGCCGTCACCGGCGACCTCCGCGGCGTGGTGAGCGCCGACCTCGCCCTGGTCAGGGTCACGGGACTGGCCGTCTTCGACGCCGACGGCCAGTCGTTCTCGCTGATCGTCCTGCTGGCGGCGGAGTTCCAGCCGGCGTTGCAGCTCTCGTTCGGGTTCACACTGGTGGGAGTAGGAGGAATCCTCGGCATCAATCGAGGGGCCGACCGCAACGCCATCGCCGCGTCGGTGCGCTCGGGCGACGTGTCGAGGCTGCTGTTCCCCCGCGATCCCGTCGCCGAGGCGCCCCGGCTTCTCGCCACCCTCGACGCATGTTTCCCGAAACGTCGCGGCGGCATGGTGGTCGGCCCCCTGGTCAAGCTCGGGTGGGGAACGCCGACGATCATCTCGGCCACGGTTGGCGTAATCGTGTCGACCAGCGACTCGGCGGTCATCATCATCGGCAGGCTCGCCCTGTCGCTTCCCTTCGAGTCGGCGCCTCTCATCCACCTCGAAGCGACGTTCGACGCCTACGTCGACGCCAGCGGCTTTTCCCTGGGTGGCACCCTCACCAACTCCCGCCTGGTCGGGATCCCCGTCGAGGGCGACCTGATGGCGGTCATGCGCACCGGCCCCAGGGCCGCCTTCGCCGTCTCCGTCGGAGGGTTCCACCCCGGGTTCCCCGTCCCCGACGGCATGCCCGGTATGCGCCGCTTCGGGACCTCGCTCTCACCGAACTCGATGCTGAGCCTGCGACTCGAGGCGTACGCCGCCGTCACGCCGTCGTCGCTCCAGTTCGGTGCCCGGGCGGAGCTGCGGGCCATGGTGGGTGGCTTCGGCGTCTCGGGTCACTTCAAGTTCGACACCTTCTTCTACACCGAGCCCGAGTTCGGGTTCATGGCGACGGCAGATGGCAGCGTGAGCATCGTCTGCGCCGACATCTCCGTGGCGGCGATCCGACTCGAAGGCGCCTTTTCCGGGCCGACGCCATGGCGCTTCCGCGGCAGCGCCAGCTTCACCTGGCTGTTGATCGAGTACGACGTGGTGATCCCCGAGATCGTGTGGGGCGACCGGAAGGGCACGGCGCTCCCGCTGATGCGGTATCCGTTCGACGTGCTCGATGAGGTCGTGCGCCGACCCGGGTCGTGGATGGCTGCGGCGACCGGGATCCCTCACGTCGTCGTGCTCGGCCCCGGCGTGTCGGAGGACCGCAGCGCGCTTCACCCGCTGTCCTCGATCGAGTTCCGGCAACGGGAGATACCGCTGGACACGGAGATGGCCAAGTTCGAGGGTCACACCCTCCCCCAGCCGGTCACCGCCAGCCTGACGGCAGACGGAGCCACCCCTCTCCACGAACCGTTCCGTCCCTCCCAGATCCTCGACATGCCGATCGATCGCCAGCTCGAGTCCGCCTCGTTCCTGTCCCTGCCTGCCGGGTTCCGGATCGATCCGGAACCTCGGCGAGGCGTCGCCAGGGACCGCAGGGTCCAGTATGAGCAGAAGATCCTCGGCCTCGAACCCGTCGGCGCAGGTGACCGTTTCCGCGACAGCCCCCTCGGGTTCGCCACGGCGTGGAGCGGGCACACGCCCCCCGACCGTGCCGCCTTCGTCACCGTACGCGAGGTCGACCCCACCATCGTCACCACCTCCACCATGCACGAGGTCGGCGCGGCGGCACCCGACACCGGGCTGTCACCCGCCGACGCGTTCCAAATCCTCGAACAGCTCGGATCGCGGGACCTGCAGGTGGTGGCGGCGTGGGAGATCGGCGTTCCGTCGTGAACTACTGGTTCCTGCCCTTCTCGCGCCGGGGCGCCGGCACCCTGATGGCCGGGGACGGGAACGGCAACGGACGTGGCGTGGCGACCGTCGAGGTCACCGGCTCCGTCACCGACAGCGGCGGGAAGTCGCAATCGCTCAGCCACGTCCAGGGTGTGCCGGTCCTCGGCCCCGGCGACGTCACCGGGCTGGACCCGTCACAGGTGATTCGCATGACGCCGGTGCCGGGCGACCTCGTCGCAGAGCCCAACTACCTCGCAGCCGTCGAGTTCGCCCACCCGGACCTTCCCTGGATGTTCAGTCCCGACGGCAGCGAACCCATCAGGCCATGGCTGGCGTTGGTGGTCGTCGAGGACGAGGACGGCACGCGGGTGAGGACACGACCCGGATCACCGAACCCCTTCCTGGTGGCTTCGCCCGGCGAGCTGCCCCATCCCGACGAGCTGTGGGCGTGGGCTCACGTGCAGGTCGTAGCGAACGGCGCCGCAGAGATCGACACGAACCTTGTGACATCGTCACAGTGGGGCGGTCATGCCCGCTCGCGGCTCCTGGCGCCGCGACGCTTCGAGGCCACCAGGAAGTACGTGGCGTGTGTCGTCCCCACTTTCGAGGCCGGGAGGCGCGCCGGGCTCCGGGCGCGGCGCGGCGAGCAGTCGCCAGGCGGCTCCGCGCCGGCCTGGACCCGTGGCGGCGGCGACGTCACCCTGCCGGTGTACCGGCACTGGCGATTCGCCACCGGCCCCGAAGGCGACTTCGAGACACTGGCGAGAAGGCTGCACAAGTCCGAGCCGCAAGAGATCGAAGCCGTCGGGATGCGCCGGGTGCTGGTCGACCCCATCCGGTCGCGTATCCAGCCACCGCAGGGTTCACCCTCGCTCTTCGAGTCCTACGTCGCCAGGATGCCGACGGCGATCACCACCGCGGAAGGGTCCACCCGCCAACCCGAGGTCGAGGGCGGCGCCGCTTCCATCCTCGCCGACCTGCTGGACCTGCCCGAGAAGATGAGGGAAGCACCCGGCGGAGCCGACCGGCCGGCGGTGGGGCCGCCCATCTACGGGCAGTGGCATGCAGAGACGCGCCGCGTCGTCCCGCAGGCAGGAGCCCCCCCGGTGCCACAGTGGGTCACCGAGTTGAACCTCGACCCGGCGCTGCGGGTGGCGGCCGGAGCCGGTTCCCACGTCGTGGTGACGGACCAGGAACAACTGATGGCGTCGGCGTGGGAGCAACTCGACGACGTGATGGCAGCCAACCGCAGGCGGCGGTGGGGTCAGCTGTTCCTGCATGCCGCCCAGCATCTCTACGCAAGCCGGGTGATCGCGCGCACGGACGGGTCGCTGCTGCAACTGGCGCACCCCGCTCTCAGCCGGCTCCGCATCCAGGACGAGGGGAACACCTTGACAGCCGTGGTGCGGACATCTCCGATGCCGCCGCTGACACTGAGCGCATCGTTCACCCGCACCTCCCGCCGCCTCACCCGGCCCGTCGCCGGCGCAGCGACCGCTTCGGTCCTCGGCGCCATCGCCGCGCCCCTGCTCAGGGGTGAGGTCTCCATCGTGCCCGATCGGCTCGCCGACCGGCCCCACCGGCTCCCCATAGAGCGGCTCACAGCCTTCCTCGACGGCGTCGGGCTAGCCGCGGCGGTCGAGGAATCGACGGGGCTCTCCCTGGAGAAGTACGTCCACGGCGTCGAGAGCTTGAGGACGGCCATCGAGCAGGCCGACGCCGACCTGCAGGCCCATCCTCCGACCGTGGTGCAGCCGGTGGAGGGCGTGATCCGGCGCTACCGCGGCGGGACGGAACCCGCCTGGGCCAGGGTGATGAGGGCCAGGGTCGACACCCGGATCGAGGAGGGCGGCGCCGACTGGTCGGTCCGGATCCGCCAGGACGTCAATCACCTGCTCGACGCCCCCACCGACGCCAAGGTGGACGTGTCCGCCGAGACCATGGCTGCACTCCTCCAACTGGCCGACGAAGGGACGCTCGACCTCCACGAATTCGAGGGCAGGGTCCGTGTCGACCGGAACCGGCTGGGCACGTTCGTGCTGCGGAACCTGAAGGAGACGGAAACCGTCGAGCAGAGCGTGCTGACCTCCCAGGCGCGGGTGTCGGCGCTTCTCGGGGAAGCCAGATCCCGGTTCAACCTCGACGACGACGTGCCGTCGGTGCTGACCGAACTCGACCCGGCTCGGGTTTCGGCGATTGTCGGCCAGGTGGGAGCGGGCATCGACGCGGTCACGCCCCCATCCGATCGGCGTCAGGTGCCGTCGTTCCGCGCCGTCGCGGTGAACGACGTCCGCGACGCGGTGGTGACCGGGCTCGATCCGTCTGCCCGCTACCTCCAGATGCTGTCCTGGCTCATCGAGGTCAAGCCCGGCCCGCGCAAGCGGAAGCCGACCCGGCCCATCATGGCCGCCCCCACCTTCCCGGATCCGTTCGTCGACCGGCTGACCCGCCTCGACCGTGACTGGGTGCTGGGCAACGCCGGCGCCCTCCCCCCCGACTCGATCACCGTGTTCTTCGCCAACCGGCGGTTCGTCGAATCCGCCCTCGCCGGCGCCAACCACGAGATGGCCCGCGAGCTGCTGTGGCGGGGGTATCCGACGGACCAGATGGGCACCTGCTTCGCCCGGTTCTGGCCCACGGCGCCCACCCTGATCGGCGCGTCCGGTCCCGACGACACCGACCAGATGCACCTCTGGGGCGACCGCCTCGGCGCCAACCCGGCCGGTCGAGCCGCCGTGGACGACGGCGACGCCGGCACCTTCGTCGTGATCCGGGGCGAGCTGCTGCGCCGCTACCCCAACACCCTTGTCGCCGCGGTGTTCGGCTCCGTCGACGGCACCGGGAACTTCGTCCACGACAGCGGTCACCCCGACGGCGGCGTGGCCTACGAGCTGTTCCGGGGGACGCTTCCCGAAGACATCACCTACGTGGCACTGGCGATCACCCGCCGGCAGCTCCAGGAGACCACCGGTTCCAAGAGCTGGTACATCGCGCTCACCCAACCTCTGGAGGAGCCACGCTTCGGGTTGGACGAGGAGCCGGAAGATCTTGAGAGGCAGCCTCAGGAACCGAACGACCTCTCCTGGAAGTGGATCGGAGACACCGGACTGGTCGCCGACAACCACATCGTCCTCGGAGGCCGCCCGCAGAGTGTGCCTGGCTGGATGTCCGACTGGTGGGACGACGAAAGCCCGGCGGCGGCAGTCGCCGCGGGCTTACTCCAGATGCCGTTCCAGCTCTTCCTTCCCGCCACGGAGTACCTCTGATGGGGACCCTCACATGAGTGCCGACCTCCCCGACTTCGGGCCGCTGGACCCGGGCCTCCCCCTGGTGCTGCTGCCGGTTCGTGTCGAGACCCGCTTCCTCTACCCCGTCCGGCAGACACCGGAGGGCACCGAGGCGGAGGTTCCGGTGCTGAAGGTGCGCGTCTTCCCCGACGACATCGGCATCGACGACCAGGACCCGACCCTCACCGAGCACGAGCACACCGCCGGAAATGCCTTCTGGGACACCCACGACGGTGTCGACGACGACGACCCCGACGAGAACGACCGGCTGCGTTGGGCCGCGTGGGAGCGGTTCGTCGCCGAGGTCGGCCAGCATCGTGCCCTCCACGTGGCGACCGCCACCCGCAACGGAGCTCCCGCGCCCGGGGATCGCACCGGGTGGGTACCGAGGGCGGTGGCGCTGCCGGACAGGTGGGTCGTCACCGGTTGGGTGGGGAACGACCGCATCTTCACCGCGGTCACGGAACCGGTACGGCAGGACCTCGTCATGGGACCCGGGACGCTCCCCGACGGCACCTTGGGGCTGGACCGCGATGAAGAGTTCTTCCTCGGCGTCGAGGCTCGCTGGCTGGCCGACTACGACGCCGCGGTGGAAGCCGGAATGGCGGTCACGGTCGACCTGCCCCCGGACAGATTCGCTCGCGGTGTCGAGCCGCCTCCACGGATCGACCGCCTTCTCGTGTTCGGTGTCCGCGTCCCCGACCCGGAAGATGCCACCGCCGGCACGGCTGCGGTGGAGGGGCTGCTCAACGCCCACTTCGCCCGCGCCATGTCCGGGTTCCTGCCGGTAGGGGCAGCAACCAACAACCTCGGCGACGACAGGTCGGCGTGGTCGCCGGCGGCCGACCTCAGAAACCTGTACCACCGGGCAAAGGCGGAACCTGAGCCGCCGTCGCCGCCGCCGGCCTCCCTCGCCGAGGCGGGCACCGCGGCGCAACTGGCCCAGCTCGCCTTCGGGCTCTCCGGCGTGGACTTCGGCGGGCTTCCCGGCGCCGACCAGAGCCACGGCGTCCATGCACGGCTGATGGCCGAGGCGCTGTTCCCGGTCACCTGGGGCGAGATGCTGGGCCAGCTCATCCTCCCCGCCGAACTCGACGCCTCCCGGAGCGACACCATCCCCAGGCTCGACCGGTTCGAGGATATCTACGAGTTCGCCCGGGACCACATCGTGGGCTACGTCCGCGGCGGCCCGTCCCTGGCCACGCTCAGGATCGGCCGCCAACCCTACGGCATCCTGCCGGTGACCGACTTCTCAAGATTCGCTCCCCAGGACGGCGAGGATGGACTGCTGGGTGACCTCATCGCCCTCCTCGGCATCCTCAGAAACTTCTGGGACCTGGCGGCCGGCGCCGCCAACACCCCGGTCTCCGGCGCCGCAGGGCTCGATGAGGCGGGGCGCCGGCTCCTGCAGACCCTCGGCCTGGGGGCGGTGCCACATCCCGGCGCCTACTGGGTCCGCATGGTCAAGGGGGAGCTCGCCGGCAAGCTGTACAGCAGCACCCACCCCGAACTGTTCGGCCTCACCTCCGGCGCCATCTCGGCCGGCGCCCTCGACCGCATCCAACACCACGTGACCGTGTCGGCCTACCGCTCGCTGGTGGGCTCGGTGCTGCCGGGCGTGACCGGCTCCCGCCTCGCCGGGATGGAGCTGGGCGATTCGGAACTGCTCCGCATCCCGATCGCCAGGACCACAGGAGAGGGCGACGGCCGCCGGACGCCATCGGACTACCTGGCCAAGCTGGCGCAATGGGGCGGCCCCTCCACGCTGCTGATGATTCCGGAGGAGGAGCAACCGAGCGACCTGCTCTACCAGTTGGTCCAGCGCAGCCTCATCCTCGCCAACGAGCAGTCGGGTATCGCTGTCGCCCGTCCCCCGGCGAACCGCTTCGACGATTCCCCGTGGAGGAGCCTCGTCACGCAGTCCGCCGAAATCGAGTCGCTGGCGCTGGGCGACAGCACCTACAGCGTCACCGCCCTCGGTGCCACACCCTTCGCCGAGATCGCCCGCGACAACTGGCCACAACTCGATTTCGACGGCGCTCCAACCGTCAACGACGTCATCACCGGGAGCTTCGAGTTGCCGGTGGGCGTCGCCCTGCCCCCGATGAGCGCGCTGTTCCGTAAGACCCGGGACGCGGTGGGAGCCCTGGCCGGGAAGAACCTCGACGACGACACCCTGACCCGGCTGGTGGGAGAGACTCTCTCGGTGGGCACCAACCGCCTCGACGCCTGGTACACGTCGGTGGCGTTGCGCCGCCTCGACCTCCTCCGCTCGCGCCGGTCCGACGGCGTCCATGTGGGCGGCTTCGGGTGGGTGGTCGACCTGGAACCCGACGAGGTCCGCAATTCGCTGCCCGAGGGATGGCTCGATCGCATCGGGGACGCCACCGACATCGTCACGCCACGGGATCAGGTCGGCTGGGTCCACGCCCCGTCGCTGGCACAGGCGACGACAGGAGCGCTGCTGCGCTCCGGCGAGCTGGCTCACGGCGGCGGCGGCTCGACCGTGGCCAGCATCGATCTCACCTCGGCACGGGTCCGCGCCGGGGCCTGGATCCTCGACGCGGTGAGGAACGGGCAACCGCTCGGAGCCGTCCTCGGCTACCGCCTGGAGCGCCTGCTCCACGAGAGATCCCTTCCCGGGGTCAACCTGCACCGCTACGTGGACCCGCTCCGCAAGCGCTACCCGCAGCGGGGCACGGTCGACGACGACGGCTCCGACCGAGCCGACCAGGTCGTCCCCCGCGAGGTGGTCGACGGCGTGGAGGCATGGCAGGCTTGGAAGCGGGAAGATGGCGAGCCCCCGGTGACCGTCAAGCCGGAACACGAGACCCCCGACGGAGCGGTCCGGGCGGCGCTCGACTCCGTGTTCAAGGAGTTGGACAAGGCCGTCGAGGCCGTAGCCGACCTCCTCGTCGCCGAGGGACTCCACCAGATGGCCGACGGCAACCCGCTGCGCGCCGCCGCCACGTTCGAGGCGGTGGCGACGGGGGCGCCGCCCCCTGCCGAGATCGAGGTGATCGACACGCCGCACCACGGCACGTCGGTGACACATCGGGTAGTCGTGCCCTTCGCCGCGAGCGGAGACTCCGACTGGCCCCGGGACCGGCCCCGGGCGGCCGTGACGCCGGCGCTGGAAGCGTGGGTGGGTCGGCAGCTCGGACCACCGTCGGGGTGGCCGCTTCCCGTAGGTGACGGCAGGTCGATCACCCCCGCCGACCTGGGGATTTGCGCCCTCGACGTGGTCGCAGAGGCGGGAGCGACGGGGACCGGCATGGTCCCGCTGGCCTCCCGGGTCGCAGCCGCCGCCGCAGTGCCCGTCGAGACCGTACCGGTGAGCGACGCCGCATGGCAGCGGCTCCTCGCCGTCGCCGGCACTCTGGCCGAGGTACTCAACTCGGCACGGCCCCTCGTCGCCACCGACCTGATGGCGCCACCTGAGTCGGAGAGCTACCGCGGCGGCGAGATGCCACCGCCTCCCCATCTGCCTGCGGGCTCCCTGGACGACGCCGAAGCCGCCCTCGGCAACCTGGCAGGAACCCTGCGCTCGGCCGTAGTCGGGCTCGATGAGATGCTCCCCGACGACGGTGCGGCCGCACCACCCGACCTTGACGGCATCCGCCGAGCGGTGGCGTTACTCGCCGATCATGGGATCCCGTCGGCCGTCACCGCTGCCGCCGCCACCGACAGCGAGTTGATCGCAGCCGCCTGGGCGGTCGCAGAACATGGCGCCAAGCTCTGTGACGAGGCCGAGAGGCAACTCGGCGAGGGGGCCGAGGAACCTGGCGGCGCCCGCACCGCCGGAGCAGGCGACGCGGAAGGACGCCTGGCCGCCCTGCAGGAAGCGGCGACGACGCTCCTCGGCCCCAGCCTGATCGTCGTCCCCGCGTTGAGCGGTGGCGGGGACCTGCCCTCCGGGATCCTCACCACCGCCGACCTGGGCGGCGGGGAGTGGGAGGGTGCCTTCGTCGTGGACGACTGGATCGAGTCCTCGGCGCGGGTCCGCCCCGCCTTGGGCCGAGTCGACGACTTCCGCCTCGCCTCCACGGTTGCCGGGAGTCCCGGGTTGGACCCGGTCGTCTGCCAGCTCCCCCGCCGCCAGGACGCAGGTTGGGTGGCCGGTACCGCGCCGCCGGCCGCGGAGCCCCTGGTGCACACGGTGATGCTGACCGAGCCCGGCACCGACATCGCCTCGCTCACGGGCGGGCTTGTCCTCGACGAATGGACCGAGGTGCTCCCCCGGCCCGACACCACGACCGGTCTGGCGGTCCACTACGACGCACCCGACGCTCGCGCTCCCCAGTCGGTCCTCCTCGCCGTCCATCCCGACCCGGACAACTCCGCACAACCCTGGTCGTGGGAGATGATCGAGTCGATGGTGTCCGACACGCTCGACCTGGCCCGCCTCCGCCTCGTCGAGCTCGACCAGCTCGCCACCACCGCTCTCGACGAGTACCTCCCCGCCGTCTACGTCCGTGAGGGCATCGAGAACGTCCCCGACCTGATGAGCCTGATCACGCGGGAGATCGGCGAGTTCAGCGGCGCCTGGCCGGCTGCCATGCTCGAAGCTCACCGCGGCGGGAGTGCGACCTGATGGCACTCACCACCTGGTCCCGCCTCGAGCCTCACGCCCGGACCGCCGACATCTCGGAGGGCCTGGCGGCGCGGATCGCCGACCCGATGTGGCTGCTGGCCCGGCAGCGGCAGCTCGGCGAGTTCACCGGTGAGGACGGGGGATCGCCGGTCTTCCTCGACGTGTGGGCTTCCTGGTCGCGGCTGACCCGTTACCGGCCGGGCCACCTCGCCGCGGGGGAGGACGGCTCCGCCGAAGCCGTCCCCTACGACCCCCGCTCCCGACCCCTCGAGCCGCTGGTGGAGGCAGAGCTCGGCGGCGGCGCGGAGCTCGGTGGGCGATGGTGGCGCGAGCGGGCCCGCCTCGGCCGCCGCCTCGAGGCCGCCCTCCGTGCCGCCGGGGAGAGCGGCGCCATCGACGCGCTGCGAGGGGAGTTCCCCTTCCCTGGCGGAGAACCAGGCGACGTCACCCCCGCCGACGCCCGCTGGGCAAGCACTCTCGCCGGCAACCTCACCGACGGGCTGGACGCTCTTGTCGCTCTCACCCGGGAAGGGTCACCCCCACCCGTGGTGCTCGGCGCTGCAGCCGACGCCGACCGTCTCACCGCCGAGATGCAGCACTGGAGGACCTGGGCGGAGCGCACCACCATCGTGGCTCTCGACGAAAGCCGCTCCGGCTCGCCGGCCTGGGACCCGCAGCGGCTGGAGTACGCCTTCGCCGTTGCGGCGCCACCGTTGCCGGACACCGACACCGAGGTCGTGCTGGTGGCGTCGGAGTACCACGGGACCGGGATCGGGTGGCACTCGGTCGACACCGACCGGCACGCCTCCCTGGGTGCGGCCGGCGACGGTGGCGCCACCGGCACCGAACAGCGGCGCACCCTCCCGGTCCCCGTCCGCTACGCCGGAATGCCCGCCGACCGCTACTGGGAGATGGAGGACGCCCGGGTGAGCCTGGGAGCGGTGAGCGCCGGCCCGACCGACCTGGTCAAGATGCTGGCGATCGAATACGCCGTGATCTACGGGCCCGACTGGTTCCTCGTCCCCGTGGATCTGCCGGTAGGAGTGGTGGCACGCGTCGACGGCGTCGTCGTGCGCGACACGTTCGGGGTCGCCACCCTGGTGGGGACCCATGACACTGTCCGCGGCGACGGCGCCGGGCGGCTCTTCCAGCCGGCAAGCGTCGACGACGACGTGGCGGACAATCCCCTCCTCCTGATCCTGCCGTCGTCGCTGGGCGCCCTGCGCGGTCCTCCGCTGGAACGGATCGACCTCCGACGCGACGAGGCAGCCAACCTCGCCTGGATCATCGAACGCATCGCCGAGGGGCCCATGGGTCGCGGTGCGGTCCGCTCCTCCGAACCAGACCTTGCGGACGAGCCCCCGGAGCCGGTCGAGGCCGACCTGTTGTGGCGGATCCAGACCAGTGTGGCGCCGTACTGGCACCCGCTGGCGCCCGTCAGGGAAGGCGACGAAGAAGGCGACATTCGTCTGGTGGCGGCTGCCTTCTCGGACGCCGCCGTCACGGACCCGACGCTGCTCGGCAGGGGCCGGCTGGCCGGCGAGATCGACAAGCTCTATGAGGAAGAGGTGACCCGTGCCGGTGCCCGCCTCGACCTGTTCGATCAGCAGGTCCGCGCCATCGACGGGACCATCGTGTCGTGGCGGGGACGGGAGAAGACCGCCGGCCACGGCGAGGTGGACAGCGGCCTCGCCTTCGACCGGACCGAGAAGCTCCCGTAGGCCCGATGGCCGCCGCGTCACAGCCGGCCCGGCGGCCGGTCAGAACATGATCTTGACGCCAGCCGTGGGTTCCATCTGCGGCGAGAGCATCATCTCCCCCTTGATGGTGTCGAGCACCACGCCGAGTTCGTTCTGGAGGAACAGGTAGAACCGGTTCTCCAGGACCGCGAACTGCAGGCCGGTGACGACACTGGCCCCGGCGACGAACCTGACGTGCGGCGTATCTGTCAGGTGCTCGGCCTCGAACCCGGCTTGGAGCGTCGGCGAGATCTGGATCGGCCCCAGCCTGAAATCCTTCGAGATCACTCCGGTCATGGTGGCGCTGCCGGCGAACGTGGCGCCGGAGTCCGGGCTCAGGGCCGGGAACGGGATCTCGCCGAACGTGGTGCCGACGGTGAACGTGAACGGTACGCCCGATCCGGGGTTCTTTATCACCCACGACGCTTCCATGTCGAGCACGTATTCCAGCTTGGTGGGGGGCGTCTGCCAGGGCTGGATGGTGTGCTTGACCCCTGAGGTGAGCTGGAACTCGTGCTCGACGGGCGGCTCGGGATCGGGTCCACCCGGCCCGGCGATGATCGGAGACGGGTAGTCGACCCGGTACGAGGCCGAGAAGCTACCGACAGTCATGAGGGCGGCGTTGGTCGGGTGGTCGACCACACCTGTGGGCATCAGGGCGTTCTGAGCCTGGAACGACCGGAGCCTGGCGTCGGTGGTCTCGCTGAATTCGTCGCCGAGCTCGAGGAGCGGATCGGTAGGCAAGATCCGGTGGTAGTTGAGCACCGCCTGGAGCAGCCTGACGTCCTCTCCCTGGTCGCCCAAGCCGAGGACGCGAGCCGGTGGTTCCGACCCGCCCCGGTCGATCGCCACCATGTCGTCGTCCAGGGCGCGCATGGTGCCCGGCCCGACGACGGCGTCGTCAGGAGACAGGGAATGGGACCTCTTGAACGCAACGACCGCGGCGCTGGTCTGGCTGAGGAAGTTGCCCGTCGCACCGCTCGGTATGTCGAAGCCGAGGTCGATCAACGCCTGCTGGACCAGTTGCACCGCGAGGCCCGTCTCGCCCCACCGCATCCGATGCGTGCCCAGGAGGCATCGCTCCAGCACGTCCACACCTGAGAACCTCGGTGATCGGAGTCCTGACATCAGACCCGCCTCTCATCGGGAGATGACCAGCCAGATCGGCCGTTGCGGGGCAAGAAGCTGCCACCGGAACCAGCCCGGCACTCGAAACGATAGCGATGGAGGTAACGCGCCGACGCTTGATCCCATGGCAGGTCCCGGCATCATCGGCCGGCGACTGCGGACGGGCGCCGCTACGTCGGGTCGGTGACGTGGCCGGCGAAAAGGACCAGCCCGCTGGGCCGGTGACGGATGAGGTAGACGAAGGGCCGGTCGGCCGCCACCGTGAGCGGTGGTTGGGGAGGGCCCGACACGTCGAAGCCGAGGGCCGTGGCCGCGGAGGCGACGGTGCCGCTCTCGTCGACGGTGATGTCCGCCGCGTGCACGGCGCCGCCGAGGAAGGCCTCCGGCGATGGTGTCGTCGACGGTGTTCCAGGCGTCGTGGGCGCCTTCGGGGAGCCGGAACGCCGCCTCGATGGCGGCCCGGGTCTCGTCGTCGCCGGCCGCGGCTGCCGTGAGCAGCGCATGTCCGATGCTGGCCGGGCTGAACACCACGTTGTCCGCCATGGGGAGGGTGCGCAGCAGGTCGAAGCCGGCATCGTTCCAGCCGGCGACCAGCTCAGTCGTGGGGGCGCTGCGGTCGGGATCCACCCGCACCACCCCGGCGCTCACCGGGAGGGCGGAAGGGGCTGCAGCAGGAGGCGGTGTCGAATCCCCCGGCGGCTCGGGGCCGGACGGACCGGCTGGAAAAGACGTGGGAGATCCCGTCGGGTCGGAGACGCCTCCGCAACCGGCGACGGCCAGGGAGACGAGCAGCAACCAGGCGGCGGTCCTCACCCTGGTTCGACGCCGCCCCTGCCTACGGAGTACCTGCCGTTGGGCGCGCCGCCCGTTAGTCGGCGTCTTCGGAGAGGAGGCGGTGGCGGGCGACCGCCTCCCGGTAGAAGGCGAGGGCGTCGTCGAGCATGCGCCGGGTACCGGGCGTGAGCCCGACGCCTGTCGCCGTCCCCGACCACGTGTCCATCTCGGCCTCGGCGTCGTCACACCAACGCATCACCAGGTCGACAAAACCGGCCATGAAGTGGATGAACAGCACGTTGAGGTGAGCCCGTCCCGGGTAGGGCGGTTCGGAGGCGTACTCCTCGACGATGGGGAGTGCATCCTCCGCCATCGCGGTGATGATCCAGTGGCGGGTGTGGGCGATCGTCCGGCGCAGTTCCTCGAGAGTGCCCTGGTCGGCCACGAACAGGCGGAGGAGCGTCTCGAACTGCACCTGGGGACCGTTCTGCGGACTGGTGGCGAGCCATGCGTCGAGCGCCGCCCTGCCCTCCTCGGTGATCTGGTAGCGGGTTCGGGAGCGTCCGCCGTGCTCCTCTGCCACCGCCACGGCCAGGCCCAGAGGAACCAGGCGCTTGATCTCGCTGTAGAGGTTCGCTTCCGACCGCGGCCAGGCGTAACGCAGCGCCCGCCGCATCTGACGGGTGAGCTCGTAGGCCGTCCACGATCGGATGGCCAGCAGGCCGAGCAAGGCATAGGTGGTGGGGTTGAGCTGTGACACCCCCTTGACACTACTCCAATATTGAGTATATTGGAATCCATACTCCAACCTAGAGTATGAAGGAGAGAGACATGAGAACGACAATCGACGAGACACGCCTGGCTGAGTTCATGGGCAAGGCGCTCACCGACCTGGCCGCGGCCGAGAGCGCCGCGGTCGCCTACGTGGGGGATCGGCTCGGTCTCTACCGGGCGCTGGCAGGAGCCGACTCGATGACGGCATCCGAGCTGGCCACCGCCACCGGGACCAACGAGCGCCTGGTGCTGGAGTGGCTCGGCAACCAGACCGCCGGCGGTTACGTCGAGCACTCCGCAGGTCGGTTCAGCCTCCCGGCGGAGCACGCCCTGGCGCTCGCCGACAGCGGGTCGCCGGTGTACATCGCCGGCGTCTTCGAGATCATCGCCTCGATGTGGGCGGACACCGGCAGGATCGAGGCCGCTTTCCGCGGCGACGGCGGAGTGGCCTGGGGCGAGCACGACGAGCGGCTCTACAGCGGCGTCGAACGCTTCTTCACCCCGGCGTACCGGGCGAACCTGGTGTCGACATGGCTGCCGGCCCTCGACGGCGTGACCGACCGCCTCCAGGCGGGAGCCCGCGTCGCCGACGTGGGGGCCGGCTACGGCGTGTCTACCACCCTGCTCGCCGAGGCCTTCCCGGCATCGACGTTCGTCGGCTACGACGTTCACGCCGAATCCGTGGAGGAGGCCCGCCGCACCGCCAAGGAGGCCGGTATGGACGACCGGGTCCAGTTCGAGGTGACCGACGCCGTCGACCTCCCGGCGGGGAGCTTCGACCTGGTGTGCTTCTTCGACGCCTTCCACGACATGGGGAACCCGGTCGCAGTGGCCACCGCCGCCCGCAACGCCCTCACCGAAGGTGGCACGCTGATGCTGGTGGAGCCGCTCTCCCGGGACAGCCTGGAGGACAACATCAACCCGGTGAGCCAGCTCTACTACGCGGGATCGACGTTCCTGTGCACGCCGAGCGCGCTCGCCCAGGGCGATCACGCCCTCGGGGCTCAGGCGGGTCCATCCGCGGTCATCGATGTGCTGCACCAGGCGGGCTTCAAGCACGCCCGGGTCGCCATCGAGACGCCTTTCAACCTCGTCTTCGAGGCACGATGAGCGCGGCCGGCGCCTGACACCGTCAAAGGTGACGCCAGGGCCCCGATCGGAGCGTCCCTCCGGCCGGGGCCCTGATGCGCCGGTCCTCTCGCCGCCCGCTCAGCACCACGGTCCGATACCGAGGGCTTGGCGCAGGCCGGCCACGGCGTCACCGCAGATGGCGGCCTCGAGCTGGGTGTCGAGCTCGTCGCGGGACATGTCCGACAGGACCCATCCGAGGGGCGCTGCGATGCTCGGTGCCAGCGTGGGACCGATGCGCACCGCCTCTGATCGTGGGGCAAAACAGGGAAGCCCGTCGCCACACGGAGCGGTCTTGAAGGCTTCCAGCGCCGCGGTGGCGGTCTGCATCAGCGCGTCCTCACCGAATACCGTCGTGAGCTGCCCGCGCGTGCTCACCGGCAGCACCAGCTCCTGGGGCCGGTCGGGCGGCTTCACCAGGGCCGAGCTGCGGTAGCCGTTGGGTACGACGACGATCCACGGCTCGATGAAGGCGCTCTCCATGCCCGCATCGGCGAGCAGGTTGTGGCGCTGGACTGCGGGTGCGAGGTCGATCCACATCTGCAGGACGGTGAGCAACCCGGAGTTCTCGTAGTAGCCCCCGTCGACCGAATACGTCACCATCTCGACCGCCGCGCCCGTCGCTTCGGTTGACGGGTCGTCGACGCAACGATGCAGCGCCCCCGACGGGCTCACGAACGGGAACCGCGCCGAAAGCAACGCCGCCGTCACCACCCGCAGGTCTCCCGGCGCGTCGAGGCAGTGGCCGCCGGGAGTGAAACCTCGCGGTTGCAGCCCGGCCACGGCGTCGGTGCTCCCGCTGAGCGGCCCGCCTCCGGCGGGCCTGTCTCCGGCGGGAGCGAAGCAGTCCACGCCTCCCCCCGCTGCGGTGAGGTTGGCCACGTTGGCGACGAGCACCCGGCAGGCGTCGGTGACGGAACTGCCGTTGAGGACGACCACGGGTCGCCACTCCTCCGCCGTGCCCAGGCCCAGGTGCGACCACCCCAGGTCGGTGTTCTCGTCGCATGGCGCGTCCGGTTGGGCGGGTACGGCGCGGAACACACAACCGGCAGACCGTTCCCATCCCTTCTCGAGAAGCTCGGCGCGGTCGTCCCATGCGCTCTCCAGGGGCACCAGCGGTTGGACCATGTCGCGGAACAGCCCGACCATGGAGCTTGCCAGCGCTTCGTCCCTCGACATTGCGGCGACTGTGGCGACGGCGCTGGTCTTGTGTTTCCCGGCGGCGAGCCACGTGGCGGTGCCGACGCTGCCGCCGGACACGCCGCTGACGGCGAACAGGCGGCCTCCCCGGCAGCGTTGATCCGCCGGGTCGGCGCCAAACATCTCGGTGAGGGCGTGTGACGACCAGTAGGCGGCGCGGATCCCGCCGCCGGGAGCGGCGACGAGAACCATCGGGTACACGCTGCGGCCTTCCGGGGTCACCGTCTCGCAGCCCTGTTGGGCCTGGACCCACAGGTCGAACGCGGCGAGTTCGGCTCTGGCGCCGGGGGAAGGCCCGGTCAGGGAGGGGTAGCGATCGCCACCGGGACCGAGGAATCGGGCGTCGTGGTATCCGGCCTCGGTGGCCAAGCCGCTGGACGCCAGCCAGATGACGATCAGGATCACTCCCCACGGTGGCCGGCTCAGCCCGAGCCTTTCCAGCGGCGGCCATGGGGCGAACCTGCGCGACAGTGCGCTCAACCCGCCGGCGGCGAGGGCGAGGACACTGAGACCGACGGCGACGACGCCGGTGGTTCCGGTCCAGCGGGCCTGCGGTGGCGACAGCACCAGCACACCCGCAGCGGCGACGGCGAGCACGGCCACCGCCCAGTACAGAGGGACGGACCGCAGCGAACCGAGCTCACTGCTCCGGGTCCGGCTCCAGATCACGACCTGCTCGGTGGCGAATCCCCCCACCAGGGCAACCCCTGCGCCGACCACGCCGATCCGCCACATCATCCCGGTGGCGCCGACGGAACCGACAAAGAGGGAGGCCATAAGGACGACCGAGGCTGTCACCGCGAGTCCGACGGGGAGCCGGACGGAGGAAGTGGAAGAAGCGGTATGGACCGCCCACACCACGCAGCCGACCACGACCACGACGAGCGCGGCGCCCATCCACCACGAGTCCGGCACCCCGTCCAGCAGGAGAGGTCGCGTCGCCGCTCGGACCAGCCCCAGGCCGGCCACTACCGCCACCGTCCCCGCCAGCGCTCCGATGCGGTGGGCGATCGGCCGGTGGGTCGCCTCCCCTCCGTTCAGCGGGTTGTCCACGTCCGGTCCGTCGCCGGCTGCTTCGCTCCCGGCGCCGCCACCGATGTCCAGCCGGGGTGCGACAAGCCAGGCGATCCCGATGACGGCGAAGACGATGGCCGGGGTGAAGGTCGCCACGCCGACCTGGTTCCCTTCCATCAACGCGTCGGCCGCCCACACCAGGCCCGTCCACAGTACGGCCAGAGCGAACGGCACCCACTCGGATTGATCGGCGAAGCCGGGGTTCCGTGGAGTCATCGTGGCCAGGTGCCCGGCAACGGCGATCACCGCGATGAACAGCCCGATGCACCCCAGTGCGATGAGCCTGGTCTCGATCCCGGCTTCGGTGAACTGGTAGCGGAGCACGTCGGGAAGCTGGGCCAGGGGCCCTCCCGCGGGCAGCGCCACCAACGCGGCGAACACGGCCACCACCACGGTGAGGGTTCCAACGGCGGGCCCCAGTGTGGGTTCGCCGAGGTTCAAGGACCGCTGGATGTTCCGGGCGTTCTCGGCGGCACGGGGACGGTACCGGGTGGCGGCGGTGAGAAGGACGAGGAACACCGCCAGCCACTTCACCAGCGTGAGCCCCTGAAGCGCCACGAATTGCTCGGTCGCCGGCTCGGCAGTGCCCGCCAGGCAGGCCGTTAAGACCGTCTCGCATACGTCGGCGGCCGCCATCACCACGATGAGCTGCCAGGCGAACCGCGGATCGACGTTCAGCTTGCCGATGAGCAGACGCGCCGACATCGTCACGTAGGCGGCGATGAAGGCCAAGTCGAAGGCGGCATGGGTGATCACCAGACGCTTGGCCAGCGCCAGGTTGGCCGGCTCCCCGAACCACAGCATGAACGCCTGCTGGAGGTCGTCGACGTCGCCGATGTTGAACTTGAAACCGGTGAAGGTCCCCGTACCGAACGAGCGGGAGCCGGCGGTGTTCATGGACCGCAAGAGACCGTCGATCTCGGTGAACGCCATGGCGCACACCGCAGCCACCCCGATGGGCAGCCACCACCAGAAGCGGCTTCTCCTGACCGCAGCCTCCGCGGCGGCACTCGCTGCCGCCGCTGACACCGTGGGGGGCTCGCTCGGCGCCGCCGGGCCCGGCGCGCCTGAAGAAGCGTCGTCGGGTACGTCCGCACCGGCACTGCCGGGCGTCGCCGGCTCGCCTCCATCGGTCATCGCCGCTCCCCCCTCTCCCTCGGCGGGTCGCGCACAGCGATAACGCACCCTAGCGCCCGGACCACCCCCGGTGCCGCCTTCATCCTCCCCCGCCGCCTCGCCCGGGTCGGGTCTCATCCTCCCCCACTGTCGGAGGGTCGGGTTTCATCCTC
>CAZOGW010000027.1:14184-28949 GCA_964579415.1 uncultured Acidimicrobiaceae bacterium | reverse complement strand
GCTGTCGATCCCCGGCCACAACCCGATTGCTCAGCAGCGTCCTAGTACTTAGTACTTAGTACTTAGTACCTAGTACCTGTTTCAGCTTTTCGCGGCCACTTCGGCGCGGACGGCTTCCATGTCTACGGCGTTGGCCTGCTCGATGAGGTCGGTGAGGGCCGCCGCGGGAAGGGCGCCGGGCTGGGAGTAGATGCGGATCTGGTCCCGGAAGATCATCAGGGTGGGGATGGAGCGGATGCCGAACTGCGTGGCCAGGTCCTGCTCGGCGTCGGTGTCGACCTTGGCGAAGACGGCATCGGGATACTGCTCGGACGCCTTCTCGAAGACCGGGGCGAAGGCCCGGCACGGCCCGCACCAGGCGGCCCAGAAGTCGACGAGCACCATGTCGTTGTCGACGATGGTCTGCTCGAAGTTGTCCTTTGTCAGCGCGATCGTTGCCACCACATTCTCCAGACGCGCACTCGGGCGCACAGCTTTGGTCCGGAGGGTACAACCCTGGTGTTGCTGAGTGGATTCCCGTGGGGGCACGTACTACGTACTACGTACTACGTACTACGTACTACGTACTACGTACTACGTACTACGAGCGCCTAGACTTGGTTCATGTCCCAGGCAAAGCACGTGGAGCTGGTCGGCGTGTCGGTTCGGATCGGCGTGGCCACGATCCTGCGGGGAGTCGACCTGGTGATTCGGCCCGGTGAGGCCGTGGGTGTCTTCGGCGCCAATGGCGCCGGCAAGACGACGCTGCTCAGGCTCATGGCCGCGCAGCTCGCCCCCGACGCGGGTCGGGCGACGGTCCTGGGTATCGACATCGCCACCGACGACCGCATCGACATCCGCCACCGCATCGGGACCATCGGTCACACCCCGGCGCTCTATCCGGAGCTGACTCTCGCCGAGAACCTCGGTTTCGCTGCGGCCGTCTCCGGCGTCACCCCGGGGCGGGTCGGCGACGTTCTTGCCACCGTCGGGCTCGCCGGGGCGTCGGGTCGCCGCGCCGCGGTGTGCTCGCACGGCATGCAGCGCCGCGCCGAGATCGCCCGTGAGCTGATGTTGGAGCCCGACCTTCTCCTCCTCGACGAGCCCCATTCGGCGCTGGACGCCGCCGCCTCCGACCTGGTGGAACATCTGGTCCGCACCGTGACCGGCCGGGGTGGAGCCGCCGTGCTGGCGTCCCATGACCGTGAGCGGGTCGCCAAGATCGTGGACCGCACCGTCGAGGTGGCCGGGGGAGGGCTGCAATGACCGCCCGGCCCACGCTGCTGCGCCAGGCCCGCGCCGTGGCCACCCGCGACCTGCTGCGGGAGCGCCGCCGCGGCGAGGTGTTGTGGGTGACGCTGCCGTTCGGGGCCATCGCCCTCCTGCTCGTCCCCCTCGCCATCGGGATCGACACGCCCACCCTGCACCGGGTGGGCCCCGGGCTCTACTGGGTGGTGGTCCTGTTGTTCGGCTCGCTGGTGGTGGTGCGCTCCACCGCCGCCGACGATACGGCCACCCGGGCACTGGCGCTCCGCCTCGGCGTCGACCCCGCTGCCGCCTTCGCCGGCAAGGCCGCCGCCAGCACCCTGCTCATCGTCGGCTTCGAGGTGGTGGTGGGCTTCGTCGCCTTGTTCCTCTACGACCTGCGGGCGGAGTCGTGGCCGCTGGTGGCACTGGCGATGGTGCTCGTCGGGATCGGCCTGGGGCTGCTGGGAACGATTGCCGGGTCCATCACCGCCGGCGCCGGCGGCGCCTACCTGGTGCCGTTCCTGGTGGGCCCTCTGGCGGTCCCGCTGCTGGTCGGCGCCACCCAGGTGACCGAGGCGGGATTGGGCGGCTCGGAAGGTATCCTGGCCTGGATGCTCCTGCTGCTGCTCGTGGATGTGGTTCTGGCGGTGGCGGGGGTGATCTCGGCTCGTCCACTCCAGGAAACCGTGTAAGGGGAGAGACCGTGACCGGTACGCCGTCAAGATCCCGCTCGTGGCTCGACATCGCCGCCGTCGCGGCGTTTGCCGTTGCCCTCGTGCTGGCGTTCGTGACACCACCGGAGGCGACGCAGGGCAACGTCGCCCGCCTGTTCTACGTGCACGTGCCCACCATCTTGACGGCCTACGTCTGCTACACCCTCACCATGGTGGGCGCCGCCGGCTACCTGATCACCCGGAAGCTGCGGTGGGACCATCTCGCCGTAGCCGGCGCCGAGGTGGGCGTCCTCTACACCGGCTTCACCATCGCCGCCGGCGCCATCTGGGCCAAGCCGACCTGGGGCGTGTACTGGACCTGGAGCGCCCGCCTCACCCTCACCGCGGTGATGTTCTTCGCCTACCTCGGCTACCTGGCGCTGCGCCGCTCCTTCGACGACCCGGAGGTGAGGGCGAAGCGCACCGCCATCTTCGGCATCCTCTCCATCCTCATCATCCCGCTGGTGCACTTCTCCGTGTTGTGGTGGCGGGACCTCCACCAGGCGCCGACCCTGATACGTCCCGACGAGATGCAGATCGACGGCATCCTTCTGCTGCCGTTCTTCGCCGGGTTCCTCGCCTACGGGCTCGTCGCCGCCTCCCTGGTGCGGCGCCGCTACCGGCTCGCCGTGGTCGAGACCGAGATCGACGCCCGGTTGCGCAGCGGCGCCGGGGAGGTCGCCGGCGATGCTGTCGACGCACCCACCATTGAGGGAGGACGGCCGTGACGAGTCTGGAGGGAATCGGCTGGGTGCTGTGGGGCTACGGCACGGTGATCGTGGCCATCGGCGCCTACACCTGGACCCTGGCGGTACGCACCAAGAAGGCCGAGCAGCGACTCGCCGAGCTCGAATAGAGCGCGCCCGATGACGCGCTACCGGCGGTTCCTGATTCCTGCGGTGATCCTGGTGGTCGTCATCGGTGGGCTGCTGTTCGTGCTGCAGTCCAACCTCGTCTACTACAACACCCCCACCGAGGTCGTCGCCGGCGAGCCTTCCGGCGCCCGGATGCGGCTCGGCGGACAGGTGGTGGAGGGCAGTGTCACCGACTCCGACGGCGCGGTGAGCTTCGAGGTCACCGACGGGCGCGTCGCCGTCGCCGTGCGGCACACCGGTGCACCCCAGCAGATGTTCCAGGAGGGCATCGGCGTGGTGGTCCAGGGCACCTGGGACGGCGCCGTGTTCTCCTCCGACCACATGGAAGTGAGCCACGACGAGCAGTACCGCACCGAGTCGGGCGAGGTCTACCAGCCGCCCCGGGGCGACTCGCCGTGAGCGCCGTCGTCGGCTACCTGGCGGTGCTGACCGCGCTGGGGGGCTCGGCGGGGCTGGCATGGTCCGGCATCCAGGCGAGTCGCGGCGCCCGTGAGGTTGCCTCGGTCCGTGTTCCGGTGCTGGTGATGCTGCTGGGCGCCGCCATCGCCTTCCTCACACTGCTCGCCGCCATCCTCGGCCACGACTTCACCCTCGCCTACGTGGCCCGCAACACCGCCACCACGACCCCGTTCGTGTTCCTGCTGGCCTCGGGATGGGCCGCGCTCGAGGGCAGCATCGTGCTGTGGGGCCTGGTGCTCGCCGCCTTCACCTGGCTGGTGGGCCGCACCGTGCGCGGCGGCGACCTGCTCGGCGCCGGGGCGCTGGCCGTGATGGGTCTCATCGGCGTGTTCTGGTTCGGGCTGATGGCGACGGTCGCCAACCCGTTCGCCGTCTGCGTCGAGGCGGCCCAGGTGGGATGCGCCGCCACCGCGTGGTCGCCCTTCTCGGCGGCGGTGGCGCCACTCGAAGGTCTCGGTCCCAACCCACTGCTGCAGAACCACATCCTGATGGCGGTCCACCCGCCCATGTTGTACCTCGGCTACGTCGGGCTCTCCGTGCCCTACGCCTTCGCCATGGCGGCGCTGGTGCGGGGCGACTCGGGCCGGGAGTGGCTCGACCGCACCCACCGCTGGACCATGGTGGCGTGGACATTCCTCTCGCTGGGCATCCTGCTCGGGGCGTGGTGGTCCTACGAGGTGCTCGGCTGGGGCGGCTACTGGGCGTGGGATCCGGTGGAGAACGCCGCCCTGCTGCCGTGGCTGGTGGCCACCGCCTTCATCCACTCGGCGGTGGTGCAGCGTCGACGCGGCATGCTGCAGGCCTGGAACTTCGTGCTGGTGATCTCGGCGTTCACCCTCACCATCCTGGGAACCTTCCTCACCCGCTCCGGCGTCGTCCTCTCGGTGCACAGCTTCACCCAGTCCGCCGTCGGCCCGGCCATCCTCGGCTTTCTCGGGGTCGTGGTGGTGGCGTCGCTCGGCATCTTCGCCGCCAGGGCCCACCTGGTGGGCTCGGCGCCGCGGCTGGAGTCGCTGGCGAGCCGCGAGGGGCTGTTCCTCCTCAACAACCTGCTGCTCACCCTCTTCGCCGCCACCGTGCTCCTGGGCACCCTCTACCCGATGCTGGTCGAGGCCTTCTCCGGCCGGCAGGTGTCGGTGGGTCGGCCCTTCTTCGACATGGTGACGCTGCCCCTCGCCTTCGTACTGCTGCTGGCGATGGGGTTGGGCCCCGTCACCCCCTACCGGGTGGCGCGGGGCGACGTGGTGTGGGAGCGGATCCGTTCCCCGCTGCGGGTGGCGCTGGTGGCCGGCGCCGCCGCCGTGCTGGTCGGCGTGCGCTCGGTTCCCACCGTCCTCATCGTCGTCCTGGCCGCCTTCGTGATCGGTGTCATCGTCAGGCTCTACGCCGTCCGGGTGCGGGCGGCTTCCCGAACCCGTTCGCTGCCGGCGGCGTCGCTGGCGGTGCTGCGTTCCGACACCGGGTTCTGGGGCGGCCAGGTCGCCCACGTCGGCGTGGCGCTGCTCTGCGTCGGCCTGGCCACCACCACCGCCCTGGCGGTCCGCACCAACGTCACCCTGAGCCCTGGCGAGTCGGCTGTGGTCGACGGCTACTGCGTCCGCTACGAGGCGCCCTTCACCCGGCAGGAGGCCAACCGCTTCGTCGAGGGCGCCGAGGTGACGCTGCTGCGGGCAGACTGCGCTTCCGTCGTCGCCGAGATGCGTCCCCGCCTCAACCGTTACCCCAATGCCTCCATGCCGGTGGCCACACCCCATGTCCGGACCGGTCTCGTCGACGACGTGTACCTGGCGCTCGCCGGCGGCAACGCCGACCGGCTCGTCCTCGACGTGCTGGTGTTCCCGCTGATGTGGCTGGTGTGGGTCGGGGGGCTGGTCGTCGTGGCCGGGGGCGCCTGGTCGCTGGCGGGTCGCGCCGCCCGCCGCCGCGCCGAGGCTGCCGAGGTGGCGACCCGTGCGTGAGATCCTCCGCTGGGGTGGCTGGGCCGTCGCCGCCGTCGCCGTGGTGGTGATGGTGGTGGGCCTGCTCCCCGGCGGTTCGCCCCCGCTCGACGACGCCGCCCGGGCGCAGGCCATTGCCGGCAGCCTGCGCTGCCCGTTCTGCCAGGGCGAGTCCATCGCCGAGGCCCCGTCCCAGATCGCCGACGACCTCCACGCCTTCATCGTGGAGAAGGTTGCCGAGGGTTGGACCGACGACGAGATCTACGCCTTCTTCGTGGCACGCTACGGGGAGCGGGTCCGCCTCGACCCGCCTCTGGGCGGCTGGGGCGCCGTGCTGTGGATGGCCCCGCTCGCCCTCGGCGCCGTCGGCCTCGCCGCCATACTCTCCCGGCGCCGCGCCGCGGTACGCCCCCCGGGCCCGATCCCGGTGACGGGTGAGCCGGAGCGGGTGACGTGACGGTGACGGCTCGCCGCATGCTTGACGATCGGCTGGAGCAGGTCGACCGCGACCTCGCCGAACTGGACGAGCAGGTGACCCTCGGCGAGATCGACGAGGCCACGGCGGAGCGGCTCCGTGTGGCCTACCGGGCGGAACGGCGCGACGTCGCCGAGCGCATCGAGGCGGCCGGGGATGAGCCGGAGGCCACCGATCGGGGAACGAGCCGTCGCCGCGTGCTGGTCGGTGTCGGGGCGATGGTGGCCGCGCTGGCTGCGGTGGCCGTGCTGCTCGCCACCACCGTCGCCGACCGCCGTCCCGGGGACCTCGCCACCGGCGGGGTGGTCAGCGACGTCGCCGACGGCGGCATCGACCTCGACACCGTGACCAATGAGGAGATGGAGGCGGTCGTCGCCGAGAACCCCGACGTCATCGGGATGCGCCTCGCCCTCGCCGGTCGCTACTTCGAGGAGGGCGACTTCTCCAAGGCGCTGCCCCACTTCACCGCCGTCCTCGACCGGGACCCGGACAACGCCGAGGCGCTGGCCCGCTCCGGTTGGATGGTGGCACCCGACCGACCCGACGTCGCCGAGCGGCTGGTGGCACGGGCCATCGCCGCCGAACCCGCCTACGCCGAGGCCTACTGGTTCCTGGGCAACATCCGCCTGCGCGGCCTCGACGACGCCGCCGGCGCCATCGAGCCGCTGGAGGCGCTCCTCGAGATGCCCGGGGTCCCCGACGAGATAGTCCAGCTCGCCGGGGAGCTGCTGGCCGAAGCCCGGGAGGGATCATGACCGGCACCGCCTCCAGGGAGGCCGACGCTCCCACGCCGCGCAAGTCCCTGCTCGGGTTCTGGGTCGTCGCCGTCGCCGGGCTGGTGGTGGTCGTCCTCGGTGTGGTGTTCTCCAGCCGTTTCGGCACCGACCCGCAGCTCACGGCCTCGCCGCTCATCGGCGAGCCGGTTCCCCAGATCACCCTGCCCTACCTCGAGTTCGACGACGAGGTGTCGCTGGCGGATCTGGAGGGCGACATCGCCGTCATCAACTTCTGGGCGTCATGGTGCCTGTCGTGCCGCGTCGAGCACGAGGCGCTGCTCGAGGCGGCGGCCGCCTACGAAGAGTTCGACGTCACCTTCGTCGGTATCCAGGTGCAGGACCGCGTCGACGACGGGATCGAGTTCCTCTCCGAGTTGGGCCGCGGTGAACCGTACGTCTATGCCGTCGACGATCGCTCCCGCGCCTCGCTCGAGTTCGGCCTGCTCGGTGTCCCCGAGACGTTCTTCGTCGACCGTGACGGCACCATCGTCGGCAAGGTGAGCGGCCCGGTGAACAGGCAGCTCATCTCCGAGACCCTTGACGCCATCATCCTGGGCCGTACCGGAGACCTGGGTGTGGTGAACACGGGCGAGGTGGAGAACAGGGGATGAGTACTAGGTACTAGGTACTAGGTACTACGCATGGCGTATCTTCGGGGCTTAGGTGGGTGGGCTCTCTATCGTTGGTGTCTCCACGCTGATCGAAAGGCCGTTTCGCCGTGACCACTGAAGCCGACCATCGACTGCCGCGCACCGCCGTCCCCAGCCACTACGCCGTCACCCTCGAGCCCGACCTGGACTCGGCGTCGTTCACCGGTCGGGTGTCGATCGACCTCTACCTCGCCGATGAGGCCTTCGAACTGGTGCTCAACGCCGCCGAGATCGAGGTCACGCATGCCGAGCTGCAGGGGGCAGACTTCTCGCACCGGGTGGGCGCGGCGACTCACGACGAGGACGCCGAGCGGGTCACCATCGACTTCGGCGAGCCGCTGGGGGCCGGCGCCTACCAGCTCCGCCTCGACTTCACCGGCAGCCTCAACGACCAGCTCCGCGGCTTCTACCTGTCGCGGTTCAACGACGACGACGGCGGGGAACACCTCATCGCCTCCACCCAGTTCGAGGCGACCGACGCCCGCCGTGCCTTCCCCTGCTGGGACGAGCCCGACCTCAAGGCCGAGTTCACCATCACGCTGGTCGTCGGCCCCGACCTGCAGGCGGTGTCCAACTCGCCCATCGTCTCCGAGGAGGCCACCGCCGAGGGAAAGCGCCGCATCACCTTCGGCCGCACCATGAAGATGTCCACCTACCTGGTGGCGTTCGTGGTGGGCGAGCTGGAGGCCACCGAGTGGGTCGACGTCGACGGGACCCCGCTGCGCATCGTCCACGTCCCCGGCAAGGGCCACCTCACCGACTTCGCCCTCGAGGTGGGCGCCTTCGCCCTGCGCTTCTTCGAGGACTACTACGGCGTGCCCTACCCGGGGGACAAGGTCGACATGATCGGCATCCCCGACTTCGCCTTCGGCGCCATGGAGAACCTGGGCGCCGTCACCTACCGGGAAACGGTGCTGCTCATCGACCCGGCCAAGGCCACCCAGGCCGAGCTGCAACGCGTCGCCGACGTCATCGCCCACGAGCTGGCCCACATGTGGTTCGGCGACCTGGTCACGATGCGGTGGTGGAACGGCATCTGGCTCAACGAGGCATTCGCCACCTTCATGGAGGTCAAATGCGTCGACGCCTTCCGCCCCGAGTGGAAGCGCTGGCTCAACTACTCCGCCGAGCGGCACGTGTCGATGGACATCGACGGCCTCGCCTCCACCCGGCCCATCGAGTTCCCGGTGGGCTCGCCGGCCGAGGCCAATGCGATGTTCGACGTCCTCACCTACGAGAAGGGCGGCTCGGTGCTGCGCATGCTCGAGGTGTACCTGGGCGAGGAGGTGTTCCGGCGGGGCATCAGTCGCTACCTGAAGCATCACGCCTACGACAACACCGAGACCGGCGATCTGTGGGCCGCATTGGCCGCCGAGTCGGGCGAGCCCGTCGCCGACATCATGGACTCGTGGATCCTCCAGGGGGGCCATCCCCGCATCGACGTGAGCGCCACCGACGACGGCTACACGCTGCGCCAGGAACAGTTCCGCTTCATCGGAGAGGGCGAGCACCGCTGGCTGGTTCCCGTGCTCTACTCGTCCTCCTCCGGCGACGGCAGGGTGTTGCTCTCCGGCGAGGAGACCATCCCCGCCGGCGACGACCTGGTCGTCAACGCCGGCGGCCAGGGCTACTTCCGCACCCGCTACGACGCGGAACTGTTCGCCGGCATCGCGAACAGGGTCGGCGACCTGGACGACTTCGAGCGCTTCGCGCTGGTGTCCGACACCTGGGCGGGTGTCCTCGCCGGGTACGTGGAACCGGGCGCCTTCCTCGACCTGGTGTCCCGTTTCGGCGCCGAGGGCGAGACCCATGTGTGGAACGTCGTGCTCGGCGGCCTCGGTGAGCTGGACCGCGTCGTCCCCACCGAGACCCGGTCGGCCCTGCAAGGCTTCGTCCGCCGGGTCGTGGGCCCTGCCGCGGTCGCCGCGGGATGGGAACCGGTTGCAGGCGAGAGCGACCTGGACAGGGCCCGCCGCGGCGTGCTGTTGCGGGCACTGGGCGTGCTCGGCGCCGATCCGGCCACCGTCGACCGGGCCCGGGAGCTCTTCCCCGCGGTGCTCGCCGCCGACGGGACCGTCGACGACGAGGTGGCTTCGGCCGTGGGGGCCATCGTCGCCGCCAACGGCGACCTCGAGGTGCACGAGCGCATCGCCGCCGCCTACGCCGCCGCGTCGACACCGCAGGCCGAGGACCGCTTCCTCGCCGCCCTGCCCTCGGTGCCGCTGGAGTCCGCCGCCGCCGAGACCCTGACCATGGTCCTCGACGGCCGGATCCGCAGCCACAACTCGTCCCGCACCGTGGCCCGCCTCGTCGCCAACCGTGACGTCGGCGCCGCCGTCTGGGGCAGGTTGACCGAGCGATGGGACGACGTCCTTGCCACCATGCCCGCCCTCACCCGGCGCTACTCCATCGAGACGATCTACCTGCGCTCCGATATCGCCGGGGCCATCGAGTCGTGGCTTGCGGAACACCCCCTGCCCGGGGTCGAGAAGTACACCGCGCAGCAACTCGAGCGCCTTGCCGTGAGAGTCAACCTCCGCGCCAACGCCGCCGGCCTGCGCGTCGGGTGACGAGGACGGTGCCCGTCCGTAGACTCCCTGGAAGTCCCCCCGAGAGAGGATCCGGCCATGTCAATCGTCGATTCGATCAAGAAGATGTTCGGTTCCGGGAAGCAGAAAGCGGCCGGCGCCGTCGGCACCGCGCAGGAGAAGGCGCCCGAGGTGATCGACAAGACCAAGGAGGTCAGCGGACAGGCCTGGGACAAGACCAAGGAGGTCACCGGAGATGCCTGGGACTCCGTGCAGGAGAAGACCCCCGAGGTGATCGACAAGGGCAAGGACGTCGCCGGGCAGGCCTGGGAGAAGACCAAGGACGTGGCCGGCGACGTGAAGGACAAGATCGGCGGTGACGGCGGGGACGCCGAGGCTTCCGCCTCGTCCGACGAAGCCTGACCCGGTAGGGATGCGGCGGATGCATCCCTACCTCGACGCCGAGTACCCGCAGCGCCTGGCACACCGCGGATCCCGTGTGCTGTGGCCGGAGAACACCGCCGTCGCCTTCCAGGGCGCGGTCGACCTCGGCTACCGCTACGTGGAGACCGACGTCCAGATAACCCGCGACGGGGTGGTGGTCGTGTTCCACGACCCCACCCTGGAGCGCACCACCAACGCCCGGGGCCGGGTCCGCGACTGGATGTGGGAAGACCTGCGCAACGTCGACGCCGCCTGGTCGTTCGGCTCAGAGCACGGTTTCCCCCACCGCGGCACCGGCGTCGGGATCATGAGCCTGGACGAGGCCTTCGCCACCTGGCCCGATCTGCGCTTCAACATCGACCTCAAGTCGCCCGGGCTGGAGTGGCCGGTGGCGGAGGCCATCCTGCGCGCCCGGCGGTCCGAGACCGCCCTGGTCGCCTCGTTCGTCGAGCGCAGGGTGGCCCGCTTCCGTCGCATCACCCGCGGCTCGGTCGCCACGTCCGCCGGCGCATCCGCCGTGGCGCGACTGTGGGCCGCCAAACGGGCCGGTCGCCTGCCGGCGGCGCGGGTCGCCGCCTACCAGGTCCCCTTCGACTCCAGGGTGCTGCGCGTCGACACCCGCCTGGTGGACGCCGCCCACGCCGCCGGAGCCGCCGTCCACGTGTGGACCGTCAACGACCCCGACGCCATGCACAAGGCCCTCGACATCGGTGTCGACGGCATCGTCACCGACCGGCCCGACATCCTCGACGAGGTGCTCAGGGGGCGCGGTGTCGGCGTCTGACGGGCCTCACCCGGGAGGGTCGAAAGGTATCCCGTCCAGCTTGATGAGGGCATCGATCACGGCGTCGCGGGCCTCGTCGAAGCCGGCGCCGCTGATCGCCCCGTATTCCTCGCCTCTCTCCTGGAGGTAGACCCGGTAGCCGCCGGGTTCGTCGAGGACATAGAGGCCGTCTCGGGGACCGACCACGTTGCGGCCCAGGGCGAACATGGCTTCGGGAGTGGGTATTTCGGCAACCAGGTCGATGCGCTCCAGGTTGAACGCCTCTTCGAAGTCGGTGACGTTGCGGGCGCGGCGGCCCAGGATCTGCGACGCCACCTTCCAGGCGCGCCGGTCGAGGATCGCCCTCGCCTGCTCCTGCCGGGTGGGGCGGGTCACGGCAGAGGCGGCAGCGAGCGCAGGTCGGCGAGGAAGCCCTGCGGGTCGGTGAGGGCGGCGAAAGCGGGTGCCAGCATGTCGTTGGTATCCGCTTCGATACGGTCCCGGAGGGCGCGTGCCTCCGGTGTCAGGTTGTCACCGTCGACCAGACCGCGCTCCTCGAGCCTCTCCAGTCCCTCCGGGCCGACCGGGTCGCCGTTCCACATCGAGGTGAAGGGCGGCATGTCTGCGGCCTCCAGCCCGTGCGCCGCCCAGGCGGCGGCGTGGGCGTCACTGCGGGCGAAACGCACCATCACGACGCGGTGGTTGAGGCCGGCCAGGCCGGGCGGCTCGGGCAGGATCCGGAAGGCGGCGAAGAGGGGGAACCCGGTGTCGGGGACGGCGCCGGCGACAACGGTGAGAGCATCGGCCAGCCGGGCCACCGTCTCGTCGCGGCCTGCCCACAGGGCTTGCGCCGTCTCGGCCGACACCTCCCCGAGCGCGTCGAGCAGGGGAGCGACCTGGTCGGTGGCGGCCACGGTGTCCCCATCCCCGGAGAGCAGCCCAAGGCCCGCCAGCTCGTCGAGCCCGGCGTCCACCACCTCGGGTGCCCGGTAGCGCACCCGCAGCCGTGCCACCTCCCGGGTGACCGGCCCGGCCTGGAGGAAGGGCCGGAGGTTGGTGAGCAGCATCCCCGCCTCGGGCACCCCCACCGCCAGGGCCGCGGCGAGGAGGCGTTCCCGGTGTTCCCGGGGCCCTCCGCTGTGGACAGCCAGCATGAGCCGGTCGATCTCGGGTGCGGCGGCGGCTGCGGTGACTGATGCGATGCTCATGGGCTGGAGGCTAGCGGTGGGCCGCGGCTCGCCCGAGCCGTTCCGGCGGGCGGGAGGCTCGGCTTCCGATCAGGTTTACCATTCCTTCCCTTCCGTACGTTGGAGCCGATCGATGACGCAACCGAGGACCCTGTTCGAGAAGGTGTGGGACGACCACGTGGTCCGCCACGGCGGGGACGAGCCCGATCTCCTCTACGTCGACCTCCACCTGGTCCACGAGGTCACCTCCCCCCAGGCGTTCGAGTCACTGGCGCTGCAGGGCCGCCGGGTGCGCCGCCCCGACCTCACCCTGGCCACTGTCGACCACGGGGTACCCACCGAGGGCCGCAGCCTGGGGATCCGCGACCCGCTCTCGAAGATCCAGATCGACACCCTGGTGCGCAACTGCCAGGCCAACGACATCACCCTCTTCGGGATCGACGACCCCCGCCAGGGCATCGTCCACGTCATCGCCCCCGAGCAGGGCATCACCCAGCCGGGCATGACCATCGTCTGCGGCGATTCGCACACCTCCACCCACGGCGCCTTCGGGGCGCTCGCATTCGGTATCGGGACCTCGGAGGTGGAGCACGTCCTCGCCACCCAGACGCTGGCCCAGTCCAAGCCGAAGTCGATGGCGATCACGGTCGCCGGCGACCTGCCGCTGGGGGTCACCGCCAAGGACGTCATCCTGGGGATCATCGGCACCATCGGCGTCGACGGCGGCGTCGGCTACGTGGTGGAGTACCGCGGCTCGGCCATCGAGGCCCTCTCCATGGAGGGCCGTATGACCATCTGCAACATGTCCATCGAGGGCGGCGCCCGCGCCGGGATGATCGCCCCCGACGACACCACCTTCGCCTACCTGGAGGGGCGTCACCACGCCCCCGCCGCAGGCGCCTGGGACGACGCGGTCGAGTACTGGCGCGGTCTGCGCACCGACGAGGGCGCCCGCTTCGACAGGTACGTCGACATCGACGCCGCCGCGCTGGCGCCGTTCGTGTCGTGGGGAACCAACCCTGCCCAGGTGGTGCCGGTGACCGGCGCCGTGCCTTCGCCCGACGACTTCGCCGACCCGCTCGACCGGGACGCCGCCGAGCGCGCGCTGGAATACATGGATCTGGAGCCGGGTACGGCGATAGTGGATATCCCGATCGACCGGGTGTTCTTCGGCTCCTGCACCAATGGGCGCATCGAGGACCTGCGCATCGGCGCCGCCCTCCTCGAAGGCAAGAAGGTCCACCCCGCGGTCAGTGCCATGGTGGTGCCCGGATCGGGCCTGGTGAAGTTGCAGGCGGAGGAGGAAGGTCTCGATCTGGTATTCAAGGAGGCCGGGTTCGAGTGGCGTGACGCCGGGTGCTCGATGTGTCTGGGCATGAACCCCGACATCCTCTCACCGGGTGAGCGTTGCGCATCCACCTCCAACCGGAACTTCGAGGGTCGCCAGGGTCGCGGCGGGCGCACCCATCTGGTGTCGCCGCAGATGGCCGTGGCCGCCGCCGTCGAGGGCAGCTTCGTCGACATCAGGAGCTGGTCGTGAACCCGATACGGGTGATCTCCGGCAGGGCGGCGCCGCTGCCGCGGGCCAACGTCGACACCGACGCCATCATCCCCAAGCAGTTTCTCAAGCGGGTGGAACGCACCGGGTTCGGGCCGTTCCTCTTCTACGACTGGGCCGTCGACACCGAGGGCGAGCCGGTGCCCGGGTTCGTCACGAACCGTCCCGAGTACCGGGATTCCGTGGTGCTCGTCTCCGGACCCAACTTCGGATCGGGCTCGTCACGCGAGCATGCCCCCTGGTCGCTGGAGGACTGGGGCTTCCGCGCCATCGTCGCCCCGTCGTTCGCCGACATCTTCCGCAACAACTGCCACAAGATCGGCCTGCTCCCCGTCGTCCTCGGCGACGAGGAGGTGGCCCGGCTCACCGATATCGCCGCCGACCCGGACAACACCGTCACCATCGACCTGGAGGCGCAGACAGTCACCGCCGAGGGCTTCTCGGCAAGCTTCGAGATCGACCCCTTCGTCAAACACTGCCTGCTCAACGGCCTCGACACCATTGCCCTCACCTTGCAGCACGCGGAGGATATCGACCAGTTCGAGCGGTCCCGCCCCAGCTTCAAGCCGGTGCTGTAGCAATAGGTACTAGGTACTACGCGCGGCGTAGGATCAGGAGCTCGGAGGCCTTGATGGCGTCGAGGATGAGCGACACCGGGACGGGGATCGCTTTGGGGTCGTCCTCGCGGTGGACCAGCTGCGGATCGGTGAGGTAGACGGTCGAGCCGCGGTATGTGAGGCGGCATCCGCCCGCCGCCGTCACGTTCTTCACCCAGTCGGTGTCGGGACCGTAGGTGAGCGAGATCACGTAGCGGTCGCCGTCCACGAACACGTTCACCGGGGTCTGGTAGGCCTGATGGGACTTCCGTCCGGTGTGGTGGACCACCCCCATCAGCGGCGCCCAGCCCGCCACCGGCCGGGCGATGCGGTTGGTTGCGTACTTGTTGAACCGGGCGAGGGTCTTCGGGAGTGGCATGCGCCAAGTTTGCCCATGTCCTGCGGCTATGCGGCCGGCGAACCCAGGGTTCATGATGCCGTTCGAAGTTTGGGCTGTGGACGACGCTGAGCGGCGTCGGGAACCCTGGGTTGGGGAGCTTGTGCGAAGTCTGGGCCGTAGAGGACGCTGAGCGGCGTCGGGAACCCTGGGTTGGGGAGCTTGTGCGAAGTCTGGGCC
>CAZOGW010000027.1:0-14084 GCA_964579415.1 uncultured Acidimicrobiaceae bacterium | reverse complement strand
GTAGAGGACGCTGAGCGGCGTCGGGAACCCTGGGTTCCGGATTTGGTCAGCGCACGCCGTCGAGGGCGTAGGTGAGGATGGATTCGACGAGCTGAGAGCGGTCGAGCGGGCCGGGCTCGTGGAACCAGAGGTCGACGGCGTTGAGGACGGACAGCACGAAGATGCCGGACAACTTGGGGTCGGTGGTGGGGGAGAGGGTGCCGTCCTCCACGCCGGCGGCGAGGATGCCCCGCAGCACCACCTCGTAGCGGTCGCGGGCGGTGACGATGCGGGCGCGGTACTCGGGTTCGAGGGAGCGCGCCTCGTTGAGGAAGGTGCGGGCCTCGTCCACATTGTCCAGCACGACGTCGACATGCCCGGCGACGAACGCCCGCAACCGGTCGACGGCACCTCCGTCGACCGCCGCCGCGGTGTCGGCGGAGGCCTGGAACAGGGAGGCTCCCCGCTCCACCACCTCCACCAGCAGCTCCTGCTTGGAGGCGATGTGGGCGTACAGCGATCCCTTGCGCAGGCCCAGCTCCTCGCCCAGGTCGCGCATCGAGGTCCCGTGGTAGCCCTTCTCGGCGAAGAGCCTGCCGGCGGCGCGGATCACATCGCCGCGGCTGTTGCGGGTCATCGGCGATCGAAGTCCACGACGAGCTCCGGCGTGACCGGGTGCGCCTGGCAGGTGAGCACGAAGCCGGCGGCCAGGTCGGCGTCCACCAGGGCGTAGTTCTTGTCCATCCGCACCTCGCCGGTGACGACCAGCGCCTTGCACGATGCGCACATACCGCCCTTGCACGAGTAGGGCAGCTCCCGCCGCACCGCCAGGGCAGCATCGAGGACGGTGGTCTCGGGCCGCATCCGGGTCGCCGTCGTCCGCCCCTCCAGGTTGAACGTCAACGCCACGGTCCCCACCTCGTCCTCGGGGGTGGGCGGCAGCAGCGTGGGGTCGATGGGGCCGGCGAAGAACAGCTCGTCGTGGATGCGGGTCGGGTCGACGCCCCGCCCGGCGATGACGTCCCGCGCCGCCTCCACCAGCTCGAAGGGCCCGCACAGGTACCAGTCGTCGACGCTGGCGGCGTCGACCACCCTGTCGAGAAGGGTGGTGACCTTCCCGGCGTCCAGCCTGCCGGTGAACAGCGGAACCGACCCGCCCTCGCGGCTGAGGACATGGACCAGCTGGAAGCGGTCCGGGTAACGGTCCTTGAGGCCCTCCAACTCCTCGAGGAACATCACCGTTCCCGCTGCCCGGTTGCCGTAGACCAACGTGTAGCGGCTGTGCGGCTCGGTCTCCAGCACCGTCGACACGTGCGACAGCACCGGGGTGATGCCACTGCCGGCGACGATGGCGGCGCAGTGGCGGGCTACCGCCGGATCGGGGCTGACGGTGAACTCGCCCACCGGGGGCATCACCTCGACGACGTCGCCGGGGGCGAGGCGGGTGGTGGCCCAGGTGGAGAAGGCACCGCCGTGGAGCCGCTTGATCCCCACCCGCAGCATCCCGGTGTTGGCGTTGGCGCAGATCGAGTAGGAGCGGCGCACATCCTCGCCGTCGATGTCGGCCTTCAAGGTGACGTGCTGTCCGGGCAGGTAGCGATACGTGTCGGCCAGGTCGGCGGGGACGTCGAACGTCACCGACACCGCGTCGTCGGTCTCGGGCCGCACCTCGGCGACCCGCAGCGGATGGAACACGACCCCCGATGCCGTCCCGCTCATCGCGGTCACAGCGCCTTGAACAGGTCGAACGGCTCGGCGCATCCCTGGCACACCATCAGCGCCTTGCACGCCGTCGAGCCGAACTCGCTGACGGTGCGGGTGTGCCCGGAGGCGCAGCGGGGGCACAGCACCGGCGCCGCTCCCGCCTCGGCCACCGGAGCCGGCGGGGCGATCCCGAAGCCGGCCAGCTTGTGGCGGCCCTCCTCGCTCATCCAGTCGGTGGTCCAGGCCGGGGAGTAGACCGTGGACACCTCGGCGTCGTGGATACCCGCACCTTCAAGCGCTGCGGTCACGTCTTCGCGGATGGTGTCCATCGCCGGGCAGCCGGAGTAGGTGGGGGTGATGGTGACGGTGACCGATCCGTCGCCGGAAACGGTGACATCGCGCAGGATGCCGAGGTCGGCGATGGTGAGCACCGGAATCTCCGGGTCCACCACGGTTGCCACCACGTCCCAGACATCCTGGCGGCTGTGCACTGCCGTCCTCACCATGCCATTCCCGGGTAGGTGCGCGCCATCCACTGCAACTCGCCGAGCAGGTGACCCAGGTGCTCGGTGTGGAACCCGGCCCTACCGCCGCTGCGCTGGTAGGGGTCGTCGGGTGGTGACAGTGTCGCCTCGGCGAGTACTGCCTCGACGGTGGCCTCCCACTCCGCCGCCAGCGGGGACGGGTCGATCCCCACGCCGCGGTCCGCCATGGCGAGGTCGACGGCGTCGGCGAGGAACATCTCCCCGGTGTAGCGCCACAGGGCGTCGACGGCGGTCTGCATGCGACGGTGGCTCTCCTCGGTGCCGTCGCCGAGACGGACCACCCAGGTGGAGGAGTGGCGCAGGTGGTAGCGAGCCTCCTTCGCCGCTTTGGCGGCGATGCCGGCGAGGACGGCGTCGGTCGAGGCCTGCAGCTCCCGCCACATCGGCACCTGGTAGGCGTCGACGAAGAGCTGCCGGGCGATGGTGTGGGCGAAGTCCCCGTTGGGTAGCTCCACCAGCAGCAGGTTGGTGAACTCCCGCTCGGTGCGGTGCATCGCCAGGTCGTCCTCGCGGCGACCCCGCCCTTCCACCTCCCCGGCGTGGGTGAGCAGCGCCCGCGCCTGGCCGAGATGGTCGATGGCGATGTTGGCCAGGGCGATGTCCTGTTCCAACTCGGGCGCCCGGGAGATCCATTGCGCCAGGCGCTGAGCCAGGATCAGGTTGTCGTCGCCGTGGCGCAGCACGTATGCGAAGGTGCCGGGCTCGGCGGCGAGCGACGCCCCCTGTGGCGGGCCGGATGTCACGGGGGCGTCGCTCACATGTGTCCCACTTCTTCGGGGATCTCGTAGAAGGTGGCGTGCCGGTACGGCTGCGACTCGAAGGGCTCGAACATGGCGTCGGCGTCGTCGGGGTCGGAGGCGACGATCCCCGCCGACAGGACCACCCACACCGAGACACCCTCGTTGCGGCGGGTGTAGACGTCGCGGGCGTTCTGCAACGCCGTCTCGGCATCGGGGGCGTGCAGGCTTCCGGCGTGGACGTGGTTGAGGCCGCGGTGCTGGCGCACGAACACCTCCCACATCGGCCAGGTGTCGCGGTTCCGGGCGACGTCGCCGACCTTCTCACCCGGCGCCAGGGGAACGTCGTAGCTCATGCGATCCTCCGGTCCCGCTCTCGACGTTTGGCGGCATGCGCCACCGCCGCCTCTCGTACCCAGGCGCCGTCCTCCCAGGCGGCGACCTTGTGCTCGATGCGTTCCCGGTTCATCGGTCCGTCGCCCTTGACCACCTGCCAGAACTCGTCCCAGTCGATGGCGCCGAAGTCGTAGTGGCCCCGCTCCTCGTTCCAGCGCAGGGCGGGATCGGGGATGGTGAGCCCGAGGAAGTCGGCCTGCTTGACGGTCATGTCGACGAACTGCTGGCGCAGCTCGTCGTTGGTGACCCGCTTGATCTTCCACGCCACCGACTGCCGGGTGTGCGGGGAGTCGCCATCGTTGGGCCCGAACATCATCAGCGACGGCCACCACCACCGGTTGAGCGCGTCCTGGGCCATCGCCTTTTGCACCGCGGTGCCGCGGCACAGGGTGAGCATGATCTCGTAGCCCTGGCGCTGGTGGAACGACTCCTCCTTGCAGATGCGCACCATGGCCCGGGCGTAGGGCCCGTAGGAGGTGCGGGTCAGCGCCACCTGGTTGGTGATGGCGGCTCCGTCGACCAGCCATCCGATGGTGCCCATGTCAGCCCAGGTGAGGGTCGGGTAGTTGAAGATCGACGAGTACTTGTGGCGGCCGGTGTGGAGCAGGCGTTGCAGCTCGTCGCGGCCCACGCCGAGCGTCTCTGCCGCCGAGTACAGGTAGAGCCCGTGTCCCGCTTCGTCCTGGACCTTGGCCATGAGGATCGCTTTGCGCTTCAGCGACGGCGCCCGGGTGATCCAGTTGCCCTCGGGCTGCATCCCGATGATCTCGGAGTGCGCATGCTGCGCGATCTGGCGGATGAGCGTCTTGCGGTACTCCTCCGGCATCCAGTCGGTGGGCTCGATCTTGTCGTCGGCGGCGATGATCGCCTCGAACCGTTCCTGCTCCGTCATCGACACCTTCCTCGCATCGCCAACCAACCCATTCTAACAAACGATCGTTCGTTCCGGGACCAGAACGGGTGTAAAGTACGCAGCACGTAGTACCTAGTACTTAGTACTTAGTACTTAGTACTTAGTACGGGTTGTGGGGGGGGTGAGCGGCCGTCAGACGCACACCCCCCACCTCCTCTCAGCCGAAGACTTGGAACTCGGAGGCTCTCACGTTGAGGGCCTGGGCGCTTCCGGTGGTGCAGTCGGTGACGTTGAGCGGGTCGTCGTCCTGATCGCCGGCGTAGTCGGGCGCGCCGGTGCACTGGGTGGCTACCACCTCGAGGCGCAGGTGCGTCGCCCTCGTCGGCGTCACGCTGAACTGCTTCAGTGCCAACTCGGGGACACGGGGCCGCGGCGCCACCGAAGGGAAGGCATCCGGTGCGCTGGTGTGGATCACTGTGAAGTTGGCCGAGTTGGTGCAGTCGAGGCCGGCGGTGGCGTCGCAGGCCAGCACCCGGAAGCTGCGCAGCGCAGTGAACCGGTTCTGCGTGCCGGCGTCCGGGTCGCCTGCCAGGGGTGGGCGGAGTTGGGCACTGACATTGACCCGGCGCACCACATGGGCGCCGCCGGCCAGGTCCACCGTCACCTGCTTCCCGGCCACGGGGCTCCCCAGAGATGCCCAGTTGGTGGCCTCGCTGTCGTCGATGAGGCGGGCCAGGTTGATGCCGTCGCCGGTGGCGGTCGCTCCCGACGCAGCCGAGGCCAGGTTGACACGCATCGGCACCACCAGGTCGCGCACCTCGCCGGCGGCGAACGACTCGCCGTTGACCCGGACGTGCCCGTAGCCCGGTGCCACCACGATGAACTCGTAATGGCCGGGCACTATCTGGAACGTGTCCGTCGCCGCGGTGGCGGCGTCGGTGTCGGCCATGGCGAACGCCCGCGCCTGGTAGGGGCCGACGAAGAGTTGGGCGTTGGGGATTGCGGCCCCATTGCTGCCCGTCGGCTTGAACGTCACCGTCGCCTCGTCGGCGTGAGGCGACGAGAAGCTGGGGACGGGCTGGGTATCGCCGGCCCCGCTGCTCGATGCACCCTGGCCGAGCCCGCGCTTGGCGAAGGCGTTCCACAGCAAGTCCTGGTTGGCGCCTCCGAAGCGGATGTTGTCCGCCGCCAGCATGGCGTCGCGGGCCTGCACCATGCTGTTCTGGCTGACCGCCATCAGCAGGAACGAGTCGAACATGATCTGCGACCAGCGCCGGCCTCCGCCACACGATGTCACCGGGAGACCGCCGTTGGCGCAAGCCTTGCGGTTGGCCGGGTTCCCGGTGCCGTACCGCTGGATCAGCGCGTTCCGGATGTCGTAGTTGGTGGCGCTCCACACCTCGCCCGAGGCGTGGACCTGTAACCCGACGAAGTCGTAGTCGATGTGGCTGTAGTTGAGCGGGCTCTTCGCCATGTTGTAGTTGCGGATACCGGCGACGGAGTCACCGGTGACGTATTCGCCGACCACCGATGCCCGGTCGCCGTGCGGGGTGTAGCCGTGCTCGGTGAGATAGGCCAAGGCGATGAGGTCCGACCAGCTCTCCGACATGCCCTGCGGGGTGTTCACCCCCGCGTTCGGCCCGGCGATCATCCGGTTGGTGATGGCGTGGCCGTACTCGTGGGCTATCACCGACATGTCGTAGTCGCCGTCCACACACGGTGCGTAGAAGGTGGCCGCGATCGGCTGCCACATGTACATGTTGGTGATGGGTGCGACACCGTCGGCTCCGGTGATCTGGTTGGCGTTGTCGCGGGCGGCGAACCCGGGAGGACCGCCGCTGACACCGCCGGCCTGGGCATTCCCCTGTTCCGGGTCGTTGCCCAGTCCACCGAGCCCGAAGTTGTCCCGCTGCATGTTCCACGTTGCCTCGGTGAACCCGAGGTGGTAGGACCAGTCGTGCATGCGGTTGTGCATGCCGAACAGGTTGGCCCGAGCCGCATCGATGTCGGCGCTCTGCGGCGACGTGAATGTGGCCGGGTCGCATCTCTGCTCATACCATTGGTTGGTCCAGGCGTACTTGTAGTCCCGGGAGGGCGACGCCGTCGCCGTCTCGGTCCCGACGCTGAACGGATCGTTGGAGAACCAGTTGTGGACCGCGATCGAGTTGTTGCCGTTGGTGGTGGTGGTCGACAGTCCGGTGGCCGGGTTGACGTCCCACGGCAGCGGCGATGCGGGGGTGCCCACCACCTCGTCGCATCCGGCGATGGGCGTCCAGCACCAGGTGGCCCTGGTGTCGTTCGAGGAGTAGTCGGTGGCCGGGGAACCGGGGAAGACCTCCCACACGGGGTTGTCCTGCTCCCAGTCGACCAGGTCCTGGCGTACCAGGATCCCGCCGTCACGGGCATCGACGAAGGTGGCATAGGCCACGGGGAGGGCGCCGTTGTCGATGAGCTCGATGTGGTAGGCCGCCCGGGCGCCCCGGTCGGGCGTGGGGACGGCGACCAGCTCATTGCGGACCACCGTTCCGGTGACCCCGGCGTCGGCGAGAGCTATCGCCTCGGCTTCGTCGGCACTGAGAGTCGCCGGGGCTGGTGCCTCGCCGCTGCGAGCCAGCGAGGAGCTGACATGCCACACGGCGCCGTCGCGTACGCCGACGACGAGCATGCCGTCGTGGCCGGCTTCGAGGTCGCCGAATCGCTGGCGCATGATGACGGCGGCGCCCTCACCCATGGGGGCGACGGTGAGCAGCTCCAGCGCCTCGGCACCGGAGGCCTCGAGGCCGAGAAGGTCGAGGTTGCCCGCGACGAACTCGTTGGCAGCCGTCGCCGCATCGGCGGAGAGCCCGTCGGCGAGCGGTTCGTCGGCAACGGTGAGGCTGGCGGGTGTCCCGAGGTTGTTCCAGGTGGCACGGGCGCCGGCGGCGGCGGCCTCGGTGCGCTGGCGGGCGGTCGGGGCCACCCTGCCTTGCCGGTTGTCCTTGTTGCGGTCGTCGAGCTGGTCGCCCTGCAGCGCCGGGGCCTCCTCGCTCTGTGCTCCGGACGCGGCGAAACCGGCCGGTGCCAGCGAGACGATGGCCAGGGCGATCACTGAGAGGCCGATCACCCATCTTTGCGTATGGGAGGTCTTGCGCATGACTCCCTCCTTGGTCGCGCAGTGGGGACGCGGCTGCACCCCCGTGTATCAAACGTACCCACCGCGATACGGGATTGGGGGCCCTTTCGGGTCGGATTCCTCCCCCTCTCGGCCGGATCGGGAGTTTGCAGCTCGATTGTCAGGCGACGTCGGGAGCGATCTCGGCGAGGTACTCCTCGAGTTGGGCCATGTCGAGCTCCCCGGCACTACGGCGGGCGACCATGCCGTCGGCGTCGACGAAGACCCAGTAGGGGAAGCCGCCGTATCCGTAGGCCTGGTGGGCTTCGTTGTCCTCGCTGTCCCGCAGCACCGGCGGGGTCCAGCCGTTGGCGTACAGCCACGCCGACGGGGGATAGTTGTCCATGTCCTCGTCGATCGAGGTGACCACGGAGAGGATCTCGACACCGGGTACCGGCATGTCGCCGGTGGCGTCGAGCAACGGCTGGACCTGGCGCACCTCGGACTGGCAGTGGGGGCACCAGTGGGCCAGGAAGACCACCGCATAGGGACCGTCGCCGCCACCGAGCGTGACCGGGAAGCCGGCGAAGTCCACACCGGACACGACGGGTGCCGGCGTCCCCACCGCCGGATCCTGTGACGGATCGGTGTGCTCGGCCTCGAAGGTGGGGAGGTCGGCGCCTTCGATCTCAACAGGGTGGGTCTCCGGGCCGGGGACCGTAGTCGACGTGGTGGTGGTGGGGTCGCCGGCGACCTCGGTGGGTGCCGACGTGATCTCCGGCTGCTGGGGGGCTTCGGTGATCGTCGCTCCATCGTCGTCACCGGTGCAGGCGGCCACGACGAGGACGGCAGCGAGCGCCACAAGCAGGTGTCGAAGGCTCCCGTGTTTCACGCCGCGATCCTACGCAGGCACGGCGGGTATCCGCTCCTGGGCGGCGGCGACCCGCTCGGCGGGGTAGTCGAAGTCGACCAGCGAGCCGGAGAGGAAAGCCTCGTAGGCACCCAGATCGAAATGCCCGTGGCCGCACAGGGCGGTGAGGATGACCCGTTCCTCCCCCGCCTCCCGTGCCGCCCTGGCCTCGCGCACGGCGGCGGCGATGGCGTGGGTGGGCTCGGGGGCGGGGATGATCCCCTCGGTGCGGGCGAACGTCACCCCGGCCTCGAAGCACTCGATCTGCCCGATCGCTTCCGCCTCCACCAGCCCCAGCTCGTAGAGATGGCTGATGAGCGGTGACATGCCGTGGTAGCGCAGCCCGCCGGCGTGGATCGCCTCGGGGATGAAGTCGTGCCCCAGGGTGTGCATCTTGACCAGCGGCGTCATGCCGGCGGTGTCGCCGAAGTCGTAGGCATAGACGCCTTTTGTGAGGGAGGGACAGGCCGCCGGTTCGACGCAGCGGATAGTGGGCGACATCTTCCCCGCCAGCTTCTCGCGCAGGAACGGGAAGGACAGGCCACCGAAGTTCGACCCTCCGCCGGTGCAGCCGACGATGACGTCGGGCTGATCGCCCGCCTTGGCCATCTGCAGCAGCGCCTCCTCGCCGATCACCGTCTGGTGCATCAGGACGTGGTTGAGCACCGACCCCAGCGAGTACTTGACGTCCTCGCTCTGCGCCGCCACCTCCACCGCCTCGGAGATGGCGATGCCCAGGCTTCCCGGGCTGGCCGGATCGGCGTCGAGGATGGCCCGGCCCGCCGCCGTCACCGTCGACGGAGACGGGTGCACGGTGGCTCCCCACGTCTCCATCATCAGGCGGCGGTACGGCTTCTGGTCATACGAGCTGCGTACCTGCCACACCTCCAGATCGAGGCCGAAGATCGTGGTGGCGAAGGCCAGCGCCGACCCCCACTGCCCGGCGCCGGTCTCGGTGGTGAGCTTGCGCACGCCCGCCTTGGCGTTGTAGTAGGCCTGGGGCACCGCCGTGTTGGGTTTGTGCGAGCCGGCGGGGCTGGTGCCCTCGTACTTGTAATAGATGCGCGCCGGGGTATCGAGGGCCTTCTCCAGACGGTGGGCCCGGTACAGCGGGGTGGGCCGCCACAGCTTGTAGACGTCGAGGACCTCGCCGGGGATGTCGACGAACCGCTCCGAAGTCACCTCCTGCAGGATCAGGTCCATGGGGAACAGCGGCGCCAGGTCGTCGGGCCCGATCGGCTCCAGGGTCCCCGGGTGCAGCACCGGGGGCGGGGGCTCCGGCAGGTCGGGCACGATGTTGTACCAGGCCTGCGGGATCTCGGACTCGTCCAGCGTCACCTTCGTCACGTCTCCCATGGCGTCACCCCTCTCCCTCGTCGTGACCGGACGCAAGCTACCACCCGGTGCCCCGTGGTTCGCCTGTCGCCGTGCAGCGTGCTGCACGGTCGCCAGTTCGACCAGCCTCACTCGACGTCTTCGAAGGTCGCTGGCACGGGTGGCTGCTCGACAAGCTCTCGGATCGGCGGCCGGGCCATGTCGCTGGGAGGAGGATCGAGATCGATACCTGCGGCTTCTGCGGCTGTCTTGCCCCCCTTGGGAAGCTGAGGCGCCTTGGCCGACCAGGGTCGGAGTCGCTGGACCACGTCCTCGTAGAAGCCGTCGATGGCACCGAGCACGCTGTCGATGAACCCACCTCGTCCGGTGCCACGCTTCTGGCCGGTAGGAGAAGCCGCCATCACGCGGAAGGAGCGGAGCTCGCGTTTCGAGTTGTGGACCAGCAGGCTCGGATCTTCGGTCGCCGCATGGAGTAGTTCGCTGGTTGACATTCTGGTCCCGGCAGCGAACGCATCAATCCTCAGAGTCGGGGGTGCCTCACGCAGCTGTCTCAGGAGCCAATTGATTCGAGTGACTGGACGTCCTTCCCGTGGCGCGTCGATGTCAATGGACACGATGACCTGTCCGAGGCGTAGGTCGGCCTTGATGTCGACAGGCCCTGCAGCGCCCGGGATGCGCAGGCTACCGGTGAGGTATCCACCATTGATCAACGACTGTGATTGCGCGGAGAACCGCAGGCTCGGATCGCCAGCTTCCTTCCTTGTGAGTTGAACCTGAACATCGGCGCCCAACTCGCGACCCAAACGCAGCGCCGCGAATCGCAAGAGTTGCTCCCAGCGAGTCACGACTTCGACCAAACCCTTGTCCGTTCGCCTCAGCGTGCCGGCTTTCACGGCATCTCGGACCGGCACCCAGGACGCGCCCATGTCATCGAAGTCCAATGCGCCGGATCGAGGATGTTCGAGGTAGCGGATCAGCTCGCCCAGTATCCATGCCTGGTCTGGATCGGATACCCCGCGATGCACGCGCTGCTGAACGGCAAGAGTTAGAACCTCAGCCCACGACAGATGGAACAACTCGACACGCCGCAGTTTGCGGCGGTCGACCTCAAGTGGGTGCATACCGGGCGCGGGGGCAAGCTGGTTGGAGATCGTCACCACCGCTTGGTGCCCATACTCCTTGGCTACGTCCAGGTACGCCTCAACCTGGGCCTTCTCAAGCGCTGCGCTGCCGGTCTTGATCTCGATCAGGGCCGTCCACACGCGTCCAGCGCGGGCTATTTGGACGGCGCCGTCGGGGTAGATCGTTCGCTCCCCGAGTTTGAACGGGACCTCGATGTAGGTGCTGAATTGTCCCGATGGAGCACCAAACGGTTTCACCATCGATACTCCGAACTCACGGACAGCGCCCATCACAGCCAAAAGCGCGGAAGTCGCTCGGCGCTCCGCCTCCTCCTGACCGCTGATGCCGCTGGTTGGAATCAGCCGCGCTCGCTGCCAACCGTCTTCCGCCATCGAGACCACCCCTTCCTCCCTGAGCCACTCAGGATTCCAGATCGCGAGGCATCAGCGCAAACAAGGGACGGAGAGTCAGGCACGCGGTGTGATCGAGTCCCTGCAATCTATCGAGGCGCAAGAACGCTGGTTCCCCAGTTTCCGATGTGTGCGGCCGGATGTCACTCGCGCTGCCGATCCGAGGACGACGTCATGCGCGGGCCCTGACCACCGCGTGCCCCCTGCTTGATGAGCCGTACGATGCCGGGCTATTCCGAGAGGCGCTCGCCGACTCCCACGAGCAACTCTCCGCCCACGGCGGCTGCCGCTTCTGCGGACGTTTTGAGAGTCGGTCATGAACCACCCTCGCGGGGCTGCGCACCCTCTGGTGATCGCCGGTGAGGCGCGTGGTCTCATCAGTCCAGCAGCAGGTCGGCATCGCGTCGCAACGAGCGCAACCGGCCTGAGACGAAGACCCCCTCCGTCAGCCGGCCCAAAGCTGCCGGCTGCCACCTCCCCCAGCCTTCGGCCGGGGGAGGACGAACACCCCGTCCGATCGGCCACCGCAAAGCCGGGGAAGGACGAAGACGGGCAGCGAACGGTGGGGCGGATCAGCGGCCGGCGAGGCGGGCGTCGGCGATCTTGGACTTGAGGTAGTCGCGGTTCATGAGGGCGATGTAGTCGATGCTGATGCCCTTGGGGCAGGCGGCTTCGCACTCGCCGTGGTTGGTGCACGAGCCGAAGAACTCCTCCATGGTCTCCACCATGGCGACGGTGCGCTGGTTGCGTTCCGGCTGGCCCTGGGGGAGCAGGTTGAGGTGGGCCAGCTTGGCCGAGGTGAAGAGCTGCCCGGCGCTGTTGGGGCAGGCGGCGACGCAGGCGCCGCAGCCGATACAGGCGGCGGCGTCCATGGCGGCCTCCGACGCCGCCTTGGGCACCGGGATCAGGTTGGCGTCGGGGGCGCTGCCGGTGTTGACGGTGATGTAGCCGCCGGCCTCGACGATGCGGTCGAAGGCGCTGCGGTCCACCATCAGGTCCCGCACCACCGGGAAGGCCGTCGCCCGCCACGGCTCGATCACGATGGTGTCGCCGTCGGAGAACTTGCGCATGTGGAGCTGGCAGGTGGCGGTGCCGAGTTGGGGCCCGTGGGGCTGGCCGTTGATCATCACCCCGCACGACCCGCAGATGCCCTCGCGGCAGTCGTGGTCGAAGGCGATGGGCTCCTCGCCGTGGTGCTCCAGGCGCTCGTTGACGATGTCGAGCATCTCGAGGAACGAGGCTTCAGGGGAGATGTCGTCCGCCCGGTAGGTCCGAAACTCGCCGGGCGCCACCGCGCTCGGCTGGCGCCACACCCGCAGCGTCAGGTCCATTACTTGTAGCTCCTCTGCGCCAGCTTCACGTTCTCGAAGGCGAGTTCCTCGGTGTGCTTCACCTGGGCCTCGCCGGGACCCTGCCACTCCCACGCCGAGACGTGGGCGTAATTCTCGTCGTCCCGCAACGCCTCACCCTCGGGGGTCTGCGACTCCACCCGGAAGTGTCCGCCGCAGGACTCGCGCCGGTCCAGGGCGTCGCGGCACATCAACTGGGCCAACTCGAAGAAGTCGGCGACCCGCCCCGCCTTCTCCAGCGACTGGTTCACCGACTCGTCGGTGCCGAGCACCTTCACGTCGGAGAGGAACTCCTGGTAGAGGGCCGGGATCTCCGCCAGCGCCTTCTCCAGGCCCTCCGCCGAGCGGGCCAGGCCGCAGTACTCGATGAGGGTCTTCCCCAGCTCGCGGTGGAAGTGGTCGACGGTGCGGGTGCCCTTCACCGACAACCACCGCCTGGTGCGGTCCCGCACCTCCTGCTCGGCCTCGACGAACACCGGGTCGTCGGTGGGAACGGGGGGCTTGTTGAGGTAGTCGGCCAGGTAGTCGCCGATGGTGTAGGGGATGACGAAGTAGCCGTCGGCCAGGCCCTGCATGAGGGCGCTGGCGCCGAGGCGGTTGGCGCCGTGGTCCGAGAAGTTGGCCTCGCCCAGGGCATACAGGCCGGGGATGGTGGTCATCAGGTTGTAGTCCACCCACAGCCCGCCCATGGTGTAGTGCGGCGCCGGGTAGATGCGCATGGGGACCTTGTAGGGGTTCTCGTCGGTGATGCGCTCGTACATCTCGAAGAGGTTCCCGTAGCGGGCCTCGATGACGTCGGCGCCGAGCCGCTCGATGGAGGATGCGAAGTCGAGGTAGACGCCGTTGCGCAGCGGGCCGACGCCGCGCTCCTGCTCGATCTGGCGCATGGCCGCCCGGGAGGCGACGTCACGCGGGACCAGGTTCCCGAAGGCGGGGTAGACCCGCTCCAGGTAGTAGTCGCGGTCCTCCTCGGGGATCTCGTCGGCGCTGCGGGTGTCCCCGGCGGCTTTGGGCACCCAGATGCGACCGTCGTTGCGCAGCGATTCGGACATCAGGGTCAGCTTCGACTGGAAGTCGTCGCTGGCGGGGATGCAGGTGGGGTGTATCTGGGTGTAGCAGGGGTTGGCGAAATACGCCCCCTTGCGGTGCGCCCGCCAGATGGCGGTCACGTTGGAGGCCATGGCGTTGGTGGACAGGTAGAACACGTTGGCGTACCCGCCGGTGGCCAGTACCACCGCGTGCGCCGAGTGCGACGTCACCTCCCCGGTGACCAGGTCTCTGACGACGATGCCGACGGCGCGACCTTCCTTGAGTACCACGTCGAGCAGTTCGGAGCGGGTGTGCAGGTCCACCGACCCGGCCTTCACCTGGCGGGCCAGAGCCTGGTAGGCGCCGAGGAGGAGCTGCTGGCCGGTCTGGCCCCGGGCGTAGAAGGTGCGCGACACCTGGGCGCCGCCGAAGGAGCGGTTGTCGAGCAGCCCGCCGTACTCGCGGGCGAAGGGGACGCCCTGGGCGGTGCACTGGTCGATGATCTCGTTGCTCACCTGTGCCAGCCGGTACACGTTGGCTTCACGGGCGCGGTAATCGCCGCCCTTGACCGTGTCGTAGAACAGCCGCCAGACGGAGTCGCCGTCGTTGGGGTAGTTCTTGGCG